>CAZAWR010000010.1:0-27961 GCA_964488865.1 uncultured Polyangiaceae bacterium | reverse complement strand
CGCACGGCGCCACCCGCGGCGCCCTCGGGGAGCGTGACCGCTGCGGTGGACTCTGCCCCTGTTCGGTCGGCGGAAGAAAGTGTTCCTCCCCTCGACCTCACGCAGTACCCCTGGCATGCGGACACCACGCTCGGCGCGCTCGCGGTGCACGACGACCTGCTGCGCCGAGTGGCGACGCCCGAAGGGTTCGTTCGCGTGTCGCTGGAGGCGGGCTCGTTTGGGGCGTGGCTTCGACGCTTGCCGCTCGCGGCCCCGGGGACGCCGGTACTTTCCTACGCGGGCGGCACGATCTTGCCCGGGGACCATCCGCATCTGACGGCGGTCTCGACGCTCGACATTGGGAAGGGCGACCTTCAGCAGTGCGCGGACGCGGTGATGCGGCTGCACGGGGAGTGGGTGTGGTCGAGGGGCAGGAGGGACATGAGCTTTCGCGCGGCCAGCGGGACGGACATGCCGTATGCGCGGTGGGAGCGGGGGGAGCGCGTGGTGCAGCGGGGGCAATCGATCGCATGGGCGCCCGGGGGAGGGCCGAGCAAGGACGACCACGCGTCGTTTCGCAAGTACATGGACGCGGTGTTCGCGTGGTCCAACACGGTGGCGCTGGCGCGGCAGGCTGCGGTGGTTGCCATCGAGCAGATCCAGCCGGGGGACTTCCTCATCTTGCCGGGGAACCCGGGGCATACTGTGCTGGTGCTCGACCTGGCGAAGGACGCCGAAGGCAAGCAGGTCGCGTTGCTCGGGCAGAGCTACATGCCCGCGCAGAGCTTCCACGTGCTGCGACCGCGGCGTGACGCGATCTGGTTCACGATCGACCCGGCCGCAGGAGGGGTGCAGACGCCTTTCTGGCCGAAGCCGTTTCCGTGGTCGTCGCTCCGACGGCTGTAGGCTGCCCCTTCGGTCAGCGCTCGAGGGTACAGCGAAGGTCGTAGGTGAACGTGCGCGCGGGGTTGGCCCGGAAGGTGAGCACCTCGCGCGCTTGATTTGCGTCGACGGTGGCGTGGATGGGTTCGGGGTTGGAGCTTGTCGTGACGGAGCACGACGCGGTTTTGTCGCAGCGGTTGGTGATGAGGACGATGTGGTCGTAGGCGAAGCCGAGGTAGCGGGACTGGGCTTGGGACTGGACGCAGGCCGGGACTGCGGGAGCGGAGGCCGTCGAGGACGGAGCCACGAAGGCTGATCCGAGCAGGATGGTGATCAAGACGACGGTACTTCGCGGTCGGGCCATGACAGGAGTCTGCCGGGGAAGAGGGGGGTGGGCAAGTTTGGGAGGGGACGAGAGAGTTGACGCACCGGAAGCGGTACGCATAGAGAGAGGGGGGCGGAACAGCTTCAGCCGGAAGAAGACACATGCATCGAAGCATCGGACAGAATCTGGGTACGAAGGCGCTGAGCGTGTCTGCTTGCCTTTCGATCTTGGCGCTTTCGGGCACGGTGGGCGCGCAATCGGTCATCCAGCAGCAGAACGCGCATCCGCGTTACGACTTCGAGGCGGAGCCGCACCTTGTCCTCGGGTGGTTGGACCCTCCGGGCCCGGCCGACGGGGGCGGCTACGGGCTCGGGTTTCGCGGGACGTTCGAGTTGGTGGACCCCGGGTTCATCAGCGGGCTCAACAACACCGTGGGACTGGGGGTGGGGCTCGACTGGATGAACTACCCCTTCGAGGTCTGCCACGGGACCGAGAACCGGGACCGGGACTGTGACGACGACCGCGCGCGCTACGTGTGGATTCCTGTGGTCATGCAGTGGAACTTCTTCCTGCACGACCAGTGGTCCGTGTTCGGGGAGCCGGGCGCGGCCATCCGCTTCCAATCCCCGGGGGACGACACCCTCGACCCCTTCGTCTTGTACCTCGGTGGGCGCTGGCACTTCTCGGACGACGCGTCGCTGACGATGCGCATCGGGTATCCCTCGACGAGCGTGGGCGTGTCGTTCTTCCTTTGAGGGGGACTATTTAACCTTGCGCATGATCGTACCATCGCCGCTGTTGGTCCAGTAGACGGTGAGGTTGTCAACCGCGACGTACATCGGTCCGTTTTGGGCGGAGGCCACGGTCTCGACCGGGCCGCCTGCCTTGGGCGTGCGGGCGATGGTGCCGTTCAAGTTTTCGGTCCAGTACACGTGGATCCCGTCGACCGCGACGCTGAGGGGCAGGCCTTGCTGGTCCGCGAGCAGTTGGGGCGTGGCGCCGCTGAGCTTGCTCTGTTTGCGGATGTTGCCCGACAGTTCCGACCAGTAGATGTTCGTGGTGTCCAGCACGATCCCCGCCGGCTGCTCGAGGTCCGACGCGAGAACGCGAATTTGCGGTGGAACGGTCAACAAGTCGAGCGTCATGAGTTGGCCGCCGTCATGCGTGACCCAGAACACGCCGGCATCGTCCGCCGCGAGCCCCGTAGGGAAGTCCTGGTTGGCGGCGATCACGTCGACGACACCTCCGGTGATGTCGACGGCCGACACCGAGCCGACGTTGTTGACGGCGTTGGTCCAGTACACGCGGCTGCCGTGGATGGCCACGGCAAGGGGAAGAGTCTGATCGCTGGCGAGAACGTTGGGGGCGCCTGCGTCCGCGGCATCGCTCTTGGACACCGACATGATTGTGCCGTTCGCGCCGGTCGCCGCGTTGGACCAGAAGAGGTGCGTCGCGTTCATGGTGATGGCCCCCGGAACATTTTGTCCGGATGCGTGGACCATCACGGGGCCTCCGGTCTTGTCCACGGAAGCGATGGTTCCGTCGGCCGATCGGTTCGTCCAGTACACGCGCCCGGCGGGCCCGGGTTCGACGGCAAGTCCGGCCGGAGACGTTTGTCCTGTCGCGAGGGCGAAGGGCAGGCACTCCCCCGCTGTGCACGTGCCGCCCAGGCAGTCACTTCCGCATCCGCCACAGTGCGCGCCGTTCGTCTCGATGGAGGTCTCGCAACCATTGGTGGTGTCGTGGTCGCAGTCGAGGTTCACGGCGGTGCAGGGGAACGGCTCGTCCTGCGCGGCGTCCGCCTCCGGGGCGCCGTCTCCGGCGTCGATGCCCGTGTCCGGTCCGCTTTCGGTCGCGTCCACGAGGACGTCCTCGGGGGCGGTGTCGGCGAGGGAGTCGCTGGCGGCGTCGGAGGGAGCGTCGGAGGGAGCGTCGGAGGGAGCGTCCAGGTTGGTGTCTGCGGTGGCCGCGTCCGAGTAGCGCAGGAGCGAGTCGTCGTAGGTGTTGCAGGCGACGGCGAGGAATGGCGCTGAGGCAACGGCCATTGCGCGCAGGACGAGAAGGACACGACGGCAGCTACGGATCACGGGATTAGTATCGTGGAGCAGGCGTGCGAGGACAAGGTGCAAGGGAAGTATGGACAGGGTCGATGCCTTGCACCACGCTGCCCGTCGATGGACCTTCCTGTTCACGTCCCGCCGATGATCTTCCCGGCGGTGTCGCTGCTGTACCTCTCGTACAACGCCCGCTTCCTGACGCTGGCGCAGCTCATCCGCGCGCTTCACAAGGAGTGGAAGGAGGGAGGCGACCCGGCGGTGCTCGAGCAAATCGTATCGCTGCGGGCGCGACTACGGTTGATCGTCTGGATGGAGGTCACCGGGGCGCTCAGCTTCGTGGCCGCGGCCGTGAGCACCACGTGCTTGTTCTTCTCGCTGACGACGCTTGGGCACGTGATGTTCGGGGCTTCGCTCATCTTTCTCATCGTGTCGGTGGTGGTGCTGCTCGCGGAGGTCGTCGTGTCGACGCGGGCGCTGTCGACGCTGTTGGACAAGTCGGAGCGCGGGGCGTCCACGGGGTGATGCCTCACAGCTACGGGTAGGGGTAGTCGAGAAGCACGTGGCCCGAGGGAGGCCCCCACACCACAGCGACCACGCCCTTGCCGTCGAGGTCGGGCCAGGCCCACCCCCTGCGAAACACGACAAAGTCGGGGGGCGTCGGCACGGCCGCCCAGGTCAAGCTCTGCGCGTCGAGGCGCGCCGCGAGGTTCTCTGCGACCACCCATACCGCCCCAAGGTTGACGATCACGGCCGTCCCTCTCGTGGGAACGACTCCCCTCGAGCTGACGTCGGGCAGCCAGGACCAGCTATCCGTGACGGGATCATAGGAGGCGCCGTCCCCGCGGTGTCCCGGCCAGGCGCCATCCTCACCGAACAGCACGAACATCCGGCTCGTCGCCGGCTCCCATACAGCCGTGTGGCCCGCGCGACGGATCGGGGCGTCCGCCATGGGCGACCACGTTTGCAAAATCGGATCGTAGATCGCGCCCGACGCGGCAGGGGGCTCTCCCTTCCCGGACCGGCCGCCCCAGAGGATGACCTTTCCCGAGACTGGGTCCTGCACGGCCGAGTGCTCTTGCCGGTCACCGAGGAGCGACGGGTCGATCGCGGACCAACTATCCGTAGAGGGATGATACACGGCGCCGCCCGGGGCTGCCGGCCCAAACCCGCTGCGCCCGCCATAGACCAACACGGAAAGGCCGGACAGGGCGGTGGCCGTGGCTCCCGAGCGAGGGGAGGGGGCCCCCTGCGGGGAGACGAGACTCCAGGGTTCGTTCTGAGACCCGACGGCCCCGTCGCCGAGGACCTCGCCTTGACCGTTCTCGCCTCCGAACACCAGGACCCCTTCGTCCCAGGCTGCCACGCTTGCGGCGCGACGTCCGGGGAAGGTCGCGCCACCCGACGCGGGCCAGGCATCCCATTGGTCGAGTTCGACGCGGAGGGATGCGCCGTCGTCGAAGACTTCAGTGCCGGCGAGGTTGGAACCTCCCCAGAGGACGGAGCCGATGGCGACGAAGTCCACCCGAGGAGCAAGCGGCGCTGGCTCGATCGGCTCCCACCGAGGGCCGAGTCCGCAGCCCGACGAACCACCCCAGGTGCAGTCGCTGCCGCACCAGATGGTTTCCTGCAACCCCGATTCGCAGGCGCCGACCTCGCGACGGTACGCTCCCGCCGCGCATTCGCCTTCTCCGCTGCAGGCGCCACGCACCCACCGGCACCTCTCGCCGGACGTGTCACACCACACGGGTTGTTCCCCGCAGAAGCCGCAGGGAGCCGTCGCTGATTCGCAAGGCGAGCACTCGGCGGCGGGGTCCTCCACGCACACGCCCCACTGCCCCCATTGCTCGCTCGCGGGGCAGACGCGCTGTTTTCGCCCGCATCGGCCGCACCAGGCGCGCTGTCGTTCGCCCGGACTGCAGGGACCGCCTGCCGGTTCGGCCGTGTCGCACACGTCGGGGGCAGCATCGCCGGAATCGGCGACGTCAATGTGCGTGTCCGCGGCTACGTCGGTCCCCGTGTCGGTCGCCGTGTCCGCGCCCACGTCGACGGTTGTGTCATCGCTGGCGTCGGGAGGGGGCGCTCCGTAGATCTGGGTGGAGCCCTCGCTGCAGGCGAGAAACAAGACCGCGGTGGTCAGAAGAAGGGCGAGGGGCGTCCTCGAGAGCAGCATGTTTTTGCATCATACGGCTTGTTTCGGGGGACTGCACGACGGGGTGAGCTGTCACCCCGCGAGCAGCGCCTTCGCCACGAACCAGGCGTTCTCGGGCCGCTCTGCGATCCGTCGAGAGAAGTACGGGTACCACTCGGTCCCGAACGGTACGTAGGCGCGCACGAAGTGCCCCTCGCTGGCGAGGCGTCGCTGCAGGTCGCGCCGGATGCCGTAGAGCATCTGGAACTCGACGTTCTCCGTGGGGATCTCATGCTCACGGTTCCAGGCCAGCATCTGCTCGAGGATGCGTTCGTCGTGGGTGGCGATGGCGGTGTGGTTGCCGGCGGCGAGGTTGGTTCGGACGAGGGACAGGAAGGCGGCGTCGACGGTGGACTTGTCCTGGAAAGCGACACCTGGGGGCTCCTTGTAGGCGCCTTTGACGATGCGCAGGTTGGGCCGGAGGTCGAGGAGGGATTGCAGGTCGCTCTCGGTGCGCCGGAGGCAGGATTGCAGGACGAGGCCGACGTTGTCGAAGCCCTCCTCGCGCAGGGAGCGGAAGGCGCGGAGGGTGTTGTCCACGCGCGGGGAGTCTTCCATGTCGATGCGGACGAACGTGTCGTTCTGCTTCGCTTCGGTCACGATGGAGCGGGCGGCGTCGAGCATGAGAGTGAAGTCGAGGTCGAGCCCGATCTGGGTGAGCTTGACGGAGACGTAGCGGGGATAAGGCCGGGCGCCGAAGGCGACGATTTGTTCGCGGATCTTCTCCGTGAAGTGGGTGACCTCGGCCTCGGAGGTGACCATTTCGCCCAGCAGATCGAGGATCCCATGGACGCCTTCCGACTCGAGGGCGTCGATGGCGGCCAGGGCTTCCTCGACGGTGGTTCCGGCCACGAAGCGCCGGGCCAGGGCCCACGCGCGGCGGGTCACGATGTGCTGTACCGAACGGTTGTGGGCGACGTTGAGCACCACGGACCGGTACATGAGGGTGGGGTCCATGGGCGGGATCTAGGACCGGCTTTTCCGAGCGCAAGCGGTGGCAGGAGGATCAGTCGTGCTTGCCGCGCTGCACCGTCATGTCGAGCTGGGGAGCGCGCGGGGGGCGCTTGGTGGCGAGGTCACCGACGGCCACGGTCAGCCTGTCGGCGGGCAGGCCGGCATCGATCAGGACCTGTCGAATAGCGTCGGCACGGTCGGTCGCGAGGGTCTCGTTGCGGTCCGTGACGCCTGGGGCATCGGCGTAGGTCTGCACGACGATCATCTGCAGTGGCTGCACGCCGAGGGCGCGCTGGGCCATCATGACAAGCTGTGTCTGCATCGCGGGGCTCACGCGTGAGGTGCCCGGCACGAAGCGTTGGGGGTTCACGACGGTCACGGTCGAACCCTGCAACAGAGTCTGGTCGGTGGCGCCTGGTTCGGGGCACCCGTCCTGGTCGTCCTTGCCGTCGATCGTCTCGGGCTGCAGGGGGCACTGGTCCTTGGTGTCGGGGATGCCGTCGCCGTCGTTGTCGAGGTCGGGGCACCCGTCTTCGTCCTCGAACCCGTCCTTGTCTTCCGGGGAAAGCGGGCAGGCGTCCTGCTCGTCCGGGATGCCGTCGCCATCATTATCCGGATCGGGACACCCATCCTGGTCGTTGTAGCCGTCCATGTCTTCGGCTGCGTTAGGACAGGCGTCCTTGGCGTCGGGGATGCCGTCGCCGTCGTTGTCCAAGTCGGGACAGCCGTCATCGTCCTGGAAGCCGTCCGTGTCTTCCGCAACGTTGGGGCACTGGTCCTTGGCGTCGGGGATGCCGTCGCCGTCGTTATCCAGATCGGGACATCCGTCCTCGTCCTGGAATCCGTCGAAGTCCTCGGCTTGGTCACGGCACTGGTCGAGGGAATCGGGGATGCCGTCGCCGTCGTTGTCGGGATCGGGGCACCCATCTTCGTCCTGGAACCCGTCGCGGTCCTCGAGGGCGTCGGGGCATCGGTCGACGCTGTCGAGGACGCCGTCGCCATCCGAGTCTCGGTGCAGGGGCGCGAAGCGAACGCCTGCGGTGAAGCGGTACTGGGGGGCGGTGATCGCGGTGTCGGTGAGGGGCAGGGCAGAGCCGCCGCTCAGGGAAAAGGAAACGTCGCCGTCGCCCGTAGGTGCGGACCGGACGGTGGCCATCCACTCCGCGGGGACCAAGGAAGCGGACGACTTTTCGGCGATGATGTCCCCGTTGCCCGGGTCGCGTGACAGGGTCTCCTGTCCGACGAAACCGGGGAGGGCGTAGGCTTCGACGGCCGCGCTGAACATCTCCTTGGGGAGGATGTCGTAGCCGGCGCCGAGGGCGACAAATCCCTGGGTACCGACGCGGGCGCCCGCGAGGTTGGTGGTCTTGCGGACGCGGGCTCCGAGCTCGGCTCCCAGGAACAGAGGTCCGGAGCGGAAGTCCGCGGACAGGGTCGGGGCGAGCACGGCGCCGCGGTCCCCGCCGAACCACTCCTCGTCACCGGTGGGCAGTCCGACCTCGAGCCGTCCCGTGAACGCGAAGGGATTCCCGGGATAGGCGCGGTCCCGCGGGACGAGGGCATAGGCGGCGCCCAGCCGGAAGTCGCGCAGGGCAGACCCCGGAACGTCCAGGGACTGGCTCGACGTGAAAGAGCTGACACCCGTGCCGGTCTGGTACACGGTGACGGGCATCGCTAGCGTGAGCTCGAGCCGATCGGTCAGCCCGAGCCCCCACAGGAAGTTCGACGTGACCATGTGGTCGAGGACGGGCACGTCGGTTCCGTCGGGGTTGGCGGAGGCGGCGCGCAAGACGATGGGCTTTCGCAGGTAGGTGGTGACGAAGCCCAGGGAGAACTCCCAGGGGGCGGTGGTCTCGGTAGCGCCGACGGACTGAAACCGGCCGGGACCTGGGTGGGGCCACAGCGTGTCGGCGTCGATGCACGTGCCGAGGCGGGCGGCACTATCGCAGTCCGCGGCGGCGGGGCTGGCGACCGCCACCACGGCCACGACGGCGCAAGCCTGGGCGATCGAGCGTCGAGAGGGACGGACCGAGCGTTTCTCGTGGGGCGAATAGGGGCTTCGGCGCATGGGACGCGGGTGATCTATCACGGTACGTCAAACGGGGAAACGCCTCCCTTGACGCTCCTCGGCATCCGCGTCTACAGAACGGGCGTCATGTCATGTCCCTACCGCGCCGTTCTCCTGGTCACCCGCGACATGTGCGGCACTGCATCCAGCGTCGCCACGGAACGGGTGGAGCTTCAGTGCGGGGAGCCCGAGGGGCACGAGGGAGCCCACCACGACCTTCGCTCCGGCATTCATTGGGAAGACCGGGGCAAGACCGTGCGGACGTTGCTTCGGGACGAGACAGAGCCGTTCCGTAGTCACTACCCGTGAGGGCGGACGAGAAACAGGTGAGCCGGGGACCCGACTCTCACTCCCGATATGACTCGCGTACACCGTCGAGGTACCCCGCTGCGTAGGCGGCATGGGGGCTCTTGTGCGTCACGGTTCCGGCTTGGCTCTCTGGGAGGAATTCGAGACCGAGGTCGAGCTGTTCCTTGCGCGCCAGTCCGTCCAAGAATCCCTGTTCGTAGGCACACCCAGCGCACTTGTGGCGTCCAGGTCCGCCCTGGTCTTCTGGTAGCGACTCGAAGTCCGAGGCGTACCGGTGTTCCTTCTTGCACAGCGTGGTGGTGTCATCGACCATTCTCTTCCTGCTTTCTCCCAGGTTCCCGTGTGACGATGGCCACTCCCGTCGGATGGTTCGAGAAGTGCTTGATGCTCGGGGGCACTCCCCCCTTGGACATCGGAGCCGTCACAACAGCGGCGCCGTATCCGGGGCCCCTTCCCCACCCACTTCCGCCACGACTACGGTGATGTCGTCTTCACTTCCGAGCTCGACAGCCGTTTCGACGAGCCTGGCGCACGCCAGCTCGAGTGTCGCGCTGTCCACGATAAGCGCGCGCATCATGTCGTCGTTGACTGCGCCGGAGAGGCCGTCTGAGCACACGAGAAACCGGTCGTTCTTCTGGACGGAGACGCGGCTCATCGCAACGACGATGTCGGAGCCGAGCCCCATCGCTTGCATGATCACGTTCTTGAGTTCCGAGGCTTCGGCTTGCCGCTCCGTGAGCGCGCCCGCGTCGATGAGCTCCCGGACATACGTCTGGTCGTGCGTGAGCTGCACCATGCTGTTGCCTCGCAGCCGGTAGGCGCGGGAGTCCCCAATCTCGGCGATGTAAGCGTATGCGGCATGGAACAGCACGGCGGTGAGAGTCGCTCCCATCCCTTCGCGGCCAGTCGCACGAGCATTCTCAAACACTTGCTGGTTCGCCTCTTCGACGCTAACGCGCAGCGCGACGTCCGCGCTGTTCGCTTCCACCGTGCTCATGCCGCGTTGCAGGGCCTGCACAGCGAGTGAGCTCGCGACTTCTCCCGCCCGCGCGCCGCCCATCCCGTCGGACACGGCGATCAAGACGCCCCGGGGGCCCACCGCCATCGACATGTGCGAGATCATTGCATTGATTGGCGAGCTCTCCGTGAAGTCGGATACGAGGAAAGTGTCTTCGTTCTTGTCACGCCCCTTGCCTTGGTCCGATCGTCCGAAGAGGGATAACACGATTCCCTGTTGACTCATGATGGCTCCTTGCGATGGCTGAAGCGCCAGCCCTCAAAGCGACAGAGAAGTTAGGGGTGCACGATCGGTGCCATCAGGGCCCGCGGAATGGGCCCGAGGCCATCTGATCAACAGCCGTCAAGCGGCTCTCCCCGGGACCCGCAACCATCCGAGGGGAGCCCGGCGGCCATGGATGTGGATTACCGGTCGCTCGCCGAGTGCGATGGTGGCCTCGAGGTCACCCGATCGCCGCTGCCCCAGTACACCGGGCGGCCGTAATAGTCATAGAGACCTGATTCGTATTCGCGATCGATGGCCTCCGCGCCGCTCCACTCCGGGCCGCCCTTGATCTCTTTTCGAGACATGTCGACGTGAACACTCTTTTCCGACCAACTGATGCGGTTGGCCCACTGGGGGGCAACCAGCACCTTCTTGCCGAACCACCAGTTGCTAGTGTCGACGACCAGATAGCGAACTTCCCAGGTCTCGTCGTCGACGATGAAGTCTTCGACGTGACCGATCCCTCCGTCGCTCCCCTGAACGTGGTAACCGCGGACCTCATCGACGCTCCGCAAGTGGACATCGCCCGAACTCTCGTCGGTTTCCTCTACCGGCGCATCGTTCCCACTCGCTGTCGGGAGCAAGCCCGGGTCACCACCGAGTCCCCAGAGCCGCAGGCTCCCCCAGTATTGGGGATAGCCATAGTACAGGTAGTACTCTCGCTCGCGCTGTCTCGAGACCGGCTCGTCCATGTCGACGCTCGGGCTGTTGCGGACCTTGTTTGAGGTCAACGCCAAGTGAAAGCGCCGCGTGGTCCAATCGACCTCGCGGAAGGAGATGGGCGAAATGAGCACGCGTCGTCCACCCGCGGTGAGCAGACCACCGGTCTGGACGACGAGATACCGGACAATCCAACGCTCGTCGTCGATGAGAAAGTCCAGAACCACCCCGACGTCGCCGTCGGTGGCGCTCACATCGTAGCGCTCGAGGTCTTTCAGACTTCGCAACATGGGGATGTCCTGTCTGCTTCGTGGCGCAGTTACGTCGGAATGGACTCCCTCGCACGGTATGCACCGTTGGGGCCAACGACAGTGGGCCGCGAGATGTCGGCTACGTGGGTCCGAACGAGGTGAATGCACGTGCGAAAGCCATCAGTATGATGGGGCGCGACATTCAATTTGAGTAGACGCGGAATCCGCATGCATCGCACTCGTCACCAGGCTTCCGTCGTTCTGCGACCCTGCTCTCGTCGTCATGGCGTGGTCGGACGGCTGCTCCTGTCCGCGCGCGTGACCTCCCAACAGGCGCACCGGCAGCGGAAGTTTGTGACCCGCCCCGGTTCGCCGGATTGAAAACGGAACCGGATCGCATCATGATGGCAGGATGATTTTGTTGCCGAAGCACGCCCGCTGGGCGCTGTCTTCCTTGATCGTGTCCGCTGCACTCGTTGGGATCGCTTGCACCAGCGATCAGGACAGCCCCGACGCACCGAAGCCTGACGCGTCGACGGGCGGAACGGGCGGTGTGGGCGGTTCGGGGGGGGGCGGCGTGAGCGGTGCGGCCGGCACCAGCGCTTCCGCGGGAACCGCAGGCCAGCCTGAAGCCGGGCCCGATGCCCCACCCGATTCCCCACCCGATTCCCCCGCAGACACGGCCCCCGATTCGCCGCCCGAGGACGTCGCGAGTGACGTCGACGCCGGTCTCGAGGTGCCCCTCGACGGCATGGGCGAGATTCTCGGCCAATGCGGCGAGCTCGACGATGCGGAGTGGAACGCGTCCGTCCCCTTTCTGTTCCGCAACTCCATCGACTTCGGCACGGCGGGGTTCGTGGAGGCAGAGCTTTCTCCCGGGGGCGCCGAAATCCTCGCGGACGGCAACCTGAACCCGGGCTCGATTCACTCAGAAATCGTGGCCTACGAGGCTCTCTATCGCTGCGAGCTGGCCACGTACCTCAAGTCCGAAGACGAAGTGGACTACAAGGACGAGGCAGGCAAGAAGACGGATGTGCTGGTCGAAATCGACGGGCTCAAGGTGGGCGTGAGCGTGGTCCGCGCCTTCCATTATCCCCCGACCGACCCGTACACGGTTGCGGATGCAACCATCGTGCTCCATGACAAACTCTCGGAGATTCCCCTGAGCGCCGCCAATGCACAACCTCAAGACGCGTGGGTTCGATCGATCCTGCACGTAATCGCCTACGATGCCTCCTACGCCGACTCGATCGAGGCCGCTTGGGAGCAAACCGACGACACGTTGCGCGGCGACACGATCGTGGTGGTGACGGTCACGGACGGGGAAGACGCTTTCGTTTACTGAAAGAATTGCGGTCGGAAGGAAGGCTTGGATGGGTACGAAGAGCAACCGCGTGATTCTGTCCGCCGGGACGGTGGCCATGCTGATGGCTGTGTCCGTCGCCGCTCAAGCAGCCCCGAAGTGGCTCAGACTCTCGTACACGGACAACACGTCGACGACCATGTCCGTGACGTGGAATACCGATGGTTCCGAGCCGACCGAGGTCCGTTACGGGACGGTGTCAGGTGCGCTGACGCAGACCGCGTCGGGGACGTCGTTCGTGGCGAACGCCTCGCTGGGCCATGTCCACGAAGTGACGCTGGCGGGTCTGCAGCCCAAGACGAAGTACCACTACGTGGCGGGCAGCGACGGGCTGGGCTGGTCCGCGGAGCAGACCTTCACGACGGGGCCGGTGCAGACGGAGAACTGCGGCTCGTTCAAATTCGTGTACGT
The DNA here is from genome assembly GCA_964488865.1 of uncultured Polyangiaceae bacterium. Classification (GTDB taxonomy): domain Bacteria; phylum Myxococcota_A; class Polyangia; order Polyangiales; family Polyangiaceae; genus MWCO01. The sequence continues at coordinate 15,232 of CAZAWR010000010.1, read as the reverse complement.
GGGAGACAACCGTCCCGACAAGACCTTCGGGGGAGGCGAGAACTGGCCTCAAATTCTCGGCCAGTCCTCGCTGCATCAGCCAGCGTTCGTGCTCAACGGCGGCGATCTGGTGGTGGACGGGGACGAGATCGAGCAGTGGAAGGACTTCCTGGGCTGGACGGCCTCGGTGTCCGCTCAGACCCCGTTCCTACCCATCCTGGGCAACCACGACACGGGGCCAGGGCAGGGCGACGGCGCGAACTACAACCAGCTCTTCGCGCTGCCACGATCCTCCGGTGCCAACGGGAGCGGCACCGAGGACTACTACTTCTTCACGTATGGCAACGCGATCTTCGTGGGGCTCTCGACGGAGACCTACAAGGACGGCACGCCGGCCTTCGCCACGCAGGCCGCGTGGCTCGACGAGGTCCTCACGAACAACCCGCGAAAGTGGAAGTTCGTCTCGTGGCACAAGCCGACCTACACTCACGAGGCGTTCTTCTCCATCAGCCATGCGTCGAACGAGGAAGGTCAGAACGAGGCCCTCGTGGCGGTGATCGACAAGCACCACGTGGACGTGGTGTTCACGAGCCACAACCACTGGTACGAGCGCTTCGAGCCCTCGGCCTGCGGCAAGCAGGGCAAGCCCGGCTCGGCCTCCGCCTGCTCCGTGGGCGCCAACAACTTCGATCAGGGGACGGTCTACTACGTGTCCGGCGGCGCCGGCGCCTTCACCATCCCCGGCATGCTCTGCGGGTCCGAGTCGGGACGCGCGCAGTGCTCCGGCAGCCACCACTACATCCTCGTGGGCATCGACGACGAGATCGCCAGGCTTGAGACATGGGGAGCCTTTCCCCAGGACAACGAGATCATCGACAGCATCACCATCACCAAGACCGCCGACGCGTGCGTCGACCCGCCCGATGCCGGTCCCGATGCCCCTCCATCCGATGCCGCTCCCGACAGCCCGACGGGTCCCGATGCCGCGGCGGATGCAGGGACGGATGCCGCCCCGCACCAGGATGCCTCGGGTTCGGATGCGCCCCTTGTGGACGCGGGCACGGACGCCACGGTCAAGCCCGACGCCCCTGCGAGCGGTGCTTCTCCTGCGGCCACGAGCGATGGCGGGTGCGGGTGCGCCGTGATTGGATCGTCTGGGGCCGAAACGTCGTGGTGGGTGCTCGTCGGGCTCGCTTTGGGCCTGGTTTGGCGTCGTCGCAGGTGAGGTGATCTCATGCGCTGGATTGCGATCGTTGGCCTGGTGGCTGTGATCGGTTCGGGTCTGGGCTGCTCGAAGAAGAAGGAGGCGCCCCCGTTCAGCTGTGAGGCGCTTCAGCAGCGGGCGGAGGCGTGCCAAGGGGCGACGCTCGATCGGGTGCGCGCGGACCTCTCTAGCCGGGATGACAAGGACCTTCAGTTCCGAATGTTCGAGAGCCGGTTCAAGAAGAAGCTCGAGGCGAAGGCCACGCAGACCCAGTGCGAGAAGTTCTCGAAGGATCCCTCCTTCGCTCCCCGGGTCGAGGCGATGAAGACCTGCCAGGCCTCCGACGGCTGCGAGGCCTTCGCCACGTGCATGCTCTCGATGTGACCCCGATTCAAGGGTAGTACTTCTTCTCGCACTCCTCGCAGATGCCGTGGCTGAACAGGGCATCCGAGTGGTCCGAGATGTACGCCTCGAGTTGTTTCCAGTAGCCCTGGTCGTCTCGGATCTTCTTGCAGTGCGCACAGATGGGGATGATGCCGCCGAGCACCTTGATCTCCGCCATCGCCTTGCGCAGCGACGCGGCCTGCTCACGCACCTGCACGCTCAGACGGTAGAAGCGGTAGGCAACGCCAGCCACCACGAGGATGACGACCAACGCCGCGAACAGCGCACCGTACAGTCCCCGGGGGATCTCCCGCGGGTCCCGCTCGTACAGGAAATCGTCGAGGGAAGGGACGGACTGGATGATCCCCATCCGCTCGTAGGTCTCCCCAATGTGCTTCCAGCGGCCGGGATTGACGTACCCGATTTCGACCACGTCCTTCATCACGAGGTTGCGCGATTGGTCGGCTTCGAACTTCAGGTGTTCACGCGAATGGCGCTTGCTGTACTTGGCAAGGATCAGGTCGATGATCTCGTCCTCGTGCGCCAGCGCGTACCTCCAGCCCGCGAGCGACGCCTCCAGGAACTTGCGCACCCGCCCGGGGTGCATCCGCACTTGCTCTTCCGTCGTGAACAAGGTGTCCCCGTAGAAGTCGATGCCCCCCGAGCGCGGTGTGTACGTGCTGTAGCGCGCGCCCCGTTGCTGAAGAAGGAAGGGCTCGTCCGTGGAATAGGCCGAGATCGCGTCGACGGTCCCATCGATGAGCCCGGATGGGTCGAAGGTGTGCGGGAGCCAGGTGACGGCTTCCTTCGTGATGCCCTCGAAGTGCAGGTAGGCGAGCAGATCCCCGGCATGGCTCTCGAGCATGATGCGCTTGCCCTTGAGCCCGTGGACGCTGTCGATCCCTGACTTTTCCGAGACCAGCAGCACCATGGGAGAGTGCTGGTAGATGGGGGCGAGCGCGACGATGGGCTTTCCCTGGCTGCGAAGTACGATCAGGTCGGAGGCCGCGATCCCGAACTGTGCATCGCCACGCAGCACGATTTCGGCGGGCTCCACGTCCCCGGGCGCTTCCTGCAGCGCCACGTCCAACCCGGCGTCGCGGTAATAGCCGTGCTCGATCGCAGCGTAATAGCCAGCGAACTGAAACTGGTGTTTCCACTTGAGCTGCAGGGTCACGCGCTCGAGCGCGCTGTGCGAAGCGTCCGCCCAGGCGGAAACCGGCCAACACAACACGACGAGCGACACGACCAGCGCCGCATACCCAACCGTCCCGTGATGCCTTGGCAACCCCCTCATCCACGTCCCCGGGCCAAGCCGGTTGAGGATTCTTTCGATGTGCTCTACACGGCCCAAAACCATTTCTAACACAACTCCGATCGGACCGCTTCGTGATCCATCACTCCACTCCTCTCGTTCTCGGCTCCGGCTCTCCCCGACGCCGCGAGATTCTGCAGACGCTGTCGATCCCGATCCGGGTCATTCCGGGCCAGGCGGACGAAGACGTTCTCGAAGGCGAAGCCCCGGCGACCTACCTGCACAGGGTGGTCCTCGAAAAGCTGCGCGACGTGGCCGCTCGACTCGACGGCGAGCCGTTCTCCGGGTTGCTCGTCGCGGACACCGTCGTCCTGGTCGACGACCACATCCTCGGTAAGCCCGCGGACGAAGCCGAGGCACGCCGCATGCTCCGAGGCCTGTCGGGGCGGGCGCACGAGGTGCACACCCGCTTCGCGATCGCCCTTGCCGAGAATCCGACCCAGCCCGTGCACGAAGAGACGGTCCGGACGGTCGTGACCTTCCGCGCGCTGTCGGACGAAGAGATCGCGCGGTACGCGGCCTCGGGCGAAGGGCTCGACAAGGCGGGGGCTTACGCGGCCCAAGGGCTCGGGTCGTTCGCGGTCGTGCGAATCGAAGGTTCCTACCCGAACGTGGTCGGGTTGCCGGCGTGCGAGGTCGTGGTGGCGTTGCGTCGCACGGGGCTGCTCCAAGCCTACCCGCCATGAACGACTCTTTGCGGATGTCCGGCCCGCGCAAGGACGCCCTCCTCGTTGCGGGGATTGCCTTCGCGGCGCGCACGGCCGTCGTAGTCTGGGCAGCCGTACGCATTCCCCCAGCGGCCGACGGGCAGTTCTATCACGTCATCGCCAGTCGCATCGCGCAGGGGTTGGGCTACACGTGGCTCTGGCCCGACGGTGCCGTGACGTATGCGGCGCACTATCCCGTGGGCTACCCGGCCATGTTGGGCGGTCTGTACACGCTGTTCGGGCCGCATCCGTGGGTGGGCATGCTGGCGAACGCGGTGCTGGGAACGGGGGTTGCGGTCCTTGCGCACGCGATCGCGAGCGAGGCGTCGTCGCGCAGGTGGGCGCTCGCGGCGGGCATCCTGGTGGCGCTGCACCCGGCGCTGGTTCCGTACACCGCGTCGCTCATGACGGAAGGGCTTGCGATGGCCCTATGCACGGGCGCGGTGGCCCTGGCGATGTGGGCGCGGCGCGCGGAGGGGCGGCGTCGCACCGCCCTCGTACTGGGCCTTGGGCTTGCGCTTGGGTTGGGCGCTCTGGTTCGCCCGCCGACGGCGTTGCTGGTGCTCCCGCTCGCGTGGCTCGCTACGTCGCCGCTTCCGAGCGTGCGCAAGCGTATCGTGCACTTGGCGCTCGCCGGTATCGTGTCCCTTACGGTGGTGTCGCCCTGGGTGGTTCGCAATCACGTTCGGATGGGCGAAGCGGGGCTGTCGTTCAATGGCGGATGGAACCTGCTGATCGGGACGAACCTGTCGGCGAAAGGGACGTTCGCACCGCTGGACGTCCCCGAGGCGTGTCGCGAAGTGTTTGACGAAGCCAAGAAGGATCTGTGCTTCGGACGGGCAGCGCGGGGGCGGATCGCGGCAGACCCGCTGGGCTGGGTGTCCCTGGTGCCCAGCAAGCTGGGGGCTACGTTCGACTACTGCGGGGCGGCGGGGTGGTACTTGCACGAGGCCAGCGCGGAGGCGTTTCCATACCCGGCGAAGGTCGTGTTGGGGGTGGTCGAGACGGTGTACTCGCGGGTGGTGTGGCTGGCGGCGCTGGCGTGTGTGGCGCTGCTTCCGGGGCCGCGACGGCGCGTGCGGATGGTGGTGGCCGTGGGGACCGGCGTGTTCCTGTTCACGCACTACGGGTGGGTTGGGGTGCTCGGGTTGCTGGCGGCCTTGCTGCTGCTGGGCAAGGCGCTCGACCGTGCGCCGCTTGCGGTGTCGGGGACGGCGGCGGTGCTGGGCGCAACGGTGCTGACGCATGCTGCGTTCTTCGGGGGAGGGCGGTACGGGATGGTGGTGCTGGCGTTGGTGGCGACGCTGGTGGGGGCCAGAAGCAGGAACGACGCTGACTCCGCCAAGTTCTTGAGGAACACTTGACGGATGTTACGAGTATGCTTGACGCATGCTTACGAGCTCATCTCTTACGAGGAGGAAGTCCATGGTTGGACAACGAGTGTGGTTGGCGTCCCTCGGGTTCGCCTTGTTGATCGCGTGTGGCTCGGATGACAGCGACTCGGACGGAACGGGAGGAACGTCGGGGGCGTCGGGTTCGGGTGGAAGCGGCGGCGCGATGGCGGCCAACTGCCAGGACCGTTGCGAGTCGAAAGCCACGGAGTGTGGCGCGCCGGCGTCCATGGCGGCCCCAGAATGCGCGAAGCTGTGCGCGTTCGACGTGACCGAGGCCCAGGCTCTGTGCCTTGAGAGTTCGGCGTGCGAGGTACTCGAGCAGGCCTTTGCGGGCGGAAGCTACCCATGCGGCATCGGGGCCACGGGCACGGGCGGCACGGGCGGGTCTTCTGGCACGGGCGGTTCCTCTGGTACGGGCGGTGGCTCCTCCGGCGGCAAGACCCTGGGCGAGAGCTGCGAGTGTCCCGATGAGGGCGACTGGGTCACCTGCAGCGGGACGGAGGCACCTTGCCTTCCCGACCTTGTCTGCGTCGAGTACGGGGACGAGAAGAAGTGCACCGAGTCCTGTACCCCGGGCGGCACTTGCGGTGGTGGACTCGAGTGCACGACGCTGATGCCGAATGGCGTGGGAATGGGAGACTATTGCTGGTAGGGCGCCGACCTCGGTGCTAGGCGCGCCGATGCCGCGCCGCCACCCCATTCGGGTCGAGGTGTCAGCCGCCGATGATTGAGGGCTACCGTCCTTTGGCGTCGCGGCGGGCTTGGTCGCGTTTGCCCCGGGATTTGATGTGGCCGCTGATGGCCTTGCCGTGGGATTGCTGCACGATTTTGGTGGCCTTGGGCGCGGCGGTCCGCTGACCGCCGGGGGTGACGGCGCGTGCCTTGGGCTTCTTGACGACGGTGCCTTTCCGGGGCGCCTTCTTGATGGCGGCCTTCTTGGCTGGCGTCTTCTTGGCTGGCGTCTTCTTGGCTGCTTTGGCCGCCTTCTTGGCGGCTGCCTCCTGCTCCTTGCGCTTTCGCTCTTCCAGCAATGCCTTCCGGGCGCCGAGCTTCTCGACTAGCTCACCGAAAATCTCTGCCTTGTGCTTCGTGCGTTCGTTGGCGTCGCCCACCCCCCGGGCCCCTTTCGTCGCCTGCGTCTTTCGCTGCTGGTCACGGGCGAGATTCGCGTACTTGTCACGTAGCGCGCGAGCGCGCTCGAGCTTCTTCTCGAGCCGCGCCACGGTGAGCTGCGCAAGCCCCTTCGGACTTGCGGAGACGACCAACTCGAGTTCGGGCTTCGTGCACAGTCGTCGTGCTTCGCTTAGTTTGATGGTCACCAGAAGCTCCTTTCCGGAGGCCAAACCCCCCGACAAGCCTGCATGCCACATCCCTTGAGCGGCGAAAACAACAACACGCCGTCGGATGCGTGGTCAAGCCAGACTCACGACCATGGGGCGTCGCGTAGGCACGGCGATGTCGACCTCGATGCGAGGCGCGACGATGTCGCGCCGCCACGGGTGCGGACGTGTACCGGCCAGAGCATGCTTGCTTCCGCCGGACGTTGCCGGCCCCTTACCGATACACCCTTTGACGAGGTGCGAACGTTCGCAGCACCCGCACCGGTTGTCCCTCCTCCGCCAGGTCGATGACCGCTGGGTAGTCCGGCACCCACCCGCCTTCCTCCCCCACCACGGACGCGCGGGGTTTGGGCGGACGACACCGCGCTGCTCGAACGCTTCGAAGCCGAGCAACACCCCGGGTACGTCTGCGCGCGGCGCCTCCCGAACTATCGCTGCGTCGCGGCGTCCCCGATGCTCTGCTTGCGAGCCATGTGGTGGTGCTCGATGGTCGCTATCCATTCCTGCGACCGAACACCATCGACGAAGCCATTCGGTTGCTCCGCCTTCGTGCGGACATCGAGGCCGTCAAGTCGTGCGTACGCGTGCAGGGAGCCTTGTATGACCTCGCCAGCGAGCCCCTGAGGAACAAGGAGAGCCCGCTGCTCCTGTCTTGCCCCGCCTTCTCGTTCGTGCCGGCCGACGTGCTCGGCGTGGGTCGCGCCTTGAAGGGCCCGCCATTCCCCTTCGAGATCGGAGCCTCGGAAGGGTTCCGTGTCGATACGCCGTTCACCGCGGGGCTTGCCGGTGCCCTGCTCTCGGAACGTCGAACCGCAACGAACTGACCAGCGCACACGCTCCCCGAACCGGAGCGAAGCGACGGGCGGGATAGCTAAGCGGTGGACCTTCCTCCATGAATCGGAGGCGGCGCGCGCACCAAAATTGGTGAAGGAAGGCTGGCGATTGGGTCTGATCCGTCGAGCCCGAGCCCCCCATTCTGGTGTAGGCTGGATCATGCTGCGGGTTCGTCTTCGGACGTGGCGATCACGATGTGGAATCGGCCGCGTCGCGACCTCAGTGCGTCCATGGGTGTTGTTGGCAATCACCTTGGTTTCCTCCTGCACGGACGCCCGCTCTGGGGAAGGACGGATGCCTCCAGCCGAGGCCCCCGAATGCGCCTTGACCCAGCCTGGCGAGGCTGAACACGTAGCGAAGAACGCTCTTGAAGCCTGGCCGGACCGACCGGAAGATGTTCCGCCAGTTCGTCGTGATGACCTACTGACCGCAGCCGCCGTCCTCAGCCTCTGCAATGCGCTTGAGTATTCGGCAGAGATCCCACCGGGCACCATCAGCTGGGAGGTGCAGTGGTGGCATTGGCATCTTGAGAGAGAAATTCCAATCAAGTCCGGCGCCGCGAGCGAGCGCGTCGAATTCATCGTGAATTGTGTGGTCGCTAACCGCGCAGATTGCAGCGCGGTGAGGGCCTGCACCACGGAAGCAGACATCGGCGGCCGCTGCGAGGAAATTGGCTGCAGTGAGCCGAGCGACTTCTACACGTCGTGTGACGGCGACGTCGCTTCCGTCTACGTGCGTTCCAGCTACGCGTGCATAGAACGGAACCCACGGGACTGCTCGCGTGCTTTCGCCCAGTGCGATCCAAGTCGCTACAGGGGATGCACCGATCGTCGCCCGACACTTTGTCCCGAACCCGCGGTTCCGGACAGGTGCGAGGGCAACATTCGACTCGGATGTGATGGGACCGGCCATGTGAGCTTCCACAACTGCGCGAGCATCGAAGGCGGTCGATGCGGCCCGACGAGCGAAGGCAACTTCGACTGCATTCTTGCAGATCCCGTCGACAGCGGGTGCCCGTCAGATCGCTTCCAAACCACGCCCACGTGCAAGGGGGGCATCATGACCGCGTGCCTCTATGGCAAAACCGCCAGGGCGGAGGTGCCGGAAGTCTGCGCTGCACTTGCGATGGAGTGATCGCTTCTCGTCACAGGAACTGAAGTGCGTTTCAATTTGGTAGCGCGTCGCGATGCGGCGCGAGGATTTCCGCAACGAGGCGTCGCAAGGGAAGCGCGTTGAGCACGCGGTCCGAGATGGCGTTGTTCCAGGTCTGCTCGACCGTGCGCTGTGCCCGCTCGAACAGATCGACCGTGGCCCCCTCCTCGTGCCTGCGCGTCTCGGTGCGGTGCTTCGTGAGCTACACCGGCTCGGGCGAAGTACTCGGGGATCGACAAGCGACGGGTGGACCTTATCTTGGCGGCCATGGCGCGGGACTACCCCGCGCTCATGGAAGGCAAGCTCGTTCGCACCGTTCGACGCGAAAACCGAAAGATTGCACGACACGACAACCGAAGCATCGGTTGTCATGAAAACCTAATCGTCGTACAACACAAGGACCTAGCCCGTGTGGCAACGAACGGGGAGCGTCATGGCTTCGCCATCCGAAAAGCTCGCCAAGTCACTGGAGATTCTGGAGGCCCTTCAGAAGCGGGGAACGGTCGCGATTCGCTCGGCCCATCTGGCCCGAACCCACCGCGAACGGCTACTGGCGAACGGATTCCTGAAAGAGGTCATGAAGGGGTGGTACTTCCCCATCCCGCCGGACGAGCCCGCGGGGGACAGCTCCGCGTGGTACGCATCGTTTTGGGGGTTCTGCTCAGCCTACCTGCGAGAACGCTTCGGCACCGCGTGGTGCATCTCTCCGGAACAGTCCCTGCTGCTTCACACGGGGGTACGCGCCGTGCCCCAGCAGCTGCTGGTTCGGGCGTCGAGGGCGGGAAACAAGGTGACGGTGTTGCCGTTCGAGACGTCTCTGCTCGATGTCCGGGCAGCGTTGCCAGACGAGGTCGTCGAAGTCGACGGGATGAGGCTCTTTGGGGTCGCGGCCGCGTTGGTGGCGTGCTCGCCGTTGTTCTTTCGGCACCACCCCAACGAAGCGAAGGCGGCGCTGGCAATGATTCGAGACGCTTCCGAGCTTCTGCCTTCTTTGCTCGAAGGTGGGCACACCACGATCGCAGGACGGCTGTCGGGCGCGTTGCGCAACATCGGACAGGAGCGTCTGGCAGACGAGCTTGTCGCGGCCATGCGGGCCGCGGGGCATGTCGTCCGAGAAGCCGACCCGTTCGACAAGGACGCTGGGGCGTCGTGGTCCGTGCGCGACGTCTCACCTTACGTGAACCGTATGCACCTGATGTGGCAGGCAATGCGCGCTTCGGTGCTCGAGCGTTTCCCCCCTGCGCCCGGGTTGCCGGTGGATGGGAGAGAGTACCTTGCGCACGTCGAGGATTCGTACGTGAGCGACGCCTACCATTCCTTGTCCATCGAAGGGTATCGAGTGAGCGCCGAGCTGATTGAACGGGTTCGAAGTGGTCGGTGGAACCCGGATGGCGACGACATGGACCGGAAGCACCGTGACGCGTTGGCGGCGCGCGGGTATTGGCAGGCGCACCGAGCCGTGCGTGAAAGCCTCGAGCGCGTTCTGAAGGGCGACGCTGCCGGTCCGGTGGCGAGGGAAGATCACGGAAAGTGGTACCGTGCGATGTTTGCTCCCTCCGTTATGGCGGGGCTCGTGCGCGCGGCGCAGCTTGCCGGCTACCGCAACGATCAGGTGTTCATTCGAAGGTCGATGCACGTTCCGCCGCGCCGCGAAGCCGTCCGAGACATGATGCCTACTTTGTTTGCGTTGCTGTCAGCGGAAGAGGAACCTTCGATTCGTGTGGTACTTGGGCACTTCTTCTTCGTCTACATACACCCCTACATGGATGGCAATGGACGCATCGGGCGATTCCTGATGAACGTGATGCTCGCGTCGGGCGGCTATCCTTGGACGGTGGTTCCGCTTCGAGAACGCACCGGCTACATGGCGGCGTTGGAGGAAGCAAGCGTGCGACAAAACATCGTTCCGTTCGTGGATTTCTTGGCGACGCTCGTAGAAGCGAGCCTGCAGGGCGACACCGCACCCGTGCCTGGGGCGTGATCGACAACCAGCCCGTGTGGATTCCAGCCCAGAACACGAGTGACAATCCCGCGGAAGTCAGCACGTCCGATGCGTGGGTTGTTGTGCCGGGCCGGACATGGCGGCGTTCGCATCGTTGGAGCTGCGGGGCTGAAGCGCCGACCGCGCGCTTGGGACATTCTGCGTATGCGAGGGGCAGCGATCTGAGAAGGGCCGGCGTCGACAGAGCGTTCGCCGCTCTCGCATGCCATCCACCTGCTTAGCTAAGTACATCTCCGCCACGTCCTACCGATACACCCTCTGCCGAGGCGCGAACGTTCGCAGCACCCGCACCGGTCGTCCCTCCTCCGCCAGGTCGATGACCGCCGGGTAGTCCGGCACCCATCCGCCTTCCTCCCCCACCACGAACGCGCGCGGGGCGGCGAACGTTTCCTCGCTGCGCACGACCGAGAGCGTGCGCACCGTGCGGCCATCGTCGAGCTCGAGCAAGGTGCCCGGGGGGAACCGACCCAGCACGTTCACCAGCGTCTGTACCAGCACGGGATCGTAGCGTGTACCCGACCCGCCGACGATCGCGGACAAGGTCTCGGGCGGCGATAGCCCCCCCGCGTCCGGCCGGTTGTAGTTGTCGTAGTCCTCCGCGATGCGCACGATGCGACCGAACAGGGGAGGGGGAGAGCCCGAGCGGTTCGCGTAGTCGCGGTGATGGTGCAAGGCCACGAGCACGCGTCGCACCTTCGCTTCGTGGAAGCCTCGACGGCACGCCAGCATGCGCGACCCAAGCACGGTGTGGCCGAGCGTGTGGCGGAGTCGGGCCACGCTCTCGGCGAGGGCGGGAGGGGCGGCGTAGCCAAGGTCGTGCAGGAGGGCCGAGACGCCGAGGTCCTGCAACGCGGACAACTCGAGCCCGATCGCCGTGCCGAGCACGAGCGCGAGGTGATTGACACGCATGGCGTGGGCGATATGCGGAGGCGCGTCCTCGAAGCTGTCCCAGAGTGCCTCCGACCCCGGACCCACCTCGAGGATCTCCGCGACGAGGCGTCGCAAGGGAAGCGCGTTGAGCACGCGGCCCGAGATGGCGTTGTTCCAGGTCTGCTCGACCGTGCGCTGCGCCCGCTCGAACAGATCGACCGTGGCCCCCTCCTCGTGCCTGCGCGTCTCGCCCGCTTTCAGGTAGCGATAGATCCCCACGAGCTCGATCTGTTTGACCCCCTTCTTGAAGAGCGACCGAGCAAGCGCCATCCGCGGCGACGAGCCCGCGGGCGGACGCGCGAATCCCGTGACCAGGGCCCGCGCATCCTCGTCCGTCGGCGTCGCGTGGAACGTGATCCCGCCCACGTTGTGCTTGTGCAGCTCTTGCCCCAGCGCCCCCGGTGAGCCTGACCGTTCACCGAACCGCACGCGCACGTCGTTCACGTAGACCTGGTCCTCGACCGTGACGAGGTTGACCACGCCGAGCACGTGCGTCAGCGACTGCAGACAGTCTCGGAAGTCAGCGATCGGCCGGTCGAACGCCTGGTTGTCGGCCTCGTGCATGCGGCTCGTCTTGAGCAGACCGAACAAGACGTTGGCGAGTTGCTCACCGCGCTCTCGCACTTCCTGGGCGAGCTGCCGGTCCTCTCCGACGCGCGCTCGCTCCATGGCGAGGGCCAGGCGGTTCTGGACGACGTTGAACTCGTCGCCCGGGGGGATGCTCGGCTCAGCCATGGTCTTGCCCCTTTTCGAGCCGGTCGAGTGCTTGCTGGAGGCGGATGGTGATTTCCGCGTCGCTGGTCCATCGTGCGAGCAGTCCGCGCAGCGCCTCGGCGCTCGCGGAGTCGCGACAATGGGCGAGCCCTGCGGCGATCACCGCGGCGAGCATGCGGTCGCCTGGTGCGTCCTTGCGGATCTTGGACAGGATCGACCGGAACCCTGACTTGACGTCGGCCCATTCGAGCAGAACAGGCAGCGCATCAGTGGGGGAGGCTTGCCCGAGGGAGCTTCCGATCGCCTCCGCCTCTTCGAAGGACATGCCGGCGGCCGCGCGGCGCTTCGCGTGCTCCGCCAGCAAGGGAACCGCCTTGGATCCCCCCACGCGTCCGAGAGCGAGAGCAGCCTGAACACGGACGGGCTCGTGCAGTGATCCCATGAGGGTCTGCAACCCCCGCGCGAGACGGAGCCCTGGTGGTGCATCGAGGATCACGCTGAGCAACTCGAGCTGGAACTCGGGGTCCGGGTGCGCCAGAAGGTCGAAGGCCACGTTCACCCGTTGGCTCGGCGCGATCTGCGCCAGAATGCCGAACAGGTCCCGCGCGAGGTCCGGCGGCGTGTGGCCCATCCGGCTGACCAGTTCCGTCACGTCCCGGCTTGCCCCGTGAGCCACGATCTGGAGCAAGGCCTTGCGACGTGCCCCTCGCGTGCCGAACAGCAACATGTCCAACGCGCGCGGCACCAGGTCCGGCGTGGGCGCCCCGATCAACGCGTACAGCGAGGGAGGGACCTCCTCCGCGTCGTCCTTGACCATCCGCAAGACGCGCTCGAACGATCGCTCCTCGGCGAGCATGGGCAGCCTTCGGCCGACCCCGAAGGCGTCGCGGTAGATGACCGCCAGTCGCGCAAGCTCCTCCAGGTTGCTCTCGACCACGAGGTAGTGCTGCACCTCCTCGACGAAGGGGACGAGTTGCTGCAGAAAGTCTGGGTCCTGAAGGGAGTTCGCCGTCTGCAACAGCTCGTACACCGAGCGGACGGCCTGGGCGGCCACCGACTCGGGCGCTTCCTCGGCGCAAAGGGCGTCGAGCGCATTCGGGTCGATAGGCTCGTATTGCACCGTGCCCCCTGCTGGCGCTGGCAACGGTTGATCCCAGCCTTGCACGGGGTCCGCGGACTCGGACTCGTCGATGATCGGGGCGAGAGCCTCGTTCTCTGGCATCTCCTCGTCCGGAATGTAACCCTCTACGGATTCGATCGTGATGCACTGGAAGCGCGCCTTGCGCAGCAAGGTGATGAGGTCGTCCTCCTGCTGGCGCACTCCGTTGCAGCGCACGGACATCACCTCGAGCAACGAGACGAGGTCGTCCCACCCGAGCCCGGGCTCGAAGCGCATCTTCCGAACCCCGTCGCGGAAGAGCCGAAACGCGAGCGAACGCTCCCGATCGGGCTCCTCGTACACAGTCCTTTTCTGGAACCGCAGCTCGAACGGGTAGACCTCCACCTCCACGGGCGCGTTGCGCGCGAGCGCGATCGACTTCTCGCGGTAATCGCTGATGAGCGCCTTCACCGCGTCGTTGTGCGCGTCGTAGAGCGTGAAGCTGCGCGACGTCTTGGCGAGGGCGAGCATGGCGAGCCCCACCTCGTCGGACACGGACATGCGAGGCCGATAGCTGTGGCGAGGCACGGCTGGTGGTGGTGGCCCGCTGGGAGTACCGGGAAACCCGCTGCGACGATCGTCTCCGACCATGACGCGAAGGGTACCGCGTCGACGGAGCCCGGGGGAATGGGGAAACCGGGGAAGGGAGGGGGTTGGGGACGAAGTTCCCCCAACCTTTGACAGCTTTCGCCTCCCCGGGGGATACTGTCGGACCCAAGGAGACCGCCCCATGCCCGTGATCGAGACAGAGGAAGCCGCCCGCCGGCTGGCACGCGCGATCGCAAGCGACCTTTCGCTCTACAACGAGGACAAGATCACCCAGGGCGTCAAGGACGACAACCTGTTCGACGCGCTCGAGGAGGAGATCGAGGAAGGCCGCGCCCTGTTCAACAGCCGCGTCTCCCCCAAGCTCTACGGCCGTAACTTGTACGACCGCGCCATCGTCGACATCCTCGTCCGGTCGAAGGGACACGTGCCCTCCAAGCTCTGGTAGCTGCCACCCCCTTCATGTCCAAGCCCGCCGGTCGCTTCACGTTCGTCGTCGGCCCGGCCCATCGATCCCAACGCCTCGACACCGTGGTCGTGAGCCTGCTTCGCAACGCAGGCCGTGAGGTCTCCCGCAGCACCCTTCGCCAGTGGTTGGATGAGGATCGCGTGCTCGTCGACGGCGTGGTGGCGAAAGCCGCGTCCCGCCCGGCGGTCGGCGCCACGATCGAAGTCGATCCCGCTCCCCCGCCTCCTTCCGGGGCGGAGCCGGACACGTCGGTCGCCTTCCAAGTTCTCCACCAAGACGATCACCTGTTGGTGATCGACAAGCCTGCCGGTCTCGTGGTCCACCCGGCGCGAGGCCACCTCGACGGGACCCTCGTCAACGGTCTGCTCGCCCTCGATTGCTTCGACCCGTCGGTGGTCGATGGCGAGGACCCCGACGCGATCCTGCGTCCCGGTATCGTCCACCGTCTGGACAAGGATACGAGCGGCGTGCTCGTCGTGGCACGCACCGGACGCGCAAGGGAGGGGCTCAAGGACCTGTTCGCTCGCCACGACATCGACCGCGAGTACCAGGCCGTGGTCGTGGGTCGCGCCGCCACCGCCACCTACGACACGCCCCACGGAAGACACCCGACCCACCGTCTGAAGTTCACGACCCGAAACCCCGCCGCCGCCCGTCGCGCCGTCACCCACGTCGTCGTGGAGGAAGTGCTCGCAGGCGGGCTCGCCACGCGCGTGTCATGCCGTCTGGAAACGGGACGCACGCACCAGATCCGGGTTCACCTGTTCGAATCCGGGGGAACACCCGTGTTGGGGGACGCGCTCTACGGGCCGCGGCCTTCCCACCCGCTGCTTCGGCAGGTGGAGCAATCCCTCGGCAGGCACTGGCTGCACGCCGGCGTGCTCGGCTTCGTTCATCCCGTGACCCGGGAGCGCATGCGCTTCTCGTCCCCGCTGCCCGACGAGCTCGTCTTCTGCCTCGAGACGCTGCGCCGCGGCTCCTGAAAAGACCGAGGTCGCGAGAACTCGTGCTGCGTGCCCGGAGTCCCTACCGGGATCGCACTGCGGAGGACCACAGAGGACGCAGAAGGCACAGAAGGGTGGTGCGGAGGTAGGCCGTGCGTG
>CAZAWR010000009.1:0-149485 GCA_964488865.1 uncultured Polyangiaceae bacterium | reverse complement strand
CGAGGAGCTTCTGGAATGATTCGATGTTGGCCTTCATGCGAAAGTAGGGCTAGCGTGTGCGCGTAGTGACTCCACCAAGGGTTCTCGTTGCCGGGGTACCCTGTCTCCTGGGTCGCAAGGAACCAGGCCGTGTGGGTGTTGCCCTCGTAGTCCCAGGTCCTCCTGTACAGGTTGTATTGCAGTCCGCCGACCAGCCCGTCGCGCGCGAACGAAGAGACGCCGTCTTGCGTGCCCGTCTTCACGTACGGGCCGGTGACGTCGGGGGAAGGGGCGCCGAACAGGGTGAGGGCATCGGCGTTCTCGATGTCCGAGGGAAGGTCGTGGGCGGAGGCGTCGGGCCATCGGGCCAGGGGCAGCCGCTCGCCGTTGACGAAAAGCTCGACGGCGGATCGGTCGGCGTGGCGACAGAATCCTCTTCGCTCGAGGACGCCGTAGTCCGTGATGCCGAGGGCGGAGAGGTCGAGTTGCAGGACGTGGTCCCGTGCGCTCGGGTCGAGCCGCGCGTACACGGGCGCCGTGGAGGCGACGGGCGTGAACGAGGTGGAGGGCACGAGTTTGCCCCCTGCGATTCGGGGCGTTTCGCCCGGGACGCCGCGCCACACGATGGGGGCGTTGGCGGAGCCGGACTCGGAAGCGCCGAGGGTGAGGGTGGCGTCGAGCGCATGGAAGCCGTCGTGAATCCAGACGACGACGCCTCCATCCTGGAGGCCTTGGGCGACGAGGGAAGCCACTTCCTGCTTGGCCCGTTCGAGGGTGGCGAAGGGGGCGGCTGGGGTTCCCGAGGCGCTGTCGCTTCCGGTCAGGCTGACGGCCAGCTCGATTCCGTACGTGGTGCAGGTGCATGCGGACCAGCCGCTGCCATCCGGGGCACACCTCATGGAGCCGACCCCGTCGGTGCAGTCGCAGGTCTCGGTCGCGTTGGGGGAGCACGAGCCGGGGGCGCCGGCCGAGCCGCTCGCTCCCCCGCTGCCGGAGGACCCTGCGGTGGCACCCGAACCCGCGCCCGAACCCGCGGACGCTCCGCTGCCGGCCGTCCCGCTGCTTCCTCCGGACGCGTCTGGGCCTGCCTCCTGGCTTGCGCCGCCCGAACCTCCTGGGGCAGCGCCCCCGTTCTCGTCATCCCCGCCGCACGCGATGGCGAGCGAACAAACAAGCCCGATCCAAGCCCAGGTTCTTGGCGAACGAAGTCTCATGGACACCTCCGGACGGGAGAGTGTACCACGGCCAGGTTCGGGGTCTCGTCACGCGGGGATGTTGAACCGATCCCTGTGCTGTCGCAGGTACTCGACGTAGAACTCCGACGGCTCGTGCCCTGGGAGTTCGCCTTGTTCGACGGCGAGCTCGAGGGCGCGTTTGATGTCGCCGATCAGTCGCGACGGGGGGATGCCGAAGGCTTCCATGATGTCGTTGCCGACGCCGGAGGGCAGGGGAGGGACGCGTGCGTCGAGCTCAGCCAGCTCGCAGATGCGTGCGGAGAGGTCTTCGATCTGTTGGAGGCCGCGACGTTTCTTCTCTGCGCGCTTGGTGGTGATGTCCGCGCGCGACAGGCAGAGCAAGTTGTCCAGCTCCGCGCCCATTTCCCGGGCGAAGCGTCGCACCGCGCTGTCGGTCCAGCTCGGCTCGTACTGGTTGGCCCGCAGGTGGTGCAGGATGAGGAAGCGGACGCTGTTCTGCAGGGAAGGCTCGTGGCCGAAGATCCGCAGGCGCTTTTCGAGCCGGTCGAACATGCGTGCGCCGAGCTCGGCGTGTCCGAAGAAGTGCACCTGGCCGTCGGGCGTGACGCTTCGCGTCTTGACCTTGCCCACGTCGTGCAGCAGGGCGGCCCAGCGCACTTCGATGCGGGCCTCGGCTTGGCGAACCACCTGCTTGGTGTGCTTCCACACGTCCTTGTGCCGCCACTCCCCGTCGCCGAAGCCGACGAGCGCCTTGACCTCGGGGAGCATCACGGAAAGGGCACCGTTCTCGAGAAGCGCGTCGAGGCCGGACTCGGGGTCTTCGCCCATCAGGACGCGGTCGAGTCTTCCGCGCACTTCCTGCATGGCGATTCGTGCGGCGTGCTCGAAGTCCGGCGGGGCGATGATGCTCGGAGGCTCCACCAACCTGCCTTCCGCGCGCGCGGCGGCATGGTCGAGGACATGAAGCGCCGCTTCTACCTGTGCTCCTTCGGGACCGTTCACGCGCGTCGTCTAGCACATCAGCGCAGGAACGAAAGAGGGACTCGTCCCGGATCCGGAGGTACGCCCCCATCCCAGCCTTCCCCCGAACCGTCGGGGGAAGGAGCCCTCTGACGCACCGCCCACCGTGTTGGTGGCAAGCCGCCTTGCCATTCGTCGAGCAAGATCCAGAGGTTGATCCCTGGGTCCGTCGCTTCGCTCCGGATCCGGGACTCGTCGCAACCCGTTGCAAGCGCGAGCAAGGCGCGCCACACTTGGCGCGTCGTGAAGAACAGGGCAGACCTCCTCCGCAGCATTCCGATGTTCGAAGGACTCGATGATCAGGACATCGAAGACCTGGCCTCCGAGCTCAAGGAGCGCACCTTCTCTTCCGGCCAGATCGTGTTCGAGGCGGGGGAAGCGGGCGACACGATGTACCTGGTGGCCGAGGGGGTGGTGAACATCCACCTGCCCGGTGACCCGGCCACTCGCGTGTCTCTGGCCGACCTGTCCGTCGGCAAGTACTTCGGCGAGGTGGCGCTGTTCGACGACAAGCCGCGGAGCGCGAGCGCCTTGGCCAAGGCGGAGACGGTGCTGTTGGAGCTGGGGCGGGACGTGCTGACCGCGTACTTGGAGCGACGTCCGCGGGCTGCGATGGCGATCCTTCGGACGATGGCGGACCGGCTGCGTCAGACCAACGCGATGCTGAGCGAGCGGGCTGCGCGCAACGTGATCGAGGAGTTCGAGAAGGGGATGGGCTGGGCGGACCGCCTGGCGGATCGGGTGGCGGAGCTCAACGGGAGCTGGACGTTCATCCTCATCCTTTCCGGGCTGACGGTGGGCTGGGTCATGATCAACGTGCCCGGTCTGGTTTTTTCGGATGCCCTGGACAACTATCCCTACCAGTTCTTCAACCTGTTGCTCGCGGTGCTCGTGGCGTTGCAGGGGCCGCTCATCGTGATGAGCCAGAACCGCCAGGCCGCCAAGGACCGGAAGGAAGCCGAGACGGACTTCAAGGTGAACCTCAAGAACGAGGTCAACATCGAGACGATTCTCAAGGAGCTGCGAGAGTTCCGTGCCCTCGCCGCCGGTCGTCGTCCTGCCGCTCCCGCCCCATCCGACAAGGGCAGATCCGAACGCGGAGAGCCGCAGGAGAGCCAGCAGATCGACGCCTGACGTTCGGACGCACGGTGGGCCCCATGTCGTGCTGGGCTCGCGCGTTCGCGTGTGATTCGGTATGCTCGCCCCCCAACCAACGGAACCATGCATGGGGACGAACCAATCCATCCAGTTTCACGCCGAGACGGACGTCGGTCTCAAGCGTGATCACAACGAGGACAACTTCCTGGTCGACAAGAAGCTGTCCTTGTTCGTCGTGGCCGATGGCATGGGTGGGCATGCGGCCGGGGAGATCGCGAGCGCGCTGGCGGTGCGGACGATCCACGAGGAGGTGAAGAAGGAGCGGACGCTGCTGGACGACTTCAGCTCGGGGGCGTCGGGGGCGTCGCGGGTCACGGCCAAGGAGGTGCTCAACCTGTTGGAGTTCTCGGTGCAGCAAGCCTGCAAGCGCATTTACGACGAGGCTCGGGTGGATGCGGCGAAGCGGGGCATGGGCACGACGTTGTCGTTGCTTCTGGTGTGCGGGACGCGGGGGTTCATCGCGCACGTGGGGGACTCCCGGATCTACCTCGTGCGGCACGGCAAGGGCCGGCAGATCACCGAGGACCACACGGTGTTCAACGAGCTCGTCAAGCGAGGGAAGCTGACGCGCGACCAGATCGAGAAGGTGGCGCAGAAGCACGCCATCACGCGTGCCCTCGGCGTGTACGAGCAGGTGGAGGTCGACACCCTTTCCTTCGAGCTGTTGCCGGGCGATCAGCTCATGCTGTGTTCCGACGGGTTGCACGGCTACGTGGAGACCCTGCAGGACATCGAGCAGCGTCTTGCGGTGGCGGACGGGGACGAAGCGGCGCGCGCGCTCATTGCGATGGCGAACGAGCGTGGGGGCAAGGACAACATCACGGTCGTGCTCGTGCGGGTGGTGGGGGAAGGGACCGCGGTGGACGAGCAGCGGGCCCAGCGGCTGGCGCTCAAGCGCGAGGTCCTGATGCGCATGCCGCTGTTCGGCAGGCTGTCCGAGCGCGAGCTCATGCGCGTGATGCAGGTGGCGGAGGTGCGGCCCTACGACCCGGGGCAGCAGGTGATTCGCGACGGGGACCGCGGGGACGAGCTGTTCATCATGTTGTCGGGGCAGGTGAAGGTGCTCAAGGGCGAGGCTGTGTTGTCCACGCTTGGGCGGGGGGAGCACTTCGGTGAGATGGCCTTGATCCGCAGCCAGCCGAGGAGCGCGGACGTGGTGGCCGAATCCAAGAGCGAGATTCTTGCGATCAAGCGATCGGACTTCTTCGAGATCCTTCGCACCGAGCACGAGATGGCCGTCAAGCTGCTCTGGCAATTCCTGGGTGTGCTCGCCGACCGTCTGGACCGGACCTCCAAGGATCTGCGGTCCGCGCGCGAGGAGATGGACGCGGAGGACATCACCGCCGAGATTTTTCCCGAGATCGAGGGCGACCCGGCGATCGACGACGACATCGACTTCGGGGGCTCGCCTGCGCAGGAGGCTCCTCGTCCGGAGGAGGAGGCCGAGGACCTCTACGCTCGGCCCACGCTCCCCATCGATTCCGTGCCCGGCCAGGGCAACGAGGGCTGACGCTTTGCTCATGCCCCGTCCCAGGCCGCTTCCCGCCTGACTCGGCGGGACTTGCTGCTCCCTCGCCTCTTTGCCGAACGGCCAAGGACTTCGGACGCACGGGACTAATTCATTGACATCCCATCACCCGCACCGCTAGCGTCCGCGACACGGACATGCGCGCAAAGGCCATGAAATTGCTCCAAACAGTGCCGGTGGGATGCGGGTCCCTCGTTGCGCTCGCCATGCTGTTCCCTGTCTCGTCCGCTTCGGCCGACGAGCCCTACAAGGCCACCGAGCGGCCCGTCCTCAACGAGCCCGGTGAGGTCACCGCCGTGGTCGACGCCTTCGATGGCGACGACCCCTTCGACCTGCACATCACCCTCGGCTACCAGCACACCTGGAAGAACGCGAACGTGCTGCGCGAAACCTCCATCGACCAGGGCTCCCTGTCGTCCGGAGGCTACGTCGCCGACACCATGAACGTCGCCAAGTACTCCGGCTCCACGTCCAGGCTCAACACGCGCATCGACGCGGGCCTGTACAAGGACCTCGCCTTGTACCTGCGCATGCCCATCATCCTGAACGATTCGAGCAAGCTCGAAGGGCTTGACGGCAGCGACAAGGTCCAGAGCGTGGTGCTCGCGGGCGCCCCTGGCGAGCAGGTCTTCCGGCTCCCCTTCGAGTCCCCTGACCGGTCGGGCATCGAGTACCTCGCCGTCGGTCTCGACGTGAACATCATGAGCCAGTCCCGCGACGCCACGAAGCCGACCTGGCTGTTCGGGTTCGAGGGCAGGTTCAACGTCAGCGAGCCCATGCACGCGTGCAACTCTGGCGCGTCCGTCAACCAGGCCAACAAGCAGGTGGGTTGCGCGGACCCCTCCGACGTCAACCGCGACGGGACCGCCGGCAACTTCGCCTACACGGATGCCGGCGGTCAGACGTACCAGCTCGAGGGCTCCAAGGCCGGTGAGCGCAAGGCCGGCGTGAGCCGGGGCACCACGGGCTTGGAGGTTCACACCATCGTCTCGCGACGCATCAAGTACGTGGAACCTTACGGTGGCTTCCGCGCCCTGTTCGAGTTCCCCGTGAGCAAGAGCGACTACGGGCAGACGGACCTCGAGGGATCACTGGTCAACCATCCACCGCTCGAGGGCTGGATGATCATGGGCCTCATGGTCATCCCCTGGGAGAACAGGGAGCAGTTCCAGCGGCTCACCTTCGATGCGCGCGTCGAAGGCGCGTACCGCTCCGAGGGCCGGGACTACAGCGAGCTGTTCGATGCGCTCGGCTCCAGTGACGCGCTGTCTTTGCGTCGCCCGAACTACGCCTCCTACCATCGCAACCCCGACCCGGCCACCAGCCAGACCTATCCCTCCGTGGTCAACCCGGCCTCCCAGAAGGTCTACTTCACCGGCCTGACGGACGTGCAGGCGCATGGCAAGTTCAGGGCGTCGGGCAACGTCACCTGGCAAGCGGGCGAGTACGTCAAGTTCCAGCTCGGCTTCGGGTACATGTACGTCCAGCCGCACTTCGTCACGATGGACCAGCCATGCAACCCGGACTTCAAGAAGGACGTGGCGAAGGCGGGCCCCTGCCGGAACGTGTCTCGCGTGGGCGATACCTCCACGTTCAGCGCCACTGGCATTCCCAACCCGAACTATCGTCCGGTGATCAACCAGGTCGGACACCGGTTCAAGGTCGACGACGTCAGCGTGGTGGACCTGTGGCTCAATGGCATCGTGATGTTCTGAGGCGGGTCGCGTGCGCGGGGCTGATCGGCTTCGCGTGTGCTGGGATCTGTGCGCCCCGGTCTTCCGAGGCACAGCCGCCGCCTCCTTCCCCGTCCGTCGAGCAAGAGGCTGGCATCGTCATCCTGCCGACGCTGACCCCCACGGGTGAGTTGCCATCTCCCACCGCGTTGCGACGTCCGGGTTTGGCGGACGGCCTGTTGTGGAACAAGGCCCGCGAGCTCGACGGCCTACTGAGCGACACGGCCCAGGACCTCGGGTTCGTGGTCGACCTGTCCGCCCCTCGCACGGGTTCTGATTTGGATGCGTCGGAGCGGGCCCTGCTTGCGCGCGCGTCGCACTCCGTCCTGTGGCACCTGTCTCCTCGACTCGAGTTCGAGGGCGGCGACCTCGTCCTGCGGTTGCTGCTCGTGGCTCCGGGGGCCGATCACGCGATGGTTCGCACCGAGACCGTGGCTGCCGAGGACTTCCAAGTACGCGCCGTCGTGATGCTGAGAGACCTCGTCAACGCGGGCAAGCAGCAGCCTGCTGCCCAGAATGCCCTCTCCGGCGCTGTCGCTGCGCCCGGGGACCAGGAGGACCGTCGTTCCGAGGGGCGCGCAGTCCTTGCCATGCACGCCGCCGTGTTCGGTGGTTTCGTCGGCTACTCGTTACAAAAGTCCAGCGGGTCCGACGACGCACGGTTGACGTACCCCTTGATGGCTCTCGGGACCGGGGTGGGCCTGGGCGGTTCGCTCATCATCGCCGAGGAGTGGGACGTCGGCCTCGGGGACGCGTGGTACATGTCCGCGGGGGCGACCTGGCCGACGTTCGGGGGACTGATGCTCGCCAAGGGGCGAAACGTCCAGCCCGAGTCGGACCGGTACGCGTGGGGGATCGGGAGCGGGTTGGCTGGCATCTCCCTCGCCTCCATTTCCCTGAGCTTCGCGGGGATGGCCACCGGCGGGGCTGCTGTCGCGCACTCGGGCGGGTTCATCGGTACGGGTTTTGGGGCTGGTACCGAGATGCTCATCCGCGGGCAGACGGACGCCACACCGTACGAAGGGCTCGGCTATGGCGCCCTCGGTGGCGTGCTCGTGGGTGGGCTCATTGGACGTTGGGTCCAGGAGTCCCCGTCGCGCGTCATGATGATCGACGTGGGAGCGGGGCTTGGCGCGCTGTCTCTCGCGGCGGTTGGGAGTCCTCTTCTCATCGGTGATGCGACGGAAGGCCGGCAGCGTGCGTGGGTGCTGTTGACGATGTCGGGCGCGGCGGCCGGGGGCGCGACCGCGTACTGGATGACGTCGCCGCGTTCGCGTACGGATGAGGCGGAAGCGGAGGTGCCGCTGATGGGGCAGCCGTTCGCGGGGGTCATTGGGCAGAGCGTGCGGCAGGATGGGACGGTGGTGCCGGTGTTGGGTGGGGGTTGGAGCGGGGGGTTCTGAAGGCGGGCACACGCCGCGCCCAACCCTCGACGCAGCAATGTCGAGTCGCTACCCTCAAGGCGGGTTGAGCAAGGGCTTGCCGCAGTCGCCCGGATAGCGACACAGGCTGAACGCCTCGTCCCAGCAAGCGTACTCCCCCGTCGGCGCGTGGTGCCGGCTTTCGCAGCAGGCCTTGCACGCTTCCTCGTAGCTCGTGATGTGCGGGTCCACGAAGCACGTCTCCACGCCCTGCGGGCATCCATCGGGATGCACCACGGAATCGCACGGCTCGCCCGGACACCAGATGCGGCACTGTCCCCAGTCCTGACATCCCGCCACGTCGAGACACGACCAAGACCCGGGACCGCCCGGGCCGTAAGGCGACGGTGGATCGAGACACGTGCCCTCCATCGGGCACTGCTCGCACATGCCTCCCTGACCGTCGCTTTCGCCGCACACCTTCCCCTCGCAGCTACCGGTCGGCAGCGCGGGAGGCGCTCCCGTGTCGACCACGCCCTTCGCGCACGAGCCGTACGTGTTCTGCGGGTCACCGGCCGTGAACGTGAACACCCACGTTCCGCCAGCGTCCACCGTCATCGGCCACGTCCACGTCCACGGGTTCGCCCCGCTGATCGACAGAGTTCCCTGAAGAGCCGTTCCGGGTCCCGTGGTCGCGATGCCCACGTCCGTCAGCGGCTCGTCGTGCGTGAACGACGCGTAGATCACCTTGCCCGTCTCGAGCGGCTCGGGCGAGAAGCCAAAGCCCGGATTACACGACGGGGCGGGCGTGTCGACGGGGGCGTCGGGGGGCAAGGACGCGTCGCCGTCGACCGAGGCGTCGCCGTCGACCGAAGCATCGCCGTGTTGGCCGCCGGCATCCTGCGTGTTCGTTCCGCCCGACCCGCCGGTTCCGCCCGCTGCCCCGGCGCCTTCATTCGTCGCGCTTTCGTCACCGGACGACCCGCATGCGATCGCGAACGTGCAGGCAGCGAAAAACGCGAGTCGCCTCATGGGTTCATGACACCGGCGGGATGTGCCGGTGTCAAGCGACCGTGCCCTTGCGCCTTCGGTTCACCATGATATGGACCCGTGTCGATGATGTCGCCGTGCCCAGCTCTGCGCGTCTTGTGTCTTGCGCTGGGTTCCCTCACCGCGCTGGCCTGCGCTTCAACCGACGAGGACGGGTCGGGTCCTGCCCTTTCCCCGGATGGGGGCGGAGCGAGCGGCGACGGCTCGACGGAGTCGGATTCGACGGGATCCGACGCTGAAGAGGAGGTGTCCTACCCCGACGTCGTCTCCGACGTGACGGATGCGGACGCCCTGGAAGACGCATCCACGGAGGAGACGCAGCCCGACTCCGATCCCGGTCCCGATGCAGGCCCTTGCCCTTGCGATGAGGTCGATGCATTCGGTCCTGTGTTCGCGGACGTCGTGGCGACATGGTCCGCGCAGGACGCGATCGGCGGTTGGCCCTCGGCTCCCGTCGTGTTCGTGGGAAGCTCGTCGGTCCGCCGCTGGGAAGGGTTGGCGCCTGCCTATTCGGACTTCTCGCCTCTGCAGCGCGGTTTCGGAGGAGCCCAACTGGGAGAGGTCGCCCACTTTGCGGACGAGCTGGTCGTGCGGCACGCCCCCCGCGCCGTGGTGCTGTTCGCCGGCACCAACGATGTGAACGCCGGCGTTGAACCCGATGCCGTGGTGGAACGGTTTCGATGCTTCCGCTGTCGCGTCGGGCAGGGACTCGGCTGGCACGTGCCCATCGTGTTCATCGGGATCACGCCCACGCCCGCGCGTTGGTCGGAGTGGCCGCAGGCGTCGGCTGTCAACGCCGCGATTGCGCAGTTGGCAGCGTCGGACCCCGCGGTCTTCTACGCGGACGTGCCCGCGGCCTTTCTCGCGACCGGGTCCCCTCCCGAGGCGTCGCTCTTCGCCCCCGACCAGCTGCACCTCAGCGCCGACGGCTACGAGCGCTGGAACCAAGTGCTTCGCCCCGTCGTCGCGTCGGTCACCCCGGCCACCGCGGCCACCCCACCCGCCAACGCCCCCGCCACGCACCTGCCTTCCGGGGCCCGCGTGCTCGTCGATCTGGGCCCCAGCAACCCAGAAGACGGTGAGCTGACCCCGTCTCCCGACTACCTCGGACAGCACTGGAACAACTGGCACGCGGTCGAGGGAGACCAGGACGTCCTGCCCGGCGAACAACGCGTCGACCTACGTACGACGGATGGGACGGCAACCGGGATCGGCCTCGTGATCGCGGGCGGCTTCCGTGGCAATGGCCGGTCGCACGGTGGCTTGCTGTGGCCGGACCCGCCCTTGCTCGGCCCCCTTGCCGTGGGCAGCGCGACGGGTGACTTCTTCTTTGCGGATCGCGACGACGCGCCTGGAGCGCTGTTCTTGCGCAACCTGGATCCCCAGAGGACGTACCGGCTCCGGCTGTTCGCATCGCGCGCGAGCGACGAAACGAGGGCCACGCGCTACACCGTTCGGGGAGCATCCACCCTCTCGGCGACGCTGCAGACGTCGGGGCCCGGGGCAGGACACGACGGGGGAATGGGTAATGACGATGACGTGGTCGTCATGACAGGTGTTCGTCCCGACTCGTGGGGGCACTTGTTCGTCGATGTTGCGGTAGAGGCGGGATCGTATGCCTACCTCTCGGTGCTCGAGATGCAGGTCGAGTGACGACCTTGCGCCCGAGCGGCGGAACCTGACATCCCCCTGAGAAAGCTCTACCCTCTCCCCATGCCCTTCGCCCCCACCCCCCTGGGCCGCCTCTTCCTCCAGCACTTCGGAAGCGGTCCCCCCGTCACCTTCTGGCACTGTCTCTTCGGCGATAGCTCCATCTTCCTCCCCGTCCTCGACGCGGTTTCTCACGATCACCACGTCGTGCTCGTCGACGGTCCCTCCCACGGTCGCAGCGACCCCTGGCCCCGCCCCATCACTCTCGACCAGTGCGCTGACGCCTGGGTCCAGGCCCTCGACCACCAAGGTGTGACCGAGCCCGCGGTCTTCAGCGGCCTGTCCTGGGGAAGCATGGTCGCCATGCGCGTGGCCCTCCGTCACCCGCACCGCGTCAAGGCGCTCGTGCTGATGAGCACCATGGCTCGCGGCACGCCGCGTCGTCTGATTCCGCAGTTCGCGGCCTTGTCCCTCGCCATTCGCGCCGCGGGCTTCCCCCACTGGCTCATCGATCAGGTCGCCCGATCCATGGTCAGTCCGGGCACGCGGGCTCGCCATCCCGATCTCGCGCGGGACCTGCTTCGTCGAAACCGCGCCCTGGACCGTCGCGGCCTCTTTCACGCCTCCTGGTCCTTGCTGGTGCGGCGGCCCGACATGTCTTCCGAGATCGCGCGCATCGCCGTCCCTACCTGGGTGATCGCGGGCAAGCAGGACCGCGTC
The DNA here is from genome assembly GCA_964488865.1 of uncultured Polyangiaceae bacterium. Taxonomy (GTDB): domain Bacteria; phylum Myxococcota_A; class Polyangia; order Polyangiales; family Polyangiaceae; genus MWCO01. The sequence goes on along the minus strand of CAZAWR010000009.1, from coordinate 138,090 downwards.
ACGCCGCTCGGCGCGGGCAAGCACGTGGCTCGAACGATTCCGGGCGCGCGTCTCGACGTGTTGGACGGGGTCGGACACCTGCCGACGATGGAGGCCCCCGACCGAGTGAAGGAGATCTTGCGTCGGGTTTGTGAAGTGGTTTGACGCGCCGTCAGCGGATGATCCCGTGCGCTCTGAGCTCGGCGAGCGCGCGCCGAAGATCGCCGAGAAACGTGTCGAATGCTGGGACGTTGAGGAGAACGGAGTAGTCGCCCACGAGCTCCGCCGTGCGCGCCCGCATCGCGGCGAGCTGGGTCGGCCTCGTGAGCTTTTTGCGTCGACGCCCGGCATGCTCCGATGCGGTGACGAGCTGGTCGAACAACGCTTTTTTTGGATCGGGGAGGCTCTCGACCTCCATGGGCTTCGGGAGATGCAAGGGAACCGTTCCCTTCGGGTTTCCGCTTGCGCTACGAATCGCGGCTTCGTCGTGGAGAAACCATGCTTCGGTCATGCGCACCGGAACGACGGCGACGTGTCCCGAAGAGATTCCTGCGACCGCTTCCTCGATCTCTTCACGTTGTACCCCTAAGGGAGCCGCCTCCGCGTCCCGGTGAACGAACAAGAGGTCCGCAGGATAGAGATTCAAGGCAGCGCGTACGCGCTCGGAGAGTCCCGCGGGCTTCGTGCGCAGACTCGTCAGGTCAGCCCACTGCGCCTTGTCGATGCGGACCTCCTCGCGACGGAGCGCCCACTTGATCGGGTGGTCGAGGAGTCGGTCCGAGGGACCGTCGCCGAGAAGCGTGTACCGCAACGCGCTCATCGTTCGGTCCCGAAGAGCGAGAGCTGCTCCGCCACCATGTCGAACGTGGTCTGCTCCCGGAGACCAACCCCCTCGCGTTTCGGTTCCAGCGCTCCGAGGTAGGAGATGATTTCCCCTTTTCCCACGGGGCTGACGTCGCTGTCCTCAGCTTGGGTGGGGGTCGTGAGCCTCGGCGTCGAGCAACTCATTCCGGTCTGCAGCAGCGCACGCGCCGACATCGGTTTGTCGCTGGGGTTGCGCATGGGTTACTCTCGCCAGCTCAGACGCGCGGGGTGGACCGCGTCGCCCGACGGTCCGGCGCTCGGCCGCGAGCCGGACGTCGACCTGAGTGGAGTCCACGTTCGCTTCTCGTTGGGCTATGCCGTAAACGGGTTCTAACCCCCAATCACTTCACCAGGTCAATCTGGTCGATCACGGACTGCAACTGCTTCATCGTGGCGACGTACCGGCCGAAGTAGGCGCGGGCCACGCGGCGCGTGAACTCCAGCCCCGCCACGCTGTTCTTCTGGAGCACCTCGAGCAGCGGGGGCGCGTCGATCATGAGGACCTTGCACGGCTGCAAGCACTCCGCGGCCACCGTGTAGCGCCCGTCGCCGAGCACGGAGCCGAGGCCGAAGAGCTCGCCGCTCTCGACCTTCGCGATCGCCACGCTGAAGCCGCTCCGGGTGGGAAGACGCAGCACGATCTCGCCTTCGACGAGCAGGAACACGTGGCGAGCCTCGTCTCCGGGACGGTAGATGACGTCTTCCGTCACGCACTTGCGGAGCACGGCTCGCTCGCTGATGCGTGCGACCTCCTCGGGGGTGAGAGACTGAAAAAGCGCATGCCCAGTCAGCAGGTTTTGCTTGCTCATGGTGCCCTCCGGCTTTGTCGAGATGCTGCACGGGGTCGGGACGCGTGCTTGGCCCGACCCGCGACGAAAGGATACCCGGGGGCGCAAGCGGGTCAGTCGTGGCCGTTGTGCTTCGCGGGTCAGTCAAATCGCTACGCGGGAACGGGGGCCGGAGCGACATCCCTTGACGTGGCGGTCCGAACGCGGAAAAGCGAGGGCATGAGTGCCGAGCAGGTCGAGTACGTGGTGCAGGCGGCGGACGCGGGGGAGCGGCTGGACGTGGTGGTGGTGCGGGCGCTGCGGGGCCGGGCGGGGCGATCGCGCGTGCGGGACCTGTTCGAGTCCGGTGCGGTCCTCGTGCAAGGGCGCGTCGCCACCAAGGGCTGGCGGGCTCGCGCCGGAGACGTCCTCACCGTGCGTCTCGCCTCCCTCGACCCGACGGCTGTGCCCGAGCCGGATGCGTCCCTGGACGTGCGTCTCGAGCGGCCGGACCTGGTGGTGGTGTACAAACCCGCGGGTCAGGCGACGGCTCCGCTCCAGCCCGGGGAGCAGGGCACGCTGGTCAACGCGCTCGTGGGAAAGTATCCGGAAACGGCTGGTATCGGATACGGCCCGCGGGAGCCGGGGATTCTCCACCGCCTGGACACGGGAACCTCCGGACTCTTGCTCGCCGCGCGAACGCCTGCATCTTTTGATTTCCTATCGAGAGACCTGCGAGCCGGCAAGATCCGCAAGGAGTACCTCGTGATCTGCGAGGGCATGGGGCTGCCCGAATCCGGCATCATCGATATCCCGATCGGGGTAGACCCGAAGCACCCTCGCCGCGTGGTCCCGTGCATTCGGGCGGAGGAGATTCGTCGCTGCGACCCGCGACCCGCACGCACGAGCTACCGCGTCGAGCAGCGGTCCGGTCGATGGGCCCTCGCGATCGTAGAAGCCCCCAGGGCCATGCGTCACCAGATCCGCGCCCACTTCGCTGCCATCGAGCACCCCCTCGCGGGCGACGACCTGTACGGTGGCGATACCGGCGCCCTGGCGCGCCATGCCCTGCATGCGCGGTTGATCGGCTGGATGGGCCGCGAAGGCGCTGAGCCCTTCGAGGTGACCTGCGACATGCCCGAGGACATGGCCGCCTTGATGCGCGAGGAGTAGGTCGTCCCAGCGTCTGGTCTGACCGCTGACCGCGGAGTTGTAGCGACGCGGGCTCGTGCGTCTGGTCGACCGCGCGGCATGCCGCGCACAACGCTCGACTCGGCAGTGCCGAGTCGCTCCGTTGGCGGAGTTGTAGCGACCCGGGGTCGGGCTCGTGCGTCTGGTCGTCCCGCTGACCGCGCGGCATGCCGCGCACAACGCTCGGCGTGCGCGATCGAATCGGGCACCTTCTCCCCCTTCGCGGTACCATGACGGCATGATGCGTTCCCTCTCGATCCTCCTTCTGGTGATGTCGCCCCTCGGTTGTTCATCCGACGAGGCGACGAGCTCCACCCCGTGCTCACCTGGCCAGGTCCTGGGCTGTACGTGCAGCGATGGGTCGCAGGGCCAAACGACCTGCCGCCCCGATGGGACATCGGTGGGGGCTTGTACCGCGTGCGGTTTGGATGGCGGGGCAGGGGAATCCGGCGCCACGGGAGGCATGGCAGGCTGGCCTGCGACAGGAGGTGCGGGAGGCGCCACGGGAGGCGCGGGCGGCGCCACGGGAGGCGCGGCAGGAACGACGGTAACAGGTGGCGCCGCGGGCGAAGGCGGATCGGCCGGAGGCACCACGGGCGGGACAGGGGGCGGGTCCGGAGGGTACACGCCCGAGCCTGGCGGGCCTGCACACCCGCCGGTCGCCGTCTACCCGAACGACCCCGCGCCCGACGGCTACACCATCGTGCAGCAAGTCGCCGCCGAGCACCCAGACTGGCTGCTGCATTCGTGCCTCGACGAGGGCGGGAGCAACGAGTTCATCTTCGAGGTCGCGCGGCGGTTGCGAACACAGGACACCCGCTGGGGCTTGAACTGGAAGCGCGGCGTCGTGAACGACCTGTCCCAGGACGTGGTGGACTACCACTACGGCGCGGACCCGAGCGAGGGCAGCACAAACGTGTACATCATCGACATCATCGTCGGGCACTGCGGCCCGGACCCGCAGCCCGGATGGCTCGACCAGACCGAGGCGACGCTCCAGGCTGGCACGGTGGGCATGTGGACGCTGGCCGGACAGAACCTCGGCCCCTGACTGGCATAGAAAACTAGGGACTAGGAAGAGGAACGCGAACGCGAATGCGAATGCCACCGTGTCGCGGAGGCCGCCCATTCTAGCTTCCGTGTTCGCATTCTGTTCGTGGTTCCTGATTGTGCTCGGCAGAAGAATCAATCCGTCGCCGTCGCCGATCTGGGTTTCGCTTGCCTCTCGGTCAAGGGATCGAGACTTCCGCCAGGCACATCTCCTTTCCATCACCTCGATTTCGCCACGCCCTCCGACTCCGACCGTCACTCGCTCGCGTGATTGATCGAGGGAGGCATGGGCGTGGTCCCGTCGGGGCGACGGCGCTTGTTGGGCGGTGCGGGCCGGCGAGCCACGTGCCGGGGCCTCGGACGCGGGGAGGCGGCGGGCTTCGCCACCTTGGCCGTCTCCTCGAGGGGCGCGGTGCACACGATCTGCGAGAGGCTCTCGGCCAGCTTGACCGTCATGTCCAGGGTCGGCACGGCGGGGGTCAGCACCATCACACGCTCGTAGCTCTCGCGGCCTCTCACCCACCGGGCTTTTCGAAGGCGCTTGGTGACCGCCTCGTGGCAAGCCGACCCGTCGACCACCCGGAGCAGCACCTGCGGCAACGGCACCGAACCACCGATGCCGTGAGCCCAGCCCACGCCGACCTCGATCGCTCGGAATCCTTGCAGCGCTCCCTTGGGGCGCACGAGCAGGCGAAGCTCGTCCGGATCCGTCGCCCCGGTCGGGATGCGTCCCAGACCGCGAACGCGCGCCGCGCCCACCTTCTTCGATTTTCGGAGGTCCTTCGCGACCTCTCGCAGCAGCGGGGCCGCCGAATGCACCCCGTCCGCCGGAAGCTCCGTCCTACGCCCCGTGCCGAACAACACCACCACCACCGCGAAGTCCAGCGTCGCCACGTAGGCGAAGTACGCCGCGTGCCGGGACAGCAGCCACACCCCGACGCCGTAGCCCACCGCCACCAGCACGAACACCGCCTTGCCCAGCGGCGAGCCCGCGTCCAGCCACCCGTACGGCCAGCTCTCCTTCTTGCCAAACGCGTCCTCGTCGGACAGCGGAAGCCACCGACCGGGCCCCCGCGGGGACACAGCCTTGACCGGCGTGCGGTACGCAGCCAGCAACAACACCGCCAGCACGCCCAACGCCCCGGGCAGCGGATGCTCCAGAAACACCTGCGCCCCCACCGATGCCGCCAACAACGGACCCGCAAACGCCATCCGCACCGCCACGCCCACAGGCACCAGCGGCCGCGGCCGAACCCCGCGAACCCGGCAGCTCTGAACCACCTGGTGGTGCTTGAGCGTGAGCAAAACCGAAAACAGAACCGCGATCGCTCCTCCGATGCCCAGGTACGTCGCGCGCCTCTCCGGAGAAATCAGCACCACCTCGGGCGGCGGCGGCGGCTTCAACCGCGGGTCCTGCACCTCCCCGAGCACCGACGGGTCCACGCGCACCTTCCACGCCACCGCTTCCCCCGACGCCACGTGCGGCCTCACCAAGTCCAGCTCATCGAACTCGGGCAGTCGAGTCAACGTGGACAGGAACGCGCCCAGCGGCGCGGTCACCAGCTCGTCGTTCGGTCCCTCGAGCTGCACCTCCCCCACCGCCCGCGGGTCCGTGGCCGACGACGGGACCGCGAACGTCGTCCGCATGTTGTCGATCCCGTCGTCCCACCGGGGACCGATCCAGGACAGAAGAAGCAAAGAGCCGTCTCTCGTCACGCCGTTCTGCTTGAGCAGATCCACGTCGTAGGTCACCACGAGATCGTAGATGCCCCGGCGCACCCCGTTGCCTTGGTCGATGTCGACGCGAAGGGGCCCGTCGGGACGCTGTTCGACCGCCACAGGAACGGGCATTCGCGCGTCCATGGCCCCGCCGGTGAGCACCAAGGTCGGTTCGCCGGAGAGGGTGACGTCGCGGTCTGCGATGTGGATGTCGAAGGTCCGCAGGGGGCCGCCTCGCACCCGGATCTTGACGGTGTGCTGGACCCGCGCCGTACCGCTCCGCATCAGCACCACCCGCGCGTCGTGGGCGAGGACGGTCTGCTCCACCCACGCCATGGCCGGGTTCGTGATGAGGATCCCGAGCAAGACGACGAGAGCGGCGAGGAGTGGTGGGGGTCGAAGCGACATTGTCCTACACGGACGTACCCTAGCCGCGGCGCCTGGCCAAGAAATCGCCCCCCTCAAAGCGCAAGGCGCGCAGTTCACAGTTCGTAGCTCAAACCCCGATTTGCCTGTATGAGTCCCGGACCCGCCCGAGTGCGGGAGGAGACGTGCGACGGATGGCTGTCACCCTGGTAATTCGATCCGATGGCGACGAACCCAGCGTCACGTTCGACCAGCCACGTGTTGCCATCGGTCGTGGCGAGGGCTGTGACCTGCGGATTCCCGAGCCCTCCGTCAGCCACCGCCACGCCAGCATCCGGCAGCGGGGCACCGACCTCGTGGTGGTGGACGAAGGCAGCACGAACGGGACGTTCGTGGGAACCGCGCGGCTGCACCCGCACTCTCCCATGACCTTGCACCACGGCAGCATGCTCCGCTTCGGCCGGGTATGGGTGGAGGTCAAGTTCGAGTCTGTCCTGCCGACGTCACAGCCGGTCCAGGTGACCAAGGATCTGGCACTCGCCATGGTGGCACGGGCGTTGGGCAACGACGGGGTGGGGGTTACCCCGAGGTTGGTCGTCGTGGAGGGGCCCGACGCCGGCCGGGAAGTCACCCTCGAGGAAGCGGGGCGCGCCATTGTCATTGGCCGCGGCCGCGACGTGGACTTTCCGATCGACGTGGCGGATGCGTCTCGTCGGCACGCGCGTGTGGTTCGGCGTGGGGAAGTCGCGTTGCTGCGGGACTTGGGTTCCCGCAATGGCACCCAGATGGGGGGGGAGCACGTGGCGGCGGACCGAGACACGGCCTTGCGACCGGGCGATCGGTTCGTGATCGGACCTGACGTGTTCGTGTTCGAGAACCCGGCGGTGGAGGTTCTTCGCCAGATCGAATCGGCGGAGGACGAGGCGTTGCGGAGCGACGAGCCGCTGCCGGATCCGCCTCACTCGAGCGTGGACTTGACGCCGGAGCCTCCCGCGGAGCCGGCGCCGCCTGTAGAGCAGCCCAAACCGGCGCCCAGGCCCATGCTTCCGCGCAACGAGCGGCGAAGCCCGGCCAAGAAGGGCACGGGCTGGGGCAAGGCGGACTTGGTCATCGTGTTGCTCGCGCTGGCGGTTCTCGCCCTCAGCGCCGTGGGGATGTTCTGGTTGTTTCGGGGGCCGTGAAGCGCCCCGCGAGAGGTGAGAGATGACGACGTTCGAGGTGGAGAGCTCGCAGGGGGTTGCTGTCCTCTGGCTTGCGGACGAGGCTCGTCGCAACGCGATGGGGATGTCGTTCTTCGAAGAGCTTCCGGGGCAGGTGGAGGCGCTGGAGGCGGATCCCGGCGTGCGAGCGGTGGTCATTGCGGCGCGTGGCCCTCACTTCACCGTGGGACTGGACCTGAAGGGCGGGCTTGCGCAGCAACTTCAGGGCGTGCTGGGAGGAGGGTTGGCTGCCGAGCGCGAGCGGCTCTACCAACTCATCCGCACCTGGCAGCGAGGATTTCGCGCGCTGGCGTCGTGCTCCAAGCCCGTGATCGCGGCCGTTCACGGGGCGTGCATCGGGGGAGGTCTCGATCTCGTGTCCGCCTGTGACATCCGTTACGCCGCTGCGGACGCCCGCTTCAGCTTGCGCGAGACGCGCATTGCTATCGTGGCGGACCTGGGCTCCCTGCAGCGTCTAGGCCGGATCATCGGGCAGGGACACCTGCGCGACATGGCCTTTACCGGGCGCGACGTGGGGGCGGAAGAAGCCGGGCGCATGGGGTTGGTCAACGAGGTTCTGCCCGACGCCGACGCCGTGTTGTCCCGCGCCCGGGAAACCGCCGGGGCGATCGCGGCCAACAGTCCGCTGACGGTCCGTGGGGTGAAGCGCGTGCTCGACGAGATGGACCGTGCGAGCATCGACCGGGGTCTCGATCACGTGGCCCTGTGGAACACGGCTTTTCTGCCGAGCGAGGACCTCATGGAGGCGTTCTCGGCGTTTCTGCAGAAGCGTCCGGCGGCCTTCCGGGGCAAGTAAACAGGAACTGGGCTTCCCTCGCCCATCGGTCGGCCTGGTCCCCGACCGCGTACTCGGCGTTTGCACCGGCCGCACGCAAAGCAAGCACGAGCTGGTCGGCAGCTTCCCCAGTGTCCTCGGCGCTCACGAGCGCCGACCGTCCCTTCCAGGCCGACCCCCGAGCAGTCCATGGCTCTCCACGGGCCGGGTTCACCACCACCGCCCAGCCTTCGCTCGCGTCCCCCATCGCGTCGAGCGCAGCGATCCAGCAAGACGAGCCAGCGACCAGCGCGACCTTGTCCCAGCGCCGGTGCGCCCATGCCCCTACGATCTTCATCCAGATCGGCAACGTCTCTGCGCTTGGGGGCTCGCGCGTCACCGGTTCGATCACCACCAACCCCACGCCCACAAGAAAGCGAACACGCGGACGCCAGCTCGCGATCGAACCCTGCTCGCCCACGAGCAGCACGGCACCGCGCGCGGGGCGATCCGTGGGCTCGTACACCGCCGCCTCGAGCGACCCCTCCGCGCCCGCGATCGTCTCCCTGCGCCAGCGAAGCCCGTCGAGCCGCGCCATCGTGGGCCGTACGTCATCGCGCAGCTTGCGGGCCGTACCCCGGATCGAACCGACCTCCCAGATGTCCGGCGGTCCCAGGGGCGTCTCCCAGGTGACGGTCAGCACGCGGCCATCGCGCGAGAACGCTTCCAGTCTCCCTTCGCCCGCGGGCAGGGGCACGGAAACCGGTCGCCCGACCCCATTCGATCGGACCAGCGAAACCTCGGCCCCTGCGGCGCCCTGCGTGAGCACGGCGAAAAGGGGGCTTCGAGGGCTGGTCTCGATCGCGACCACGTCCTGGCTCGGGTCGGGCACCTCGAAAACCTCCTTGAGCCGTCCCTGTTGCGCTCCCACCCGGTAGACGCGCGCAGGTTGCCCTTCCTTCGCTCCCGCGACGAGAACGGACTCCCCGTCCGGCGCGTAGGCGGCCAAGTCGACGCGGAGCGTTCCCGCTGCGTCGAAACGATCTTGCCGTCGGCCTCGGGAATTCACCTCGACGAGTCGAGCGCGGGTTGTGCCGGGTTGATCCAGCAGAAGAACGCGCTGTCCTTGCGGGTCCGTCCCGCAGAACCGTTCGCCCGCCTCGATCCGAGCTTCTCGCTGTGCCGGCGACGCGAACGTGCCGGCGAGCAAACGACCGGGGGCGACGGTTACGAACGCGTTTCGTGCGAGGGCCGCGCGTACGGGAGGTGTGGTGACGAGCCATCCGTGGGGTCCCCAGGGGCTGAGCGCGCCGGACTCGAGCTCGGTGGTGACCAGGGACCACCCAGCGGAGCCCTCCAGGCCGAGTAGGACGTGGTTGGGCATGGGTCCGAAGTCTGCGTGGGCGACGGGGGCGGCGCTGGGCACGCGGCGTGGTGGCAGGTCGAGCTCTTGCCATCCGGAGACGTAGGCTCCCCAGGAGCCGTTCCGGTCGGACCGGAAGACGACCGAACGCAGGTCGGGGGACCAGCGGGCCGCTCGATTCGCAAAGGCGCGGACGACGCCGAGGGCGTCCGCACGAAGCGCATGGTGGAGCTCAGCGTCCCTCGGTTCGTCCGGCTCGATGCCGTGCGGGACGGGGGGAGAAGGCATCGTGGTCGCGGCGGACGCCGTGACCGAAGGCGCGGCCACGGCTCGCGGCGGATCGGCAGCGCCCCTGTGGTTGCCGCAAGCCGATGGGCAGGTGAGCAGGCACAGCAACCCGGCGATCGAGGGAGTCCGGAGGGGGAACGCGATTTTCCCTCGCAGCGCGGCCACGGATCGGAAGCTCCCTTGCTTCACGTCTCGTGCGTATCACGATTCGCGTCGCAAGGGTCGATGATTGGGGGCACCAAACAGCCTCACGTTGACGGAGCGCCAACGGCCAAACGGGTGAGCAGGGGACCGGGAACCGGGAATTCTGAACGGAGCCATTCTTCCGCTCCCTGCTGCCAGCTCCGCATTCACCAGCTTGGCTTCGGCTCTGTGCGATCCTGTTTCGGGGGAATCGAGGTGGTCGCGTACTGGTCACCCGCGACCAGAATTGCTAACACGTCGCGGTCCGTACCGCCGGTTGGCTCGCTTGGCGAGGCCGGCGGGTCTTGACGAGGTCCGACCAACCGAGCGTGATGATGACCGACAACCACGACGACGCCACCCGGGATGAGCGCAAGGCGCTGCAGGACGAGGGATCGGAGCCGCCGCCCCCCAACCAACCGAGAGCGACCGGCAAAGAACCGGACGACGCGAAGGGAGCCGAGCCCCGGCTTTCGGACGGTGGTTCAGGGGATTCCTCCGGGAACCCAGCGAAACCCGCGCCGAAGCGTCCCGCGCGTTGGCTTCGCGGTGGCGTGCCGCTCGTGCTGGGCGGCTTCACCGCGTTTTGCATCATGGCTCTGGAGGGGCAGTACCGGTGGGGGGTGCCCGTCGGTGCGGTAGCCACGCTCGCGTTCGTGTGGGGGTTGCTCGATCTGCTCGGGACCTTTGACGACCCGGACGAGACCGTGGCCAAGCGCGTTGCTCTCGCCGCGGTCTGGCCGATGCTGGCTGCCATCGTGGGCACGTTGTTGCTCACGCTGTCGTTCGTGGGGCTCGCGGTGGCGGGGGTCCTGCCCGTTGTGGCGAGCGCGGCGCTCATCCCGGCTTCTTTCCTAGGGCTCGTGGTTTCCGTCTACCGGTTTGGCGAAAAGATCGGCGCGTGGGCAGCCGACGAGACGGGGCAGCCCAGACCTTTGCTTCAGCGCCACGGGTTCTGGGTCGTGGTGGCCGGGACCGGCTTGTTCCTGCCCATGCTGGGGAGCTACTCCCTGAGCGACCCCTGGGAGACGCACTACGGGGAGGTCGCTCGCGAGATCCTCGCGCGCAACGACTGGATATCGACGTGGTGGGCCCAGGACGGCTGGTTCTGGTCCAAGCCCGTCCTCAACTTCTGGACCGAAGCGCTCTCCATGTCGCTGTTCGGCGCGGGCTACCAGCCCGACCAGATGCTCGCCGCCTTCGCGATGGGGCGTACCCCCTGGCCCGAATGGGCCATCCGCATGCCCGTCTTCATCTTCACGATCGTGGCCCTCTACTTCATCTACAAGGCCGTCGCGAACGTGTTCGGGCGACGCGCCGGTCTCATCGGTGCGCTCGTGCTCTCCACCATGCCGCATTGGTTCCTCATCGCGCACCAGACGATGACGGACCTGCCCTTCGTGGCGGCGATGACCACCTCGATGGCCCTGCTGCTGCTCGGGCTCCACACCGACCCGCAGCGAACCATCCGAACCTACGAGCTCGACCTGGGCGTCACGCGCTTCCGTCTCTCCGGCTACCACCTCGCCCTCGGCGTCATCCTGATGGCCGCCGCGCCCCAGATCTTCTACCTGTTCTCCCGCAACCTCGAGCTGATGGTCGGCGGTCCGTGGGGCTTCCGTCCCCACGCCGACTCGTTCTTCTCTGGATCCGCGATCAACTGCGGCCTGCCCGGCAACCCGGACTGCGCACAAACCCTCCCGGCGAACAAAGACATGCAGCCGGCGGTGCAGGCCCTGATCTGGATCGTCGTCACGGGCCTCTTGCTCTTCTTGAACCATCGCGAGCGACGGTTGAGTCGCTTGTTCTTCTTGGTGGCCTGGTTCTTCGCCGCGGTGTCGACGATGGGCAAGGGGCCTGCGGGCTTCGTGCTGCCTGCGCTGTGCGCGGGCGCGTACATCTTCGCCACGGGCAAGTGGAAGAGGCTGCTCGACCTCGAGTTCCTCAGCGGTCTGCTCATCGTCCTTTCCGTCGCCATCCCCTGGTACGTTGGCATGTACATGCGCCATGGGCAGGCGTTCACGGACCGTCTGCTGTTCCACGACATGTGGAAGCGCGCGATCGTGCACGTGCACGACACCAACGCGGGGGTGGACGTCTCGTTCCGGTACTACATCTGGCAGCTTGGCTACGCGCTGTTCCCGTGGACGGGGTTGGTGCCCGTGGGGTTGGTGTGGTGGCTGCGACGGCGAGAGGATGCGGCAGGGTCGGGGCGTGGCGACGTCTCCGTGTTCCTGGCCATGTGGTTCGTGTTCGCCTTCGCGCTGTTCACGGCGATGCTCACGAAGTTCCACCACTACATCTTCCCCGCGGTTCCTCCTGCCGCGATGCTTACCGGGATCGTGCTCGACCGGATGATGGGCGAGCGGCCCGTGGTTCGAGAGAAGGGAATCCTCGGGTACGCGGCGCTGGTCGGGGGCGGGACGCTCCTGTCCCTCTACGGATTGTTCCGGCTGTTCCCGGGGACGCTCACGGGCTTCAAGCCCGAAGGCGGGGACCCGAGACCTGCCATGATCGCCCTCGGTATCCCGGTCCTGCTCGGAGGCATCGCCGCCATCGTCGTTGGCATCCGCCGCTTCGGGGACGCATCCCTGGCGGAAGCCGACAACAAGACCCCCCTGCAGGTCGAGCCCGCGGATGCCGCCTATCGCGGCCCAGCAGCCGAAGTCGAACCCAAGCCGCCCATCGACGAGCACGAGCATGCCCGTCGTCAGCACGCTTCCTTCGAGGACGTCCTGCTGGGAGCCATGGGCGTGGGGGCTGCCATCGTGGTCGCTCTCGTGGGCTTCGACCTCGCGAGCAACGCCGGCTCGAGCAACCCGGGCCAGGCCAACCTGATGTACCTCTTCACGTACAACTACAAGCGCACCTGGCCGGAGACCCTCGAGTTTTCCGGCATGATCACGGCCTTCGCGATCGCCGCCGCCGTCCTGATGTTCTTGCTCATCCTTCGACGCTACCGGCGTCACGTGGTGGTCGTATCGCTGGTGCTCAGCCTCGCCTGGGCCGCCTGGGCACTCGACATCTACCTCGTGAAGACGTCCCCCCACTGGGGGCAGCGCGAGATCATCGCGGCCTACTACGCCGACCGCGCCAGTCCGGACGATCAGATCGTCGCCTACCAGATGAACTGGAAGGGCGAGAACTTCTACACGAGCAACCGCATCCCTGCCTTCGTCTCCAGTGGCACGAAGTTCAAGGACTGGATCAAGAAGGAGAAGGAGCGCGGCGTGACGACGATGTACTTCGTCACGGAGCACGGGCGCGCGCGCAGCCTCGAGAGCGAGCTCGGCGAGGGCGTGGCCTCCTTCGAGAAAATCACCGACAAGAAGCTCAACAACAAGTTTGCCGTCTTCAAGGCAGAATTCGGCCCTGGCGGGCAAGCGGCCCCGAAAGAAGACGTCGACACCGGCGAAGAAGACGACGGGTAGACTGTCCGCAATCGTGCCTCTCCACGAAGGTCGAATCGTTTGCGCTAGGCGTGCACCTTCGACTTGCACAGGCTGCGAATTCACAACAGAGTAGACCCTGGCGCGACGGAGCCGCAGGTCTGAACCCGATGGGGTCAGGCGTCGACCGTTCGCCGGTCCAACCCCCTGCCCGTGGAGCAGCACATGCCGCGACGATGCATTCTTGGCCTTGGTGTCTTGGTGGCCCTCGCTTGCTTTGGTTGCAGTGACTCTTCGAAACAACCCGGCAGTACCGCGAGTCGCTCGATGCCCGTGGTTGGGGGCGAGCCCGCCGAGGTGGGCGACTATCCCTCCACGATTTCATTGATGATGGACCAGGGGGGAGGCGCGTGGGAGTCGAGTTGCACGGGAACGCTCGTCACCCCGACCGTCGTCGTGACCGCGGCACACTGTCTCCAGGACTGGTACGGCAACCCCATCTCCACCGGCGAGGTGCGCATCGTGTACGGGTACACGGACCCTGCGAGCGCGCCCGCTTCCGAGCGGCGTACCCTTGCATCGATCCACCCGAACCCCGGCTACGACCCGTACGCGTCCACCGACAGCGACGGCATGGGGGCGACGATGGACATCGGCGTCATGGTGCTCAGCGAGGCGATCGCGAACGCGGTGGTCACGCCGATTCTCCCTGCGAGCGAAGTCGACGCCGTGCTGGTCGCGGGTGCCGAGGTCCATGTCGTGGGTTACGGCATCAACAACCTGAACACGTGGGATTCGGGCATCCTGTACAAGGCCGTGACGCCCTACATCCGACACATTCCATCGGAGATGCTGGCGGGCAGTCCGGGCAACCCTGACAGCTGCAACGGCGACAGCGGAGGCCCTGCTTACGTGATGGTCGGTGGCTCGCTGTACCTCGTGGGCGTCACCTCCCGCGCCTGGAAGAAGTCCCAGTCCATGTGCGGCGACGGGGGGATCTACACGATCGCTTCCGCGTACGTTCCGTGGTTGCAGGGGATCGTGGGGGACCTTGATGCGGGGGTCGTGGATGTGGTCACGGACGTGTCGCTTCTCGACGCGAGCGACAGCTGTCTCCCGCTCACGTCGGCGTGTCACCCGCTGACGAACGAAGGGTGTGATGGGTCGGCCGGGGAGGTTTGCCAGGTGGGCGCGACGGGCATTTCCTGTCACGAGGGCCCGAGCGAGGCGCAGGCAGGGGACGTGTGTGACCAGACCGATCGGTTCTGTGTGGCGGGGTTCCACTGCGGCGCGTCCCTGCGATGTGAGCGCGTGTGCTGTTCGGATGCGGACTGTCCTCAAGGGGGGCCTTGCACACCGATCTCGGGTTCGATCGGAACGCTGGGAACGTGCGGGGTGGAGGAGGTTGACGCGGGGCAGGATGCGGGGCCGGACGCGGAGCCGGATGCGGCGGGCGGTGCGGGAGGCGCGGGAGGCGCGGCGGGGGCTGGCGGTTCTTCCGGGCAGGCGGGGAGTGGCGGGGTTGCGGAGGCTGGCGCCGACGCGCAGCCCACCAACCCGGGCAGTGACGAGGGGGATGACGACGGGTGTGGTTGCCGGACGGTCGGGTCGCCAGGGTCCGGGGTCGGTTGGATGCTGCTCGCGGTCGGCCTTGGTCTCGGGCTGCTTCGGAGGCGCTCGGCTGTCTGAGAGGCGTCTGGCCGACGGCTCCGGATCTGGGTCTGGAACAACGCCTGTGCCGAGAGCCGCGGCCCGTGCTATGGCGGGTTGGTGCGTGATCCCTATGAATTGCTAGGCGTGCCGCGGGATGCCACCGCGGACGAGATCAAGGCGGCGTTTCGCAAGCTGGCCGCGAAGCACCACCCCGACCGCAACGCCGGGGACGACTCCGCCCAGGATCGGTTCAAGGAGATCAACGCGGCGTACCAGCTGCTCTCGGACCCGAAGAAGCGGATGATGTTCGACCGGTTCGGGGCGGCGGGCGCGAATGCTGCCGGTGGGAACCCCTTTGCCGGCGGCATGCCCTTCGACTTCGACCTCTCTGGCGCGGGCTTCGACGGCATCTTCGGTGACTTGCTTGGTGCCTTCGGGTTCGGCGGCAAGGGAGACCGTGGCGACATCAAGAAGGACGTCACCATCGAGTTCGCCGAGGCCGCATTCGGGTGCGAGAAGGAGATCTCCTACGAGCGCGCGGAGTTGTGCGGGCGCTGCAACGGCTCCGGGGCCGCCAGCGGGTCCGATACCCGCACGTGCACGGCATGCAACGGGCGCGGCCGAATTCGCTTCCAGCAGCCGTTCCTGCCCATGGCGCTCGAGCGGCCCTGCTCGCGCTGCCACGGGACCGGCCGCGAGGTCATGGTCCCCTGCACCGAGTGCCGCGGCGAGGGCCTGACTCGCAAGAAGAAGACCGTGCTCGTGCAGATCCCCCCGGGCATCGATCACAACGCTTCCCACATCGTGCAGCGGGCGGGAAGCCTCCCAAGACCGAACAAGGGCCCCGGAGACCTCGAGCTCATCATCAAGGTCCGTCCCCACGAGTTCTTCCGTCGAGAAGCCGACGACGTCCTCTGCTCCGTCCCCGTCTCGTTTCCCCAGGCCACGCTCGGCGCCGAGGTCGAAATCCCTACCCTTGCCGGCAAAGGCAAGCTCAGGATCCCGCCAGGAACCCAGTCCGGGACGGTCTTGCGCGTGCGGGGCATGGGCATTCCGCGCCGCGTCGTGGGGGGAAGAGGAGACCAGCTCGTCGAGGTCTCCGTGGAAGTCCCCGTCGGCCTGTCCGATCGCGCCAAGGTGCTCATCCAGGAGTTGGGGGAGGAAATCGGGGCAGAGGTTCAGCCGCAGCGGCGCACATTCCTGGAGAAGCTGCGCGACCTTTTCGGCTGACCTGGATCCCGGGCCCGCATGATGCCATGAATCAGTGAATCAGGGGTCGACGAGCCTCGTCCTTCCTGCGTGCGACCGGATCACACACGAAAGCATCGAGAGAGAGCATGATGAAACGAGCCAAGGTTCTTGCCGTCGTTGCGATCCTCACGCTCGCGGGAGGTTGCCGGAGCGAGTCCCAGCCCCAGGTGGCGGGAACGCAGCCGGGCTATGGTCAGCCGGGCTATGGCCAACCTGGGCAGCCTGGCTACGGTCAACCTGGCTACGGTCAGCCTGGCTACGGTCAGCCTGGCTACGGTCAGCCTGGCTACGCTCAGCCGGGCTACGGTCAGCCGGGTACCACGCAACCGGGTGGGACCACGGCGCCGCCAGGGAACACAGCACCTCCTGCGACCACGGTGCCTGGGACCACGACGGGTTCCTTGCCTGCGCCGCCCCTCGGGTCCTTCGACGCGGGCGGGACCATGACACCGGTGTTCATCCGGCAGGAGGCGAAGGCGGTCCTCGATGCTCTGGTGGCGGCCCTGCCGAACGATGCGCGCGCGCGTGTGATGGGAATCCCGCTCGCGGTGATCGAGGACCCGAAGGAAGTGAACGCCTATGCTGGCTGTGACAAGTCCGGGCGCGCCTTCATGGGCATCACGGCTCCCTTGCTCGTCTTGCAGGCCGCTTCGTCGGAAGCCAAGGCCTACGACGAACTGTACGGTACCCAGAACTACGGCGAATACGTCAACGCGGTGGCGAATTCCGTGCGTGGGGGCAAGGCCGTTCAGGGGCTGGCGCCGGGCAAGCTAGCGGTTCCGGGCGCACTCGACCCGCGCAAGCTGTCGCGCCAGAAGTTTCTGTACGACCAGCAGATCGCGTTCGTGCTCGGTCACGAGCTTGCCCACCACTATCGCGGTCACACGGGATGTGCGAACGGAGGAGCGAGCGGGGGGGTGAGCGGGGAGGACATCGGCCGTCTGCTGTCGAACGCGGTGCCGGTGTTCAACCAACCGTTGGAGGTCGAGGCCGACGTTCACGGCGTGCGCAACACCCTCGATGCCGGCAAGCGCCAGCAGGGGTCGCCGTGGACCGAGGAGGGCGCCTTGATGACGCTCGACTTCTTCGGTCGTCTCTCGCAGTTCGGGCCCGAGGTGCTGCTGCTCGGTTTCCTCCAGACCCATCCGCACCCCACGTTCCGGGTCCCGATCGTCCAGTCCACGGCGCAGCAGTGGCGCCAGAGCGGCGGAAGCCAGCCCGCGGGTACCAACCCGTTCCCGTTCCCGCTGCCGTTCCCCATCCCTGGGCTTGGCGGCTGAGTTACGGCCGGGGTCGCCCCTGGGCACGGCAAGGCCGACCCTGGACACACCACCCTTCGTGAGCCTGGACCGCGTGGGGGATCTTGGGCACGGCGTTGCCGTGCCTGGACACACCACCCTTCGTAAGCATGGGCGCCAGCTCAGGAACTCTTCGGCAGCACGTACAAGGGCAGCTCGTCGTTGCCCCGGACCACCCGCAGCAGCCGGTTGGACGCCATCAGGTCGCGCAATTGCTCGAACATGGGCGCGAGACCGACGTCCAGCGCCTCCGCGAGGTCGTTCGCCGTCATGCCCCCCGGGTTCTTTCCCACCACCCGCAGTACCTGCTTGCCCAAGGACGAGACCCGCGCCGTTTCGTCGAGCGCGCGAGGTTCCGGCATGAGGTCCACCACTCGGTCCACCAAGCCGTCGACGGCCTCGTGAATCGTCGTCCGCAGAAAGGGCAAGTCGAGCATCGCCCCCTCCCCTAGACGCCAACGGGGCGATTGGCAATGGCTTTTCTGCTTTACGAGCCCATCTCCTCGAAGGGTAGTATCTGTACCGAAGCGAGTTATTCCTCCGCAGAAGCCGTCCAGCCATGGTCTCTTCCACCAACGCCGATTTCTTCACACCCGCGGACCCAGAGAATCACAAACACAAGTGGGTCCCCCCCGAGCATTTGCTCAACCGCGAAGTCTCCTGGCTTCACTTCAACCGTCGCGTCCTGGCGCTCGCCGAGGACGAGAGCATGCCGTTGCTCGAGCGCTTCAAGTTCTTGTCCATCGTCGGCTCGAACATGGACGAGTTCTTCATGAAGCGCATCGGCGGTCTCAAGCTCTGGACCCGCTTGGGCATCGAGACGCTATCCCCCGACGGGCTGAGTCCGAAGCAGCAGTTGGCCATGTGTCGCCCGATCATTCACGAGATCGTGGCGAGACAGGAGGCTTGTTACAAGCAGCAGTTGATCCCGTCGTTGAGCGACGAGGGCATCCAGGTCGTGTGCTGGGACGACCTGGACGAGGGAGATCAGGCCTGGTGTCGGCAGTACTTCATCGAGAACGTCTACCCGGTCCTCACACCGCTTGCGGTGGATGCGAGTCACCCGTTCCCGTTCATCTCCAACCTGAGCCTGTCGCTGGGGGTGCAGCTGGCGGGCTTGCGCAACATGCCCAAGCGGTTCGTTCGGATCAAGGTGCCTCGGAATCGTCCGCGATGGGTCACGCTTCCCGACGGCGCGCGGGTGCTGTCCCTGGAGCAGATGATCGCGGCCTGTCTCGACTACATGATGCCTGGGGAGGCCTTTGCCACCGTGCACATGTTCCGCGTCACGCGCAGCATCGTGGTCGACACGGGGGACTACCAGGACGACCTGTACCAGGACATGGGGGAGCGGCCCGGCCAGCTGCGGCGTGAGATCGCGGATCAGCTCCGGGAGCGACGGTTCGCGCCTGCGGTTCGTCTCGAGGTGGATGCCGCCATGCCCAAGGATTTGAGGTCCTGGCTGGTGCGACAGCTCGACCTCGCCGCCGAGGACCTGTACGAGCGGCGCTCTCCGATCGGCCTTCGCGACCTCATGTGGATGGGGGAAATTGACCGTCCGGACTTGAAGTTCCGCCCCTGGCGCCCCCGCACCCATTCCCGTCTCACCGTGCTGCGCAGCGCATCGCCGGAGGAGCCCGGCGCCAACATGTTCTCGATCATTCGCGAGAACGACCTGCTCTTGCACCACCCCTACCATGACTTCGACACGTCGGTGCTGCACTTCGTTCGGATGGCCGCGGAGGACCCGAAGGTCTTGGCCATCAAGCAAACGCTGTATCGCACGGCGAGCGACAGCCCGATCGTGCACGCTCTCGTGCGCGCGGCGGAGCAAGGCAAGCAGGTGGCCGTGCTGGTGGAGCTGAAGGCACGTCTCGACGAGCACCGCAACCTGCGGTGGGCCCAGGTGCTCGAGTCCGCAGGGGCCCACGTCAGCTACGGCGTGGAAGACCTCAAGACCCACACCAAGCTCGTGCTCGTGGTCCGCGAGGAAGGGGAAGGCCTTCAGCGCTACGTGCACATCGGCACCGGCAACTACCACAGCGGAACCGCCCGCTTGTACACGGACATCGGTCTGTTCACCGCGGACCGTGTGCTCTGCGACGACGTCTCTCACCTGTTCAACACGCTGACGGGCTACAGTCGCTTCGATCAGTACCGCAAGCTGCTGGTCGCTCCCAAGACCATGCGCCGGCGGTTCCTCGAGCTCATCAGCCGCGAAATCGATCACGCACGGGCGGGACGTCCCGCGCGAATCAGCGCGAAGATGAACCAGCTCGAGGACCCCAAGATCATCGGCCGTCTCTACGAAGCGAGCCAGGCGGGGGTGGACGTCGACCTCATCATCCGTGGCTTCTGCACGCTGCGGCCGGGCCTGCCGGGGCTGAGCGAGCGCATTCGCGTCATCAGCGTCCTCGGACGCTTCCTCGAGCACCACCGCATCTTCGTCTTCCACAACGACGGCAACCCCGAGTACTTCATCGGGAGCGCCGACTGGATGACGCGCAACCTTCGCCGTCGTGTGGAGGCCGTCGCGCAGGTGGAGGACGACGTGTGCAAGCGCGAGATCGAGCGGATCATGCGCACGTACCTCGAGACGACGTGCAACTGCTGGGAGATGGCCTCGGACGGCACGTACCAGCGGCACGTGCCCGCGGAGGGGGTCTGCCGGCCCGCGCAGGAGTTGATGATGGACTTCGAGGACCTGCAGGAGGAGGAAGCAGAGGCTCCTCTGTCCACGCGCTGACGGGGCCGTCGTTCGGTGCCGGTCTCCGAACGGCTTTGTTGGTCCCCCCCGCGTTCCTTTGCTATCCCAGTCCAAGCCATGGTCCCCTCGCCACTGCTGCAGGACGAGATTGCACGCTTCGTGGTCCACCTCGAAAGCGAGCGCCGGTGCTCGCCCCACACGGTGGATGCCTACCGTCGCGATCTGCTGCAGCTGCTCGCCTTCTCCAGCCAGCGGTTGGAGCAGGAAGCGGCCCAGGCTACGGACGTGACCGTCTACCTGCTCCGCGCTTGGCTCGGAGACCTGGCGCGCACCCGCTCACCCGCCACCGTCGCGCGCAAGGTCGCTGCGGTCCAGACCTTCTTCCGGTACCTGCAGCGTCGTCACGTCGTCGACAAGAACCCGGCCGCCGACCTGGGGAGTCCCAAGCTCAGGAGGCCGCTTCCCACGCTCTGTGACGTGGACGCGGCCAGGGAGATCGTCGAGATGCCCGATGGGTCGACGGCGCCGCTGGCGAGGGACAGGGCGATGCTGGAGGTGCTGTACGGGTCGGGGCTGCGGGTGTCGGAGCTCGTGGGGTTGGACCTGGGCGATGTGGACCTGGGCTCGTGCACGCTGCGTGTGATGGGCAAGGGGTCGAAGGAGCGGGTCGTGCCCGTAGGGGAACCTTGTGCGCGCGCGTTGCGTGCCTACCTGTCGTTTCGCTCGCAGCTGCGGCATCCGACGGCCGGTCAGGACGAGCGGGCGCTGTTTCTGTCCGAGCGGGGAAAGCGAATCGGTGTGCGTCGCGTGCAGACGCTGGTGCATCGGTACGGGGCGCTGGGGGCGGGGCGCGCGGACATGCACCCGCACGCTCTGCGTCACACGTGTGCGACGCACATGCTTGGAGGAGGGGCGGACCTGCGTGCCATTCAGGAATTGCTGGGGCACAGCAGTCTGTCCACCACGCAACGGTACACTCATGTGTCCATCGAACACTTGATGGCGGTGTACGATCGGGCTCACCCGCACGCGCGGGGCAAGGGTCCTTCCGGGAGGTCCAAGTCGTGAGGGACAACGGCTCTGCCCAAGAGAAAGCCCAAGAGAAAGCCCGAGAGAAGGCCGACGAGAAGACGGCCCCGAGCAGGGCGCGCCAGGCAGAAGCGGGCGAGGCCGGTTGGCGCGCTTGGTTGTCGCGTCTGGCGAGGGGATGGATGGGAGGCGCGATCGTCGGCGCCGTGGCGGGGGCGGTGGATACCGGATGGGTTCGGGCCGCGGTGGCACCGGGCGAAGGTGCACCGAGCCTGGTCTCGCTCTTCGTCTCCGGCTGGGGTGTTGCGGCGCCCGCGCTGACCGTGGCGGCCTTTGCGTTCGCCCTGCTCGCGATCGTCGCGCTGCCTTCCCACCCCGCTTCCCTCTCGAGAACCGTCGCGTGGCTTCGCAATGGGGCTTCCACCAGCCAGCTCAATCGGGCGCTGCTTCTGCCCCTCGGTATCCTCGGCGCCTGGACATGGGTCGTCGCTTCGGCCCATGCGTCGCGCCTCTTGCTCTCCACGCTCACGGACTCGAGGGCAGCGGGCTTCGCGGTCGCGGCGACCAGCGCCTTGATCGGGATGCTCGTGCTGCTTGCGGGCTTCGCTTGCTTCACCGGGTTGCGTGCCGGGCTGTCTTCGCGCCGACGTGACGTGCGTGCGCGCTTTCAGGCTTGGTGGACTGGGGCCGCGGCGATCGTGGTGGTCCTTGGCATGGGCGCTTGGGGCGTGTCGACGGGCTCGACCGGAGGCGAGGGCGGGCTCTTCGGGTTCATGGGTGTGCTCAAGCGTCTCGAGCTGGACCTGCGAGCTCCGATGCTTCTGCTGGCGGTGGGGTTGGGCGCTTTCGTGGCCGCGGGGCCCCTGCGCCGTGTGTGGGCTCCCGTGGCGATCGTGATCGCTCTCGCACCCTTGGGGCTCACCGTCCGTGCGGCCACCGCCCTCGATGATGCACAGGTGGCGGCTGCCCTCGAGCGCTCCTCGCCCCTCGGCAAGAACTCCCTTCGCGTCCTGCGACGCCTGACGGATCGAGACCGGGATGGCGCTGCCGCGTACTTCGGGGGAGGGGACTGCGACGACCGCAACGCGGACATCAACCCGCTTGCCGTGGACATCCCCGGCGATGGGATCGATCAGGACTGTTCAGGGGCGGACCTTCCGATGCCGGATCCGGCCGTGGCCGAGCCAGAGGCTGTCGCGGTGGCGGAGCAGGCCAAGCGTCCTTTGCCGGAGGACCTGAACGTCATTCTCATCTCCATCGACACGTTGCGGTGGGACATGGGGTTCATGGGCTACCACCGGAACATCACGCCGGCTCTCGATGCCCTCGCCGCCAAGGGGGGCGTGTTCGAGACCACCTACGCGATGTCCTCGTACACGGGCAAGGCGATCGGTCCGATGATGTCGGGAAAGTTCCCGTCCGAGACCCACATGGGGTGGAAGCACTACAACACCTATCCCGAAAAGGACATCATGGTGCAGGAGCGCCTGCAGGCCGCAGGTATCCACACCATGGCGGTGCACTGCCACTGGTATTTCAAGAAAGAGACCGGATTGGGTCGGGGGTTCGACGTGTTCGATCTGTCGGCGCTTCCGCCCCAGGGCATCGACGCGACCACGGACACCAGCTACTCGGCGGACCGCCTCTCGAACTCCGCGATCAAGGTTCTCTCGGACACGGCGAACACCTCGAAGCGGTTCTTCACGTGGGTTCATTACTTCGACCCGCACGCCGAGTACCTGATTCACAAGGGGACCGAAGAGTTCGGTCGCAAGCCCCGGGACCTGTACGACCACGAGGTGCGCTGGACCGACGATCAGATGAAGCGGCTTCTGGACTTCGTCGAGGCCCAGCCGTGGGGCAAGAAGACCGCCATCATCGTCACCTCCGATCACGGCGAGGCTTTCGGTGAGCACGGGATGTACCGCCACGGCTTCGAGGTCTGGGAGGAGATCGTGCGGGTGCCCTTGGTGATCTACGTGCCCGGGCTCGAGCCCAAGCGCATCAAGCAGCGTCGCAGCCTCATCGATCTGGTCCCGACGATCCTCGACCTGATGGGAGTGAAGCCGGGGGAGCCGAAGCACGACACGGACTTCCTGTCGGGTACGTCGCTCGTGCCGGATCTGGTGGCGGAGCCGGGCAAGGAGCCTCGGCAGCGGGAGATCCTTGCGGACATGCCCCCCGGGCCGTTCAACGAGGCGCGTCGGGCGTACATTCGCGGGGACATGAAGCTGATCGTGGCCGGAGGGGTGCGCTACCAGTTGTTCGATCTCGCGACGGACCCGGGGGAGAAGAAGGACCTGTCGAGCGACAAGGAGTTGCTCGCGGAGGAGCGCAAGCACTACGACCAGTTCCGGGCGAGGTTGCGGGAAGTTCCGTTGCGGCCTCCTCGGAAGTGAGGGGTCGGGGAATGCGCTACCGCGCGCTGAGCGATCTTGTTTTCGTGCAGGACATTGGCAGCGGATGGCGATCGGCTGCGAGGTGGCCGTCACTCCTCGCAGATGGCCTGGCCCGGGCTCCCGGATGGAGCCAGCGCGGTGCAAGGTCGTGAACGGCCGAGCTGCTCAATCCCCCGGACCGAGGGCGTCGAGCTTCTGGCGAATGATGGTGGACTTCGCGTCGTTGAGCGTGGTTCCGATGAACCATACCTCCTCGGCGTCGATGTAGATGAGATCGGCGGGCCTGACGTCGGGGATGGTCGGCACCTTCCAGTGTCGTGCATCCGAGAGCCGGTAGACGTGCAGGTACCGCTCTGGGCTCCCCACGGGTTGCTCGACGAGGGCGTAGTGGCCCTGCCCCACAACCTTGTACTGGGGAACGATGGTGAGTGCAGGCACGGAACGGCGCTGGGTTGGTTCCACCTCGCTCGCCGACGTTGCGAAGGGGCTTGTCCACAGCGTTCCCGTTGCGGGGTCCAAGCTTGACGCCGAGGCTGTCTGCACCCACACGAGCGTGTTGCCGTCGCTCCGGATGTCGTAGACCATCTCCGAGCCCGCATCGACGAGCTGCTCCAGGGTGTCCGGTCGCTTCCAGACCCAGCCTGTGAGCTTCTCGTGGTTCTGCTCGACGCCCATGAGGACGAAGAAGGCGTTCGGACCGGAGGGAGAAGGATCGACCGCCATGGCGTTGGGAAACTGAATCCAGCGCTCCAGGCCAGCCTCCAGGTCTCGCAGGTAGGGGATTCCTCCGGTGCTGCTTCCGATGAACAACTGATTGTTGCAGCTCAGGGGGATGAATGGCTGCGTTGCGTACAGAGCGAGGGGCGTGCCGGCTAAGTCGTCAAGGAAGAGGAAGGCTTGGTACGTCGGATCCAGGCCTGTCCCGACGGCAAGGCACACGTGTTTTTGGGTCCACTGCAGAAGATTGCCAACACAACCACTCGATGAGTAGGACCGCCACACGGCGATCGGTTGGAAGTCCTCCCCGTAAACTGCCTTGCGCCTTTCCTTCTCGAAGTCGATGTGGATGCCGAGTCTGAGCGTGCCTCCATCCTTGAACAGCTGTGCGGACTGCAGTGGAATGCCGTACTCATTGAGCCAATTGGGGACGAGACGTTTGCACCCCACGCCGCAGTCGGTCCAGACGAGGACGGGCACAGCGTTTTCCGGCTTCGTTGCAACCTCCAGCTCGCACGTGGTGGCCCAAGGCACTTTCTTCCAACCGGGATCCCCTGCCGGTTGCCACGCATCGTTCGACGCGTCACTGGTCGACCCGCCGGCCCCACCCGTCGACCCGCCTGCGCCACCCGAGCCCGCGGCTTCCGCATTCCCATCAGGCAACACGACTCCGCCACTGCCGCCGGAAGCTTCCACGAGCCCGTCTGCGCCACCCGCGTCCTCGGACGTGGCCGACCCGGATTCGCTGCAACAAGCCGCGAGGGTGGCGAAGCACACTGCGGCTCCAACAAGCCAACGCGTCATGGCTCGTCCCCCAGCGCGGGGCACCAGCCGTCGTGCCATCTTCCGATGCTGTCGATGGGGATCGCCTCCTGGCGGACCCCGCCGCCGGTGAGCGAATCGCCGGGGGCCGGCACCGCGAAGGCGATCTGCGTGCGGCTGGTCACCGGCGGGGCGACGATGGTCTTGTGCAACAAACGCATGCCTCTGAACGCGAGCTTGCCGTTGCTGTCCGGCGTGAATCGGGCGATCATCGACAACCGATCGCGCGAGCCTACGAGGAACAGCTCTCCGTTGTGTCCGTTGACCAACCAGTAGCGCGAGAACGAACGCCACGGAGCGGGCCACCGAGCGATGGTCTCGAAGCGATTACTGCCGGGAGCCCAGCGACGCAAGCGTGTCAGCAGCAGGCTGCGGTCCACCTCGTAGACCGCCTTGTCGTCGCGACGGTAGGTGGCCGCGAGGATCGTGCCTGGCCTTCTTCCGGGATGCAGCTCGGTTTCGGTCCAAACTCGTTCGGTCAGGCCGTACGTCCACGCCGAGCGTGGCTTGCCGTGGGTAGCCTTCCCGCCGAATCGATAGACTTCACCCCGTTCGGCGGTGAGCACCAAGCCCTCCCCTTCCTCGATGGCACCGGGGTCTGTGGTTGGGGTTTGGCTGCCGAACTTCTTCACGATGTCGCCCCCGCCTTCGATGAGGCGCCGGGAGTAGACCGCTCCGCGCACGCCCATGACCTGCAGCGCCTGGGCTGGCGTGCCGGTCGCGTTGTCGATGAGCACGGCGCGCCACAACGGTTGTCCAGGTTGCCGCTGCGCGAGCATCCCCACCGACTCGACCGCCGGGACGACCGTCTGGTCGAGCAACCGACTGTTGAAGAGCGCGTCACGGGCAGACGGTGTGAGCGCGCCTCGGGCCTCGCGGACGCCGGTGGGAGTAACGATCAGCGCGGTGCGGTCCAGCTCGTCCGGACCGGGCGACACGACCAAGAGGTCGCTCATCCGCATGTCGGGACCGCACTCGTAGCACGGGATGGTGAGGTTCGGGTCGATCTCGACCGGCAAGTCGAGGATGTAGTACTTCGTTCTGCGCTTCGCGTCCGCCGCTCCCGTCTCGATGTAGCTGCCGCGCTCCTGCAATCGGATCTCATCCTGAGAATTGGAGGCAATCCCGAATCCGTCGCGGATGTTGCTCCAGAGCACGCCGTTGACATGGGCGGTCAGGGGGTCGCCGGGATCTCGGACGTAGGGTGCGCCGAGTGCTTGGTAGTCCCAGATCGTCGGTCCTTGGCCCTGGCCGGTGAACTGTAGCCAGTGGACCTCCGTTGTGGCCGCTGTCCAGTCCGGGATGCCTTCCGGTGAGAATTGCGAAGCGGTTCGAATGTCGCGCCACTGGGAAAGGGGAAAGTGGCTGCGGACTGTCCGGCAACCGCGTTCCATTTGACATCCTACGCGCCCCTCGACGCTATCCACGTCCCAAGCCGCACAATCGCACCACTTCGTATGCGTGGTCGCGTACTGGTTGACAGTGGTCGGCGAAGGCGTCGGGGTGTGCGTGATCCCGTTGCGCATCACGAACCCGCACTCGCCCGGGAGCGGCGTGATGCACGGGTACGACGGGGCCTGCCCCGGGGGGAACACGCCGTCGCCCAGCGAAATCTTCGGGCACGCTACGTCGCAAGTTCCGATGCGAAACGCCGCTTGGTAGGTTGCGAGCTCGGTCCCGTAGTTGGGGCCGGGGCGAATGATCGGAACGGTCGTCTGTCCCGGATAGTACATCGCCATCTCGGCTTCGAAGTTGCAGTCGGCTGCCTCTTGATCGTGCTCGAAGTCGGCAGGATGGTTGGAGGTGCACCAGTCGCAGACGTTGCCGACCTTGTCGCCGTCGTCATCCCCTTCGGGATAGTTGTGTGCGATGAATTGATCGACGCCGGGTACCACGGTGGCGACCCCCGGACAGTTGTCGCACTTGTCCGGAATGCTGTCCTGGTCCGTGTCCGGCTCCGCCCCCTGCGTCTGCTCGAGGTTCGGTTCGTTCACGCAGGTGTCGCACAGATCGGGGATCGTGTCGCCGTCGGTATCGGTCTGCTCCAACGCGGGCGTGTACCCGGCCCGATTGCGATAGCTCGGAGCGCAGCAGCCGGGTCCGAACATCTCGCCGGTTCGCGGATCGGTGTAGCGGCTTGCGACGCCCGTCCAGCGATACAGGGGGTCTTCCACATGCGGGCAGGGGTCGATTGCGTCGGGCAGCAGATCGTCGTCGCTGTCGATATCGCAGCCCGCGGGGCCCTCGGTAGGGAGGCATTCTCCCATCAGGCGGCCTTCGCCTTCCTTATCGACGATGGCGCGGAGGAAGTCCTGCGCTTCTGCTGAATCCACGGCGGCGGCAGTGCTGAAGTGAACCGGATACAAAACCCATGTCTTGAATGGGCCCCAGCCAACCCACTTACCCTTCCAGCCCGAACTGTGACCGCTGTTCACGCCGCACAGCGCCCCACCTCGCACCAGCGCCCCACCCGAATCACCGGATTCCGAGGAGCCCGGATACGACCCGTCCAACATCCACGCGTTCCGATAGATCGCCCCGCCGGATTTGCTTTCCCGGTACCAGTTCTCGGAACTCAGGTAGTTGCGCATATCCGCGGCGCCACCATAGCCAATCAGCGTCGCGGTGAAGTCCGATACGCCTCCCATGTCAAGACAGCTAGGACCCGGCTCAGGACCGATTCCCGGCAGATGCAAGGGGCGCACTACCGACATGGGTATGCGACGATCGAGCTGAACCAAAGCCATGTCCCTGGCAAGGAAGCTGTCATTCTGATTCACCGGCTGAATGATTCGGACCCGCACCGGCCCGCTCTTCGCGTTGGTGTGCCGCCCTTCGAAGTCCTCGGCGATCCCATTGTCGAGGGTCGCGGTACCTCGGAGCGAAAAGCTGACGCTCAGGTCGTCGCTCATCTTGTTGAAGTTGTCGCTGATGACACAGTGGCTCGCCGTGAGCATCCAAGCCGGGGTGACCAGAATACCACTGCATCGATACCCGGAGTCCCACACGTACTGACCTACGAATGGAAAATCCTCGTCGTGGTCTGTAACCCCGTCAATGACCGGGACCGGATTCTGAGCGGTCGGCTCTGCCATCGAATCGTCGTCGGGGCCCGAACAAGCCGCGGCAAGGATTACCATCGGTGCCAGAGTCGCTGCGCGCCACCCGAGCGCACGCTCAGCTATCCTGTGGGATGGGGGGGGCAAATTGGCTACATGCCGCATGGGCTCATCCTCCGCCTGTTTGAGATAGAGGGAAGATACGCCCGTCGGCATGCCTCATCAACCGCAAAGTCTTGCCGACCAATCAGACCAACATGGAGAATGAGGCTCACGCTCCTCGCGAGAGGGGATTGCGACGACCGCAACGCGGACATCCACCCGCTCTCGGTGGACGTCCCTGGCGATGGGATGGATCAGGACTGCTCGGGGGCGGACCTTCCGTTGCCGGACCCGTCCGTGGCCGGCTGCACCCGACCTGCACCTATCCCGAAAAGGACATCATGGTGCAGGAGCGCCTGCAGGCCGCAGGCATCCACACCATGGCGGTTCACTGTCACTGGTACTTCAAGAAAGAGACCGGATTGGGACGGGGGTTCGACGTGTTCGACCTGTCGGCGCTTCCGCCCCAGGGCATCGACGCGACCACGCGATCAAGGTTCTCTCGGACACGGCGAACACCTCGAAGCCGTTCTTCACGTGGGTTCATTACTTCGACCCGCACGCCGAGTACCTGATTCACAAGGGGACCGAAGAGTTCGGTCGCAAGCCCCGGGACCTGTACGACCACGAGGTGCGCTGGACCGACGATCAGATGAAGCGGCTTCTGGACTTCGTCGAGGCCCAGCCGTGGGGCAAGAAGACCGCCATCATCGTCACCTCCGATCACGGCGAGGCTTTCGGTGAGCACGGGATGTACCGCCACGGCTTCGAGGTCTGGGAGGAGATCGTGCGGGTGCCCTTGGTGATCTACGTGCCCGGGCTCGAGCCCAAGCGCATCAAGCAGCGTCGCAGCCTCATCGATCTGGTCCCGACGATTCTCGACCTGATGGGCGTGAAGCCCGGGGAGCCGAAGCACGACACGGACTTCCTGTCGGGTACGTCGCTCGTGCCGGACCTCTTGGCGGAGCCGGGCAAGGAGCCTCGCCAGCGAGAGATCCTTGCGGACATGCCCCCCGGGCCGTTCAACGAGGCGCGTCGTGCGTACATTCGTGGGGACATGAAGCTGATCGTGGCCGGAGGGGTGCGTTACCAGCTGTTCGACCTTGCGACCGACCCCGGAGAGAAGAAGGACCTGTCGAGCGACAAGGAGCTGCTTGCGGAGCAGCGCAAGCACTACGACCAGTTCCGGGCGAGGTTGCGGGAAGTTCCGTTGCGGCCTCCTCGGAAGTGACAACTGGACTTCGACCCGGTGCTAGATGACCAGCCGTCGTGCCATCTTCCCCCGAACTCGCCTACGGCTCGCACGCACCGGTGTGCGCGACCCGCACGCCTTCCGCCGCTGCGCAGGTCGCGTTCACATAGGACTTCCCGTTGCACCCGCACACCGGATCGAGCTCCCCGGTGCAGTCTCCGCCTCCCGGAAGGTTCACACAGCCCCCGGGGCTGTCGCAGCCCTCGGCATAGCAGTATTCGGAGCCCCCGTAGCATTGGGTGTCGTCGATGCAGGGGAACGTGGTGCCTTCCGGGGGGAATGAACAGAGCACAGGTTCCGAGATGTCGTAGCATTGGCCCGTGATGGCGCAGCATTGCTGTCCGTCCGGGCATACCGCCGAGGTGGCGCAGTAGGTGACCGTCTTGCCGGACGCCCATCCTCCAGCGCCGACAGTCTGGGTTTCACCGCATGCGCCTGGGCCGACGATCCTCACACCTGCGCCGCATGCCGTCTGGACGTCGGGGTAAGTAACGCCGTTGCACCCGCACCTCGGCTCTCCACCCGAAGTGCCGCAGTTGCTCTTGGATTGGCAGAAGCCGGGACCGAGACACAAGGCAGGATTCGACGGCATGCAGTACTCGCTCGAACCGCACTGTGAGTTCGCGGCACATGGCTTCTGTCCCTCGGGACCGGGCTCGGTCGGTGCGGAGCAGTCGGACGGATCGGATGCGGGGTCGAAGCAAGTGCCGTCGGCGAGGCAGCAATCGTTGCCCAGCGCACACGTCACCCCGCCGCATACTACTGGGTTGGACGCCCCACCCGCGTCAGCGGTACTACCACCCGAACCGGCGGAACTGCCGGACGCCCCCCCCGTGGTGCCGGCGAAGCCTCCAGATCCAGACGAACCTCCGGCGCTGCCGGACGCCCCACCCGTGGTGCCGGCGAAGCCTCCAGATCCGGACGAACCCCCAGCGCTGCCGGACGACCCGCCAGTGCTGCCCGGGACAGGTGACTCCCCGACCATCCCACCGCAAGAGAGCATGGTGGCCACGACGCCGACCGTGAGCGCCGCCGAAACGGATGACTTCATGTGGCTCCTCCGAACCGCGGTGTCCGATGCTTTGTCTCAACGTATAGCACGTACAAGAAAGGAAATCGAGACTTCGAGAGTGAACGGAGCACCCAAGGGTGAAGAGACGGGTCGGGGCGTCGCAGCCTCATCGACCTGGTCCCGACGATCCTGGACCTGATGGGCGTGAAGCCGGGGAAGCCGAAGCACGACACGCGGAGCCGGGCAAGGAACCTCGCCAGAGGGAGATGCTGGCGGACATGCCCCCCGGGCCGTTCAACGAGGCGCGTCGGGCGTACATTCGCGGGGACATGAAGCTGATCGTGGCCGGAGGGGTGCGCTACCAGTTGTTCGATCTCGCGACGGACCCGGGGGAGAAGAAGGACCTGTCGAGCGACAAGGAGTTGCTCGCGGAGGAGCGCAAGCACTACGACCAGTTCCGGGCGAGGTTGCGGGAAGTTCCGTTGCGGCCTCCTCGGAAGTGAGGGGTCGGGGAACGGGCAACCGCGTGACGATCGATCTTGTTTTCGCACGGGACATGAGCCGCGGGTGATCGCGTCGGGCTCGTGGCAGAAGAGGCACTTCGCCCCGTAGCGCGGGCAGTCTGTCGTCTCCCAGCATGGCGTGATCGCAAGCTGGCCTTCCCGCGGTGAGCACGCCACGATCCAACCGAAATGCTTGCCCAGCGGGACGCTCAGCCCACGACCTTGTATCGCGTGATGATCGTGGATGGCGTTGGCCGGCCGGTCTGCGGCGACGGGGACAACATGCTCGGGGCGCGCGTGCCAGTCGACATCAAGCCCGACGCGGAAGGGTTTGTGGCGCCTGGGCGCGGTGGCATGTCGGTAAGCCCTGACAACCCGCGCAACCTCCCGTTCTTCTTGTTGCCGCTCAGCTTGGGCGGAAAGGCGCGCTTCCGCTGTTCTCGCTGGCCGTCTCGAAGCTGGCTCCGCGGCTCTCCTATCGACCTGATCCGAAGCGACCGAAGAAGCACGGGTTCGTGGAACCCGCCGTCGCGATGGCGCTTGTCGAGCATCAGGCGGCGTTGGCTGCAACGTGCCCAGACTGGAGGCTGGAACCATGATTGGTGCTGCCTGGCCGCTCGAGCCAGCGCCGAAGCGCCTCGACGGCAAGCTCCTCACCCTCCTGGTGGCGGAGCCGAAAGGCGTCGATGACGCTGCGCTTGGCGCTGTAGACACCCAAGGACAGGCCCTCGCCGACCTCGAACGTCTCGCGGCCAACCTGGAACGTGTCCTCGTGGAAGCGGTGCCACCGGACCGGGGCGCTCACCCTCGGGGGACGCCGCGAGCGCGGCAGGGCAACATCGATCTCGGAGGGGACGGCGTCGGTCAGGTCGTCGAGCGACAAAGCCGTGGCCAGGCAGAGCGTGGCCTCGGGCGCACGGAGCGCGCTCTCGATCCGGTCGAGGTCGGCGGGCGGCGCTTCGGACTTCCGGTAGAGGCCATGTCCTAGGCGCTCCAAGACCCCGTCCTCGACAAGCTTGTCCAGGACCAATGGCCCAGACATGAAGGTCCACGACCTTCGTCCCGTCCGTGCTCTCCAACGCGGTGCGCACCCGATTGAGGACCGGCTCCGGCGCCTGGCGATCGAGCAGCACTTGTGCCATGTGATCATCGCGCCTGAGATTGATTCGCTCGCTGGCTGAGCGTCACGAGATAGCGCTCGACGAGCTCAGATTCCCGCTGCGTCATCTTCGCTTCGGAGGACATCTCTTGAAGAATGCGCGGCCACGCATCCGGTGGGCGCGAGGACGGGAGAAAGAGTTGATGGCATCCGCTGCACTTGCGTGTGTACAGCTCTCTGCCCGCGTCCAGGTCTCGCGCTGTCGCGCCCGGCCATCTCGTTTGGGCGAACGCTACATCCGCAGACTCCGGCTGCGGAAGTGCGGCTGCGCAGCCGAGAAGCGCGCAACACACAATCAGTAGATAACTACCTTTCGACACTCGCCACTCCGTTCCCGTTATCGGTGTCGGACACCTCGATTGACTCACAGGTGAATTCCAAACAGCACGCGAGCTTCCAAGCGCTCGCGTCCAGACAGAACCAGGCTGCTCCCTTCGTCCTCTTCCTCCCCCTTGAGCTTGAGTACCTGGGGAAGGATGGTGACAGCGGTCCACCACTTTTCCGACGAGTAGGACGCAGCGGGTCCGGCGAATAGAGCGGAGTGTTCCCAGCCGTCTTCGGGTTTGATCTCGTTGACGTTGCGCACTTCGACTCCGAGGGAGAACCTGTCGCTGACGAGCCAGCCCAAACCAAGGTCGATCTCGGCACCGACTTCTCGCTCGGTCTCGTCTTCTTCGAACTCCCACTCATGCTCTCCGACGAGGTTCAGCGCGAAGACAACCGGTCCAAACCTCTTGTCGACGATGACCTTGGCCTCTAATTCCGCCTCGGAAGGTCCCGCCGAGCCCTCCAAGTACAAGGCTGAGCCGAGCGCGTCTGCGACAGGATCGCTGAGTTTGAGCTTCCATTCGTTGCTGACGCTCTCGAACGAAGACCCGTGTACGCGCGCGCCATCCTTATCTTGCGTGGTACTTGACCAGTTGAAGTACCAAGCGGTTTGGAGTCCGTCGACCACCCCGAATTCGAACTCCAGGCGATTGTCCATCCGAGTGTAAAAGTCTCTGCGACCTATCCGGAATGTCGTCCAGGGTTCGAGCTCGACATCCCCGGGATTGAGCACCAACGATTCATACGTATAGGTGAACCGTCGCTCGTTGGCGCGTGCATCAACGCCAGCAAGAAGCGTGGCCGCGAAGCCCGCGCAGACGCAAGTCCCCCACACGAGTGTCCTGGTCGACATCGATAACCTCCATGCATTGATTCGGGCCGCACGAGTCCCGGAGCGAAACCACCAACAGCCAGGCCTCACGCGGCATTATATAGACGTGACACCAGTTATTAGACACGACTAACAGTCTCGTCAACACGAAACGGTGTGGTTCTGGCCTTTGGGCGGTTCTCCCGTCCAAGCGACGGCGAAGGAGCTGGTCGTGCCAGCCGCCTCCGCGCAAGTGAGGCGCAGGGAATGCGCTACCACGTGCCTTGAAGGAACCCGTCGAAGCGATCGGTTAGGTTCCGCGCCCCCCGGGCCGTTCAACGAGGCGCGTCGTGCGTACAATCGCGGGGACCGGAGGGGTGCGCTACCAGCTGTTCGACCTCGCGACGGACCCGGGAGAGAAGAAGGACCTGTCGCGCGACAAGGAGTTGCTCGCGGAGCAGCGCAAGCATTACGACCAGTTCCGGGCGAGGTTGCGGGAAGTTCCGTTGCGGCCTCCTCGGAAGTGAGACGTCGGCAGGAATGCCGTCGACAACCAAGACCACGGACGTGGCGTCCACGCTCGCGGGTTCGTCTACGGCCCCGGAGCCCGAAGCACGGCGAACCTATCGTGGGAGCGTGGCGGCCGCGCGCACATACGTGGACTGGGCGACCCTTCTTCGCCGCGGTGTTCGACGTGGACTCGACGGAGTGTCCCCGTTGCGGCGGAACACTTCGGTTCATCGCCACCGTCGTTCACCTCGCCGAGTACGAGGCCAGGCGATCGGCCGTCCCGGGCGGAGCGCGATGGGGTCTACGTGCCAGGGCGGCCCACGAGAGCCAGTCGCTCCGCGTGCACTCGCCGTATTCCGTTGCCAGGTCCCTGCAGAATCTGTAACGGTGCAATCGGAAGCGGGGGCTTCCCGAGTGGGGGAGGCGGCAACCTCGCGGACGAGGCCTAAGCGTGGGAGGGACCGAATCATGACCTTCAAAGTTCTTGCGGTGGGCTGCATTGCAATCCTGGTGGCGGCGTGCGGCAGTGACGATTCGCCGGACGCCACCGGGAGTGGCGGCACGGGCGGCGCGGGAGGCACCGGCGGATCTGGGGGGACTGCGGCCACGGGCGGAACGGCCGGAGCCGGAGGAACCGGAGGCACGGGAGCCACTGGCGGAACCGGAGGCACGGGAGGCGCGGGAGCCACTGGCGGAACCGGCGGCTCCGCAGGGGGCACGACGGCCGTGCCGCTCGAACTCGGCCTCTACCAGTTGGAGGCGTTCGGAGGCAACGAGTCGCAAGCTCGTTTTCGCAACTACACGGGCGGGCGCTGCAAGAGAACGCAGGTATCCACCTGCACGTTCGAGGACTGCCGCCCGGCGACGGGAACATGGGAGGGCGTGTCCGCCGGCACGATCACGCTTTCCGGGGGCGCGGGCGCCGATGTCGTCCTGCAGCCCGGTGCCAACGGCATCTATCCCCTATTCATCGTCGACGGCTTCCGGTGGGCTGCGGGTGACAAGATCACGACCTCGGCGACCGGAGCCACCGTCCCGGCGTTCTCGGCCGAGTTGACGATCCCCACGCCGATCGTTCTGCCTGCGCAAGGCTCCACCCTGATCCTTGATCCGAAGGTAGCGCGCGCAGTCAGTTGGACGCCCACGGACCAGACGGTCACCGTCATGCTGGCGCAGTGGATGGGCACCGATCTCCCGCTTTACGGCTCTTGCGATTTCCCCGGAGCCGATGGAACGGGGAGCATTCCCGCGGAGCTCCTGGCGTTGTTCGAAGAAGGCATCGGATCGCCCACAGCGGCCATCCTCGTGTCGCACACCGCGACGGTGGAGACCAACGCTGGCGATTATCCGCTGCGCCTCCACGCAATGCATGCGCAGGGGAGCTGGATCAAGCTCCTAGCCGCCCCGCTCGGCGGGACGTCGGCTGCCTCCAAGCAGCTCGAAGCGATCGTGGCCAGCCCCCCGGGCCCAGCGGACCTGTCTGTCTCCGAGGTTCTCGTTACCTATGTCAAGCCGGCGAACACCGGCGACAAGCCTGGCTTCTTCGTGCAGGCGGACACCCTTGGTCCCGCGGTCTTCGTGAACACGCAAACCATGAGTCCGCCGCCGACGGTCGCAATCGGGGACCGCGTATCGTTTGCCGTCAAGGAAATCAAGTCGAGCTATCTGTCAGTCCACGTGACGGAGATTGCTGACTTCGTCATCGTGGCGTCCCAGCAGGACGTCGCGTCGTTCCGGCAGGACGTGAGCGCCATCGACGTGGTAGCCGACGCGGACCTGTACGGGAGCGAGCTCGTCCACATCGAGGGGACGATCGCCGGTCCATGGGAGGCGGCAGCCACAGGTCACCAACGTGCCCAGATCAAGACCGCAGGCATCAGCTACACCGCGGACTCCGGCAAGGGTGGGCTCTGGCTGCGATTGCCGACCCCGGCGTTCGACGTGTCCGGGATGGCCGTCGGCTGCACAGTGAAGGTCGATGCGGTCCTATGGCGATATCAGGCGGACCTTCAGGTGTCGAGCTACGTGCCTAAGGAGGTCGTCGTCACCTGCCCGTGAGAAGTCTTCACCCAACACGGCGGACCATCGTGGCATGCGCGCCGGCGGCAGTATCGCCAGATTGACAGCTACGTGTTGTCTGGCTGCCTGCGCGTGGGCCGGCCCCTTCGCGCAACCGCCAGCGCCAGCGCCATGGCGAGCAGCAACGCTGAACGGGAATCCTGCGACGATGCCGCCGTGCAGCCGCACCCGCGCGGCCCCGGTGAAACCGGGGAAGGGGCGTGCCGAGACAGCAGAACGCATCTGCTGATGGAGCCGGTGCAGTTTTCTTGCGCGCCTCGCCAGTCTGGTGCCGCCCCCGCGTCATCCCTTGGTCAGGTACGTGGGCGTGCTGTCGAGCGCGTCGCGATGGCGTGAGCATGTCGTGCTCAAACCCGAGGACGGCCGCGTTGTCCTTCGGTGCGGCTCGGTGGTTGTTTTGGACGTGTTCGGGCGCGCGATGGGGCGAGCCAATGCCAGCGACCACGGCGCCGACGTGGGGCTGCGCGCGCGGCCGGGCAGTTCTGACGCTCGCTCGCGGGACGGAGTCAACAACGTGACCGTCGCCGGTTGCTGCAGACCTCCACGCGCAAACCGGCGCAACCGATGTGAGGCTTGGTTGACCACGCTGGCAATCTGAGGTTGAGTGAGCCCATGCGCGAAGCAAGTACGCAGTCCCAGGTGGTCCTCATCACCGGCGCCTCGAGCGGCATCGGCGCCAGTGCTGCACGACTCTTCGGCGCCCAGGGCGCGCGCGTGGTGCTGGTGGCGCGACGGCGTGAACGTCTGGAGCAACTGGCCGACGAGCTTGGGCGAGTCGGGACGAATGCGACCGTCCTCGCCGCCGACATGACCTGTCCCAACGAGGTCGAGGCGCTGGTTCCTCGCGTGGTGGCCGACCTCGGCCGCCTCGACGTCCTCGTCAACAATGCGGGCTATGGCACGCAGTGCCGCTTCGAGGACATGGTCGCGAGCGACGTCGCCCGCATGTTCGCCGTCAACGTCGCCGCGCCGATGGCGCTTGCCCGTGCCGCCGTGCCCGTGATGCGAGCGCAGGGGGGCGGGAGCATCCTCAATGTGGCCTCGGTCGGCGGCGTCGTGGCGCACCCGCTCAATGTGGCCTACTGCGCAAGCAAGCACGCACTCGTCGGCTTCTCGAAGTCGTTGCGTCTCGAGCTCAAGGGCACCGGCGTGCGCGTGACGGCGGTCTGTCCGGGCGCTACGAAGACGGAGTTTTTCGACGTGGCCCTTCGCGACATCCCTTTTGGCAGCGTGGTGGAGACGTACGCTGTTCCCGCCGACACCGTGGCGCACGTCCTGCTGAAGGCGTCGCGGAGCAACCGCGCTGTCGTGTTCACGACCTGGTCCGCGTGGTTCCTTTACGCGGCAGATCGCTGGCTTCCGTGGGCGAGCGAAGCGGGCAACGTTCGCTATCGCGACCAGGTGCTCTCTACCTAGACCCAAATCAAGCGCTTCGCGGTGCTTTGGGTCTAGGTTCTTCTAAGGGGGCTTTCGCAAAGCCCCCTCGCCGCGCTCACCGCGGCTCACCCCCAAACGCCTCGGGGCGCCCCACACGCCGCACGCTGGTCTTCAAGGGAACGGCGACCACGCTTGTGCCGACGGAAGAGACGCGGGAGTTGCTGGAGACGTGGCGCAAGCAAGCTCCCGAGTTCTGGTGGAACTTCCGCTGAAGGAGGGGAGCCGGTATTTGCCATCGACCGCTCCATGGGATCGAAGGCGGAGCTCGCCGGATAGCGCGAGGCTGCCGTCGATGGCTTGTCTTGACTTGCGAAAGGCGTACGGTTTTCCTATCGGTAGACCGACGAGCTCAATCCCCGAAGTCGGGGATCACGTGCATGTCGCGGGCGGCTGGGGCGCTCCATCCCACGTCGCACTCTTGCGATACGTTTTCGGATGACCCCGAAGGAAGTGTGGTTAAGTACCGGGCTGGAGTACGTCAGCGTGACCACACTCGCACCGGCCGTTCTCGAACAACTAGCCCGCCTGGGCGCCGCGCTTGCGCCCTCGGTTCCACCCGCAGAGCTGCGCGGCCTTGATGGCGCTGTCGCACTGCCCCTGCCGCTCGCTGTGCTGCACGCGGTACACTGGCCGGCGGGCAACGGGCCCTTTCCGTTCAAACACTCCGGGATTCGAGAGGATGTCGGTCTCGGCGGAAGCCTCGACGCGCTCCAGACGCGCGGTCACGAGGGGCCGCTCTACGCCATCGCCGAAGACCGTCTGCAGCACTACTTCGTGATCCGAGCCGACGACGACGCGAGCGATCCGCTCGTCTATCGAATTGATCACGACGGAAGCGACACGCTCGAAACCGGTGTGCCTCTGTCGCGATTTCTCGCGGCCCTCAAGCCGGTCGCGCCTGTCTCGGAGCTACTCACTGCGATGCGTGATCGTGGCACCGAAGCCGCGATCGCGAGCATCCGATCGGATCCGGAGACTGCCCGAAAAGCATTCGACAAGAAGTCGGGCTTCCAGCCGATCCACCTGGCCATCCTCCAACAACGGCCCGAAGTCGTGGCGGCATTGCTCGACGTGGGTGCGCAGCCGAACGCGCCGCTCCGCGCATCGACGAAGTTCGCACGCAAGTACATGGGTGACTGGCCGTGGATGATGACGAAGCCCACGCTCGAGGCTGGTGAGGCGCCACTGCACCTGGCCGTGCGTGAGTCGCCGAAGACCGTGCGACTCGGCTCGCAGGATGTCGAGATCGTGCGGCAACTCCTCGCAGCGGGCGCGAACCCGAACGCTACCGACACAGCCGGGCACACGCCACTCCAGCTCTTGGCCGGGGCGGGTGTGTCGGCGAGCGCCGACGAACTGATGAAGGTGTTGCTCGAAGCAGGCGCGAAGCCAGATCTCTTCGGCACGGAGACGCCGTCGCCGCTCGTACTCTCTCTCGGAAAGCCCGAGCGTGCGAAGATGCTGCTCGAAGCGGGTGCGAACCCGAACGCGCCGACGGTGTAC
Organism: uncultured Polyangiaceae bacterium; assembly: GCA_964488865.1. Taxonomy (GTDB): domain Bacteria; phylum Myxococcota_A; class Polyangia; order Polyangiales; family Polyangiaceae; genus MWCO01. Next base: position 99,327 of record CAZAWR010000009.1, on the reverse strand, counting down.
TTCACGGGCACCGTCGCCGGAGGTCCGGACCGCCGACTGCCTGGCACTGCCATTCATGCCGCGGCGGCGCGCGACGAGGACGCCATGCTGAAGTTGATGCTCGATCGCTACGGCGGGCTGACCGACGTCGTGGCGTCTGATGGCAGCACACCGCTCGACAACGCGTACGGCAGCGCGGGGTTCCTGTTGCGTACGAAGCTTGCCCAGCGATGACGCTCGCGATCGACGCCGACAGCGGTGAACGGGAGGCGCTGTACGACGTGTTCTTCGAGGAGAGCTGGTGCCGCCCCCGCGTCATCCGTTGGTTTGCTACGTGGAGACCAGCCTATTCTTTGGCGGTCCCTAATGCGCGGACGCCGCGCGCGACGTGCACACCGGGACGTCGGCCTCCGGGTCCGCGTTCGCGTGACGAGTGACGTCAATGGTCACCGGACTCATCTGCTCTCCGGGCCAATAGTCTTGTGCCGTTGCCGCGCCGAGCTCGGGCAATGTCCAAGGTGCCGAGGTGTCGCCGGGCAGTTGCAGGTTCCAATGAAGGCGTCTGCCGTTGGGATGCACGGCATGGAGTTGAACGGTCAAGCGATCCGCCGTCCCGGCCAAACACGTGGGAGGGCCAGGCTGTTCGAAGTCGAGAATCGGACGTGCGGCCGGCGCCAGCGTGGGGGCGAGCATGAGGGGCAGCATGTCGGTGGTGAGATCGATCTCGCTCTCGAAGGGAAGATTGTCCGAAGCTTGCCGCACGAACAGACTGCTCGAGTAGTCGCCCGACGCGTCCGAGAGCTCGTAGCGGACCTTCAAGGTGTTCCACTGAGCGACATTGGCTGCGAACTGCGTAGAGAGCGCCGCCGCCTCGCCGGCCTCGAGCACAGCGACCACCGATTTCGTCTCAATCGTCTTCACGCGCGACGTCTCCAACGTGGCCGTGTACACGTAGTCGTCTTCGATGCGTGGATGGATGAGAGCCAGCGACGCTGGGTAAACGCCAAGGTCGAAGGGCCCCAAGTCGAGCATCGCGCCCGCGAATAGGGAGACATCGAGCTTCGATGCGGCAGCGATTCGTTGCGCTTGTGTATCCAGGGCGTAGGCCACGATATCGCCTTTGCCCGAGAAAGCACTCAGAGCCACCAGGCCGGCCTCCAGGGACTCGGCGCTGCCGGCGTTGCCCCGCACCTGATAGCTCGCTGCACCGGGGAAAGGCATGATACCCACGGTGTAGGCATAGACATGAAAGTCCGGGTTGGGCGGCCGCCCGCCTGGGGGGCCGTAGTACGCGCAAGTCAACTCGAGAGGAACGCCCTCTTCGATGCTTCCCACCGTGGTTAGGGATTGCGGACAGGTCGTCGTCACCAACCCGCCCTCTGGGACTTCAATCGTTGCGAAGCCGTCCGCATCGGCTTTGGTTGCGGCGAAGAAGCGCCCATCCGAACAGTGGGCGGTGAGGTCGGCTTCCGGGTACGCAAGTCCATGGAAGACGACGTGGACCTCGAACGTTGCCGTCGCCGCGGGTGTACAGCTGACCGGGTCGACGGGGGCGGCGTCCCATCCCGCCTCGGTCACCGCATCGCTCACTGAGCTGTCCTGGGCATCGGGCGCGGCTTCGGACAGAGTGTCGGACGTCGTGTCGTGAGCTGCATCGGTGGCCGCGTCCGGCGTGCGAAGGTCCACTCCTGCTTCGGAGGCAGCGTCGGAGAGTGCTTCAGGCAGCGGCGCTGGGTTGATGGCCGTCGCGTCGCCGCCGCAGCCGGACAGGCCGTACATGAGAGGCGAAAGGGCGACGAGATGGCTACGGATGCGGCGCATGGCAAGCGTTCCTCGCTCCTAGAGAGCCTTGTCCAGCTGCGATGTCGACGGATCACGGTGCCCCATAGAGGCCGCGCCGAGCGAGGCCTTGCCACGAACCATGTCTCCGAGCGCCCGTACGCTTTCACTGCGGAGGGTCCCTGGCTCGCCGCGCGACGGTTCGGTGGACCATCCCCGCGTTCCGGGGGCCGCCACAGTGGACGACGGCGCGTTCGCGTGGAAGGGCGAGTAGTTCCCCGAGGGCGGCACGCATCCGCCAACCACGGTCGAGAGCAGGGCGAAAACGAGGTGGTGAGCCTTCGCGTCCATGACCGTCGTAGCGTCGCCCTGTTCCGGTTGCGTGTCAATGGACGCCCAGATGCCCAGATCCTTACGCACGGATAGCGCAAGGCTGCCGTCGACGGGGTTCTCGGCGCGGCGAAGACCTGGTCGCTCTCGAACGTGAAGTCGTAACGCCCCGTCTTCGGAGACCGAGGCAAATGCCCTCGAATGCCCGAAGTGCGGCTGCAGGGAGGCGCGGCGACGCACCGCTGCGTCTCGAGATCCCTTTCGCCCCATTGATGGTTGCGGGTTCCGTCGTCACCGCGTACGCGCTTGACTCGCGGTGCGCGCCCAGGCTTGGTTTGACTTGCGACAGGCGTTCGATTTGCCTATCCGCCCATGTGAGCAGGTTGAGATTCGCAGGCCGCTGGGGCTGAACCGACCGAAGGCATGGCGACGGGCCACGAAAAAGTGACGACGGCTCCGGCGCAGGCTCGACTTTCCAGTCATGGGACGTCGTCGCGGTCGGATGCTATGCTGAGCGCTCACGATCGGGAGGTGGAATCATGGCAGGCCCCTCGCAGCACCGTTGCCCTACTGAAACGGGTATAGACCGCGAACGCACCGGGCTCCTCGTGGGCTTGCTGCTCGTCGTGCCGATGGCGCTCGCCGCAGGGTGTGGAAGCGACGGCGGCTCGCAGCCGGTTGGAGGCGGCGGCGCAGGCGGCGGAAGCACGGGCGGCGTGGGCGGCGGCGGCAGTGGGGGAGTGGGCGGCGGCGGCAGTGGGGGAGTGGGTGGCACTGGCGGAACACCCGTAGCACTGTCCGGCTGCGCGGGGCGACTCGAGCCGGTCCCGCCTTCCGGGGCGCTCCGGGTCGTCGGTACCGGTACCCCGGCCAGTTGTGACGAACCCGCACTGCGCGACGCCGTCGATGCGGTCGTCGCCGCGGGAAGCGGCACGGTCACCTTCGACTGCGGCGGGGTGCACGTCATCACCGTGACCTCCCAGCTCGAGATCGCCTCGGACCCGAACGGTGCGGTCGTCATCGACGGCGATGGGGGGGGCGGGGGGCTGATCACGATCAGCGGAGGGAGCACGACTCGGGTCTTCGATCTTGCCAACCACACGAACTTCGTGGCCCAGCGCCTGACGATATCCGACGGATTCGTGGCTGCGGGAGAGCCGGAAGAGCCGAACACCCCGCCCGACTCAGGGGCGGCGATCCGGCATCCCTGGTTCGGCACGCTCAAGGCCATCGACGTGAGCTTCCGAAACAACCACTGCGCGGGCCGCCAGGGGGAGATCGGCGGCGGAGCGATCTTCGCGGGTGGCCTGACGGAGGCGGTCCTGTCGGGCTGCACTTTCGAGAACAACACCGCATCCAACGGCGGTGGGTTGCTCAACCGTGGCACGACGCTGACGATCATCGACTGCAACTTCACCGGCAACGGCGCGTTGAGTACGGGGCAGGGGCAGTTCGGCAATGGCGGCGGCGTCTACATCGATGGAATGAACTACGAAAACCCGGGCGGTGACCTGCTGGTGTGCGGGACGTGGTTCCAAGGCAACACGGCAATGACCCACGGGAGCGCGATGTTCTCGTACTTCTACGAAGGCTCCGAGTCGGTCATCCAGAACTCCGTATTCGACGGCAACCTCTTCGGCGAGGCGGGGAGCGGCTCGGGAGCGCTCTATTCCGAAGCGGCGCCGCTCACGCTGACGGGTACGACGTTCTCGAACCACACGACCGGCGAGCACGCCGGCGGCCTGTTTCTGGGCCAGAACTCCGTGGCGGACATCACCAACTGCACCTTTGCGAACAACCGGGTCACCGGCAACGGTGCGGGACTCTTCAACGGCGCAGCCACAGCGCATTTCACCAACTGCACCTTCAGCGGCAACGACGCCGACTACGGTCCGGCCATCTTCAAGGGGCAGAACGCGGTCGTCACACTCAAGAATACGCTCTTCGCCAACAACACTACAGCCAACCAGTACAGCGCGACGAGCTGCCACGAAGCCATGGCCGACGAAGGAGGGAACATGCAGTGGCCATCCGTCAAGGCCAGCGGCAATCCCGACCAGCCCTGTGTTGATGGCATCACGTTCGCGGACCCGCGGCTCCTGCCTCTCGACAACAACGGTGGCGTGTCGCAGACCTTCGCGCTGGGGGCAGGCAGCCCGGCCATCGACTTCGGTTCCGGCTGCCCGGACACCGACCAGCGCGGGATGCCCCGGTCCGAGCCATGCGATACCGGGGCGTTCGAAGTCCAGCCCTGACCTGGGCTCAGTTCCAACAGGACGTCGGCCGGAGGGTGCGCTACCAGCTGTTCGATCTCGCCTCGGACCCGGGAGAGAAGAAGGACCTGTCGGGCGACAAGGAGTTGCTCGCCCAGCAGCGCAAGCACTACGACCGGCGGCCGCCGCGCAGTTGAGGCGCCGGCAGGAATGCGGGAGGGGGGGTTGGGCGTTGTGGGCCCGTGCGGCGCTCGATCGATCCCACCCTTCACGAGAAACCCACCCCAGATCATTCCGGAGTTCCTTGCGGGCCTGGGTGATCAGGGCATACAACGCCGAGGAGTCATGCGGCCGCCGGAGCACTCCGTCCCACCTTCCCAGCCTGCCCCCTTTCGCCATCTGGGCGCCGGAGGGTCGGGGGGGGACCGCCCTGTGCGCGTGCAGCTCGTCGTGGCCCTCGTCGTGGCTCTGGTTCTGGTTGCCGTTCCCCTGTACCTGTGGCGCAGGCCCAAGGCCGAGGCCACGGAGGGGGTCGACTCCGCAGCGCCTTCCGCGTTGCTGTCGGCTTCCCGTCCCCCCGCGGACCCCACCAAGGCGTTGCTTGCCGCTGCGCTCGATGGCGGGGTCGAGACCGAGAAGGTGACCCTGGGGAGGGTCTGGATCGACTCCTGCCAGCGGTCCGGGACCCGAACCCCCGCGGAGCAGTGCGACCGCCAGCCCTTCTTCGAGGAAGCCCTGGTCAAGGCCGTGCTCCAGAACGCGTGCGCCCCCAAAACCAGCAAGGGGGGCTCCATCAGCTACGCCCTGCGGATCGACTACCGCGAGAAGACCTTCCGCGTGTTCGCCGGCAAGAGCGGGACCCTTCGACGCAACCAAGCCCGGGACGCACTCGATTGCGTGCAGCGAGCCATCCCCCAGCCCACCTGGGACACCCTTCCCCATCAACACTCCAAGTACATCGTTGCCGTGCTCGCCACCTACCCCCCCACCGATCCCGGCAAGCCGTGACCCCATTGCCCGAGTCCCCTCCCCGTCGTGGTGCCCTGCGGGCCTTGAGGCGAGGCGCCAGGAATGCCGCCGATCACCTCGTGCTGTCCCTCGCCAACGTCGCCGTCTACTTCGGCGACGGGACCAAGCAGCCGATCATGGGGAGCGCGCCCGCGGACATCGTGTTCGAGCGCGACAAGCTGCGCCTGTTTCGTCTCCGCGGCGCCGAGGCCGACGAGTACGAGCTGGGACACACCGTGCACCGGATGGAGGCGCCCCGTTGCCGCACGCCTGTGCTCGTCATCCCCCCGCTCATGGTGAGACCCTACATCTACGATCTCCGCGCTGAGCACTCGATGCTTCGTACCCTTCGCGACGCAGGTCTCGACGTGTTCGTGGTCGACTTCGGCGTGCCGGACCGGGAGGACCAGAACGTTCGCCTCGACGACTACGTGCTCGACTACGTCCCGTCGTTCGTCGACGCGGCCTTGCGGGAGAGCGGGGCTCGCGAGATTGCGATGGTCGGCTACTGTATGGGCGGCTTGTTCTCGCTGCTGCACGTGGGCACGTTCGACGACGCGCGGGTTCGCGCCCTGGTAACCATCGGCTCGCCCGTGAACTTCAAGAAGATGGGTGTGGTGACGGTGGCCGCGACGTTAGGCGCCCCCGGCGTGGACAGGATCCTCGACTTGCTCGGCAACGTGCCTGGCTCCGTGTCCTCCGCAGCGTTCAAGATGATCAACGGTCCACGCGCCTTCACGCGGTACGTCGACCTGCTCCGCAACCTGCACGACGAGAACTACGTGCGTGGCTTCCTGGCGATCAATCACTGGGTCAACGACATGATTCCCTATCCCAGGGAAGCGTTTCGCCAGATGTTTCGCGAGGTCGTGTACGAGAACCGCCTGCTCGAGAATCGGCTGTCCTTTCGCGGACGAACCTGCGACCTCCGACGGATCCGATGTCCTCTGTTCGCCGTCGCGGGCCTGACGGACATCCTCGCGACGCCCGCATCCACGCGCGGGATCGTCGACCTGTTGGGCAGCGAGGACAAGACGTTCTGCGAAGTGCCGGGGGGGCATGTCGCCGTGGTGGCCGGCTCGGATGCGCCCGCGCAGGTGTGGAGGCCCATCGCCGATTGGCTGCTGGATCGCTTGCACCGCAGCGCGGACGCAACGGCCGCGTGTCCCGAGGGACGCTGTCGAACCAGTGTGCCTCCTGCGTAGCGGTCAGGCCATCGCGTGCGCGAGGCGCCGCTCTCCGGACTCGAAGAGCACTGCGATCTTCGTGGCTTCGACCTCCACGACGAGGCCATTGCCGAACTTGGGGTGCGTCACGCCGTCGCCCGTGGCGTAGGTTTCCTTGACGGAGTAGGCGCGGAAGGAGGCTTCGCTTTTGCCTTGGACCGCGGCTGCCCAGTCGGTAGGACGAGCACTTGCTTTCGGGTCGAGGCTGGATTCGGAGGCGCGATCGGAGCGGACGCTGGCGCGCTTGGGACGGTGGATCGACATCGAGACACCTTGAGGGCAGGGGTTCCGGGAGGCAGGAACCCGTGCTGTGTACACGCACCGTGGAGCCGTCACAAGGGGGCTGTGGACGCCGCCGGTCTCTGGTAGATTTCGTTCATGCGCTGGCTCCTGTGCGGCTTGTTGTGGACCTCACTTTGTTCCTGCGGGGACTCGGACGCCTCGGACTGTGAGGACCGAACCTACGGCCCCGACCAGCTCACGGCCGTGTCCTGTGCTTCCCTGGCTGACCAGACCACGCTGACCTTTTCTGCGGCGCCCTGCTGGGGACCGCCCGATTCGTGCTCGTTTCTCCTCGAAGACACAGTCCTGCGCGTGACCCTCGTCAAGGAGTTCTGCGATACGGGCCAAACCGAGTCCACCGGCTGCGCGGCTGCCAGCACCTTCGCGTGCACCGGCCCCGCTCTTCCCGCCGGAACCTACTCCATCGATGGCCGAACGCTCACTGTCGCCTCCGACGGTAGCTGCTCCCTCTGACGCAGGGCGCGGCCCTCCGGCGGCGTTCGGGGCTACTTGCAGGCCGAGAGGGCGCTCAGCTCCGACGCACAAATCCCGTCGTTGAGCTCGATGCCCCCGTCTTGTTCGCAGTACCAGTCCGAGGGAGATGTCTGCGCGGCGCAGGCGAGGAAGGCATCCATCTGTGCGGCGCACTCGCCGGACTGGGAGCGAAACTGTTCACAATTCGTCGGGCACATCGCTGGGTCTTCGCCTGGGCAGTCGACTTGTGCTTGGAGGTTGCAGAGTGCGGGGCAGGGAGAATCCGCGGAGCCCCCGGAGCCCCCGGTAGCGCCACCCGACCCGCCCGAGGACCCGCCGGAGCCATCGTCGTCATTGTCGCCGCACGCACTGAGCGCGAGGAAGAGCCCAAGTCCCAGCCAGAGGAAGCCTCTCATCGCATCCGTCCTCCTGTGGCCGAATGCTACCGCCGGAAGCGAGCAAGAGGAACCGTGGCCTGGTGCAAGGAGTAGCGGGGCGTGACAGCAGCGTCATGCGTGCGTTGGTCCCGCCCGTGCTCTCGTTCGGTTTCTCCGAAGGACCCGCGCGACGAAAGCTGGCACCAGGATTGCCAAGCAGCGTTCCTTCGCGAGGCAACCGATGAAGTCCGGCATGGATGACCCACGAGAGCGGCCGACGAGACCCACCAGCGCAGCGGGGTTGGTCGCGCCGTATCCTGCAAGGACAGGGGGCTAGGGTTGTAGATCCGCGGCGCCGGCACGGACCCCAGAGGCCGTTCCCGCCGATTTCTCACCCCTGACTGTCGCACCTCGAGAGACGGTGCCAGGTTGGAGACGCTCAGCAGGTCGCCATGGAAGCTTCGAGCACAAAGGAAGGATTGCAGTGGGCAGACCGCCCCGTGCGGGAGCTGCTGCGACTCGCGTGGCCCATCGCGATCTCGATGGTGTCCGTCAGCGTGATGACGCTCACGGACACGATGTTCGTCGGATGGCTGGGGGCGCCTTCCCTCGCCGGCGTGGGGCTCGGTGGAACCGCCGTGTTCGTGACCCTGTGCTTCCCCTGGGGGCTCATGAGTGGCGCGAAGGTGCTGGTGGCTCAGTCCGTCGGCTCCGGTCGTCGTCGGGACGCGGGGCCCTACCTCGGGGCCGCGATCTTGCTCGCCCTTGCGATCGGACTCGTGGTCACGGCGAGCGGCCTCGCGGCGGGTGACGTGCTCCACTCCCTGGCTTCGACCCAGGAGGCTGGGCAAGCCGCTGTCTCCTACTTCTCGACGCGCGTCTGGGTCACGCCCGTGTTCCTCGTGGGGGTGGCGCTCCGAGAGACGCGCTATGGCCTGGGGGACTCGCGCTCGCCCATGGTCGCCTCGATCGTCGCGAACGGTCTCAACGTCGTGCTCGACTACGTGTTCATTTTTCCCTTGGGCATGGGCGTTGCGGGGGCCGCGCTTGCGACCGTGATTGCCCAAGTGACCGAAGCGGTGATGCTGCTGGGTGTGCAATGGCTCGACCGAATTCCGGTTCGTGCCGTGCGGTGGGTCCACGTGCGTGCGGTGTGGCAGCTAGGCTGGCCGTCGGGCGTGCAATGGGCGATGGAGATGGGAGCCTTCTCGGCGCTCGCCGTGATGATTTCGATGTACGACGAAGTGCAGATGGCGGCGCACCAGATCGTGCTGCAGATCATCCACTTCAGCTTCCTGCCCGCGGTGGCGTTGCACAGCGCGACGTCGGTGCTGTGCGGGCAGAGCGTGGGGGCGGGGCGCCGGGATCTCGTGACGGTGGTGGCGCGACGAGCGCTCGTGGTGGCCGCGACGTACATGGGGTTGTTCGCGGTGGCGATGGCGTTGTTCGGCATGGTGGCGGTGCGCGCGTTCACGGACGACCCCGCGGTGCAGGAGGCAGCGAGCGCACTGGTTCGGATCGCGATCGTGTTTCAAGTGTTCGATGGGGCGAACATCGTGGCCAGGGGCGCGCTGCAGGGGACGGGGGACGTTCGCTTTCCTGCTGTGGTGGGTGTGGCGCTGTCCTGGATGAGCACCCCCCCCTTGATGTGGTTCCTGGGCTATCGGTGCGGGATGGGCGCCGCGGGCGGGTGGATGGGGCTGTGCGTCGAGATCGTGGCGGGTGCGCTGCTGTTCTGGTGGCGGCTGGAGCGCGGCGGGTGGCATCGGGCGGCCGACCGCGCATCGACCCTCGCGCAGGAGCGGGAGTCGAGCGGCGCGGGGGTGCCTCGGGAGGCGACGTGACGCGGATCAGTTCTCCGACGTGATCTCTTCGACGGGACGTCGTGGGGTGGCGCGGGGTTGCTCCTCGGGGATTCCGACGGGAACGAGCGCGACCGGTCGCAGGTGTTCGGGCAGATCGAGCACTTCTCGCACGGACTGCTCACGGAACGCGCCGACCCAGCACGCGCCGAGGCCCATGGCGTGTGCCGCAAGGAGCAGGTTCTGCACGGCTGCTGCGGTGTCCTGCAGGCAGTACAGCTCCATCCCGCGCTGCTTGTAGGCTTTGAACGCGCGGTCGAGGTCGGCGCAGACCACGAACAGGACGGGCGCTTCTTCGACGAACCGTTGGGACAGGGCTGCCTGACAGAGGCGGTGCTTGCGCTCGGGGTCGCGCACGATCCGTACGTGCCACGGCTGCGCATTGCCCCCTGAGGGAGACGAGATGAACGCCTCGAGGAGCTTGGCTTCGCTGTCGGGGGGCAAAGGTTGCGAGGAGAGTTTCCGCACGCTTCGGCGGGTGCGCATCAAGTGCAGCAGATCGTCGATGGGAGTCATGGCGGGAGCGTTGTCCAAGTTGGACTCGCGGGGAAGAGGGCTTGCGATGCGCTCCTGCAACGTGGCAGAGGAAGGCATGGCTGCCTTCGCTGTGGTCGCGCTGTGGAAGAACTCGGGCAAGAGCACGTCGTACCACGTGCGTTTGAAGCATTGGGATGCGTGGGAAGAGCCGGTGTCCCTGACGATCCCATACGAGACCTACGAGGGGCTTCGGAGGAGTGGGGGAGCGTCGGGGTTTGCCGTGGTGACGACGAGACAAGGGGCGCTGGGGTGGGCGTGGTGGGAGGGGGTCTACCGGGTTCGGGAGTGAAAGTGTCTTGCGAGTAGCCGCATGTTCGTATATACACATATCGACATGACTGCTCCCCTCGCGAACCGTTTCCGCGCCCTGGCCGACCCGACGCGCCTGCTGCTGCTCGGCGTGCTGTTGGAAGAGGAGCTGACGGTGGGCGAGCTCGCGGAGGTCAGCAAGTCCCGCCAACCCAGCGTGTCTCGGCACCTCGCGGGGTTGCGGGAGGCGGGGCTGGTCGTGGCGCGGCGGCAGGGGGCGATGACCTTCTATCGCGCGAACGCCCAGGAGCCTCTGGTGAACGGCGCCTTGCGGGATGAGATCCTGCCCCTGGCCCAGGACCCCACCATCGCGGGCCGGGTCGAACACGTGCTGGAGCGTCGCCGGGCGCGCACGGATGCCTTCTTCGACGAGCGCGCCGCGGGCTGGGACGCACTTCGCGCGGAGCTTCTCACGGACTCCGCCGTGTTCGCTTCCCTGCTACCGCTGGTCCCGCGCGGCCTGTCGGTCGTGGACATCGGCACGGGCACAGGGGGGCTGCTGCCCCACCTCGCGGAGTTCTCGGAACGCATCGTGGGGATCGACCATTCCGCCCAGATGCTCCGCCATGCGCGGGACCGGGCTCGGCGCCTGGGCCTCAAGAACGTCGAGTTTCACAGGGCCGACGTGTCGAAGCTCCCGTTGCCGTCGGACACGTTCGACGCGGCGTTTGCGGTGCTGGTGTTGCACCACGCGCCGAAGCCGACCTTGGCGGTGCGGGAGATGGCGCGCGTGGTGAAGCCGGGGGGGCACGTCATCGTGTTGGACCTGGTGGCGCACGGTCAGGAGTGGTTGCGCAACGAGCAAGCGGACTTGTGGCTTGGATTCACGAACGACGAGGTCGACGCGATGATGGCGGGGGCTTCGTTGCAGTCGGGGAGTCGTCGCGTGGTCTCACGCGCCGCGTGTCCGAGAGGCGGAGAACCTTTGGAGCTGTTCGTGGCCTGGGCCACGAAGAAACACTAGAGACGCGGCCTCGAAGAGCGAGGCCGAGGAGACGAAGACATGACAAGCGAAGGCAAGAATTACAAGGTTGCGGACATCGGGCTCGCCGACCAGGGCCGCATGAAGATCGAGTGGGCCGAGTCCCGCATGCCCGTGCTCATGGCGCTGCGCGAGGAGCACGCGAAGAAGCAGTCCTTCAAGGGCGCACGCATCGCGGGCTGCCTGCACGTCACCAAGGAGACCGCCGTGCTCGTGCGCACCTTGCGCGCTGCCGGGGCCGAGATCTCCTGGTCTGGCTGCAACCCCCTGTCCACCAGCGACGAGGTCGCCGCCTTCCTCGCCGCCGACGGCGCCTCCGTCTACGCCTGGCACGGCCAGAACGTCGAGGAGTTCTACTGGTGCATCGACCGCACCCTCGAATTCAAGCCCAACCTCACCCTCGACGACGGCGCGGACCTCATCTTCACCGTCCACAACCGCTACAAGGACCTCGCCAAGACCATCATCGGCGGCACCGAGGAGACCACCACCGGCGTGCACCGCCTGCGCGCCATGGCCGCCGACGGCAAGCTCCTGTACCCCGTCTTCGCCGTCAACGACTCCGAGACCAAGTGGGACTTCGACAACGTCTACGGCACCGGTCAGTCCTCCCTCGACGGCATCCTCCGCGCTACCAGCGTCCTCATCGCGGGCAAGACCTTCGTCGTCGCCGGTTACGGACACTGCGGCCGCGGCTGCGCCATGCGCGCCAAGGGACTGGGCGCCAACGTCGTCGTGACCGAGGTCAAGCCCACCGCCGCCCTGCGCGCCACCCTCGACGGCTTCCGCGTCATGCCCATGGATGAAGCCGCCAAGATCGGCGACATCTTCATTACCGCCACGGGCATGAAGGACATCCTCGTGGAGCGGCACTTCCGCACCATGAAGGACGGCGCCATCGTCTGCAACACCGGCCACTACGACTGCGAAATCAACCTCGTGCACCTGGACAAGCTCGCCCAGGGCAAGCGCACCATTCGCCCCAACAACGAGGAATACGTCGTTGGGGGCAAGCGCATCTACGTGCTGGCCCAGGGCCGCCTGGTCAACCTCGCCGCGGCCGAAGGCCACCCGAGCGAGGTCATGGACATGAGCTTCGCCAACCAGTTCAACGCCCTGCTCACGCTCCACCAGAAGGGCCCCGGCGGCTACCCCCTCGGCGTGCACGTGCTGCCTGCCGAGCTTGACCAGCAGATCGCCTCGCTCAAGCTCAAGACCCAGGGCCTTGCCATCGACGCCCTCACGCCAGAGCAGGTCGCCTACGCGACCGACTACTCCGCCGGCACGTGATCCCCCCATCGTAGCGTGGCGCCACCTCAGTAGTAATACGGCGTCTGCTTCGCCCACTCACTCGACGGGTACTTCTTGTGAAGCACACGGAACGCCGCGCGCGACGCCTCGGTCGTCCCGGCGTCCTTGCAGCCGTACCGCGTGGCGCGAACGGCGAGGTGCAGCAGCTTGGGGACGCGTGGGTCGGTGGGAAGCAGCTCCGCGAGCGCCGCGGCTTCCTTCGCGAGAAACGTCGGCGCCGACCCGAGTTGCTCGAGCTGGCGTACCTCTCTGTCCCGCACCCTGCGCTCTTCCGTGGACAGGAACCGGACGTCCCACGAGGAGACCTGCCCCGGGGTCTGCCACGAGTTGCCCGCGTTGCCTCCCCCCGTTGCCGAGCCGCACCACCACGTCGTGTCGTAGGAGCTCTGGATGGTGCCCATCGCCACCGAGCCCGCTCGCCAAGCATACACGTTCGTGCTGACCGTCGAAGCCTCCAGCAGCGTCTCCAGCAAGGCCAGCCGTTGCGAAGCGCGCCCCTGCGCCGCGACGGTCCGCTCCACGAACGGTCGCAGCGCGGGATTGAGCGACGACACCAGCGGGGCGATCGCCTTGGCCTGCTTGCGATCTCCCAGCAGCACGGCTCTCGTCCATGCCGCCACCGCCACCTGGGCACGCACGTTCGCAGGCAATCGAACGGACCGTGCGGCTGCCGCCATGCGAGATACCGGAAGCTTGCCCGACACCAAACCCGCCGACGCCGGGTGCAGCATCGGCGCCGCGCCCGCGGACGGCTGCACCATGCCCCAACTGCCGTCTTCGTACACACCTGCCGGGACGGTGACCGCGTGATCGAGCAAGTCGTCGAGCGTGGGAGCGAGCACCACCGCGAGCTCCAGCAGGGCATTGCGCGCGGAGGGGCCGTCCTCGGAGCGCAACGCCGCGAGGGTCGAGCGCGCCTCCTGGAACAGGGCCGACGATGCCTGCCTGGTGGCGAGCAACCGGATGCGGTGATACCGGGCTAGCGCGAACCCAGGGTGGCTGACCGCGACCGCGGAGGCGTCACGCAGCAAGGGATCGAGGCGGGAACCGTGGGCCGGACTCGCCTTTGCGAGCGATGCCACGAGCCAGACGGTCGAGCGGGACTGCTTGTACAACGCCTCTGCTCTGTCGAACGCCTTCGCATCGCTGCCTTGCATCACGCCGATCCAAGCGGACAGCCGATCGTCGCTCGGGGCCGAGAGCGCCAAGGGGCCAGGGTCCCTGTCCAGCAAGGCGGTGTAGTCGTCCAGGGCCGACTCGAAGTCGGCATCCAAGCGACTGCCCGCCAAGGCCACCGCGAGCTCCCGCCGCAGGGCCTGAGGATCGGTGCGGAAGCGCAAGAACTGCAGGTACCGCCTCGCGGCACCGTGGACCTCCTGGGCGGTGGGATCCGCCAGCAACGCCCGAACCTCCGTCTCCGCACGTTGCAGGGCGGGCATCGATGGGGCCGGTCCTGCCAGCATCCCCGCTCGCGTGATGGCGCGGACCGTGACGTACTTCGCGAGGGGACGCCACGGCGACGACGGGTCGAGCCCGATCGCACGGAAGCGTCGCTCCGCTTCGGCGTGGTCCCCGGCGTAAAACGCGAGGGCTGCGTCCTGGTAGGCGGCGTCCGCGCGCAACAAGAGGTCGTTGGTCGGCAGGGCAGGTGGCAGGGCCGCGCCGCTCCCGCCACAACGGGCGAACACGGCATCCTGACGGGCGACCCAGGCCTGCACCTCCTTGCTTTTCGAGCCGTACTTGCCCGCTCGCGCGTCGAGGGTGGCGGCAGCCTTGGCGAACGCGTCGGGAAGACAGTTGTCGATCCAGGCGTAGTAGCGGGTCGTCCCTGTCGTGATCGGCACGTCGGTGGGGGTGCCGAGGTGCCGTTGCTTGGCGGCGACCCACGGGGCTTCTGGGTGATTGGCCGACGCGGGCCTGCCGACGCGCGCCGCCCAGAGGTTGCGCGCTCCCGCTTGCTCGGTCGTGCTCAGGCCGATGCCTTGCAGGTGTCGGTAGGCCACGACGAGATAGGAGCGCGCGTAGGTGGGCTGGACGATGCCGAGGCGCCCCGCGGCGAAGTGCTCGAACGGGAGATCGGGGTGTTGCTGTGTCATCGTCTCGACCGATGACGACCACCCGCATGCGTGCGCGGACCGATGGTCCGAGGGCGCGGCGAGCGCGAGAGCGGATAGCACGCAGAGGAGTCCGAGCCGGGCGAGCTTCATGGGGGCACCTTGGCGAGGGCGTGACGAAACGACATGGCGGTCCAGGCTTCGTCGTGGAACCAGTAGACGCTGCGGCCCGGGGGCAGTTCGTGGGTGGACTCCCACGTGGCGAAGCCGACTGCGCTGCGGCAAGCGCGAGCACGGAAGTCCCCTTCGGACGACAATCGGCTCCGCAGGTCCGCGTCTCCGCGGCCCATGGCGAACACCATGGGAACCACCTCGTCGACCGGAAGGCGGGCTTCGTCGATCCAGCGATCGAACATACACCACGACGCGAGGGCCGTCATGGACAGCGGCATGCCGGGCGGGAGCGAGGTGCGAAGCTCTCGGAGCAAGCAAGCGTACCCGTCACGCTGCGACCGGGAGGCATCGAAGTCCACTTGCACGCGCCGGACACCGGGGGCCTTCGCGGCCGCCACGATCCGGCTGATGACTTCAGATCGCTGGGACTCGTCGAGGGGAGCCCTCGGGTCTGCTTCGATGCGGACCACCGCCGTCAGCTGGGTCTCAGCCGCCATCCGCAGCGGCTGCCGTCGGGGAAACTCGACGACCCGAGACCCATCCAGACGAAGGGTGGAGGCGAGGAAGGCGACGCCGACGTCGTGCCCTTCGAGGAATCGCAGGTCTTCCTGGCGTTCCCAGGCCCAGAGATGGACACGGCGCGGGGCGGGAACGAAAGCGGCGCTGTCGCCCGCGGCGATCAGGGCGATCAGGGGGAGCAGCCATTCGCAGGGGACGCGCACGGCAAGGATACGCTCGGCGGGTGGCGGGTATTCCTGGGGAGCTTCAGGGCGTTCGCGGGACGCCGTGCTTGTGGGGATCGGGGTAGCGGTGGGCTTGCCAGAGCTCCTGGGCCACGCGGATGACAGCCCACAGAATGCCTAGCCCTCGGATGCGCCAGTCCTGCGCGATGAAGATCATGACCATGATGAACAGGACGGGGACGAGGTATCGGAAGGCCCACTTGAGGGTGTAGCCCGCGAAGGAAGGCATGGGGACCTTGACGGACTCCGCGATGGACTTGACCATGAAGTTGGGGCCATTCCCGATGTAGGTGACAGCACCGCAGAACACCGCGCCGAGGCTGATGGAGATCAGGTACAGCTCGGGGACACCGGGGGGGAAGCCGATGCGCGGCTCCCCGGGGAGCTCGCGGGCCATCTCGAAGAAGGTGACGTAGGTCGGGGCGTTGTCGAGCACCGAGGAGAGGGTGCCCGTGAAGGCGAAGAACGTGATCTCGTTCAGAGGCAGGGTCGGCGCGATCTGGGCGAGGAACACCAGCGCAGGGATCATCGCGAGGAAGATGCCGATGAACAGGGCCGCCACCTCCATGATGGGACCCCATTCGAACTTGTTGTCCTCGAAGCGGACCTTCTTGTCCGACAGGCCCAAGGAGAGCCCTGCCACGGACAGCATCATGATCTCCCGGAAGGGGACCCAGTGGTTCCAGTGGGCATGCCCCGCGAAGATGGCGTGCAAGTCGACCGACGGCACCTTGGCGACGGCGAGCACGATGAGGGCCAGCCAGAGGAAGTTGAGCTTGCCGAGGACGTGGAGGGGGCGGATTTCGGTGTCGTCGAGCTTGATCGCGGCCGGGGGTTCCTGGAAGTAGAGCTTGCGGTCGAGGGCGTAGTACGTCATCAGCAGCAAGCCGTTCACGAAGAGCCATTGCGGAAAGAGGTTCATCGTCCACAGGAACGGCACGCCGCGCAGCATGCCGAGAAACAGGGGAGGGTCTCCCAGGGGCGTGAGCAGGCCGCCGCAGTTCGCGACCACGAAGATGGCGAACACCACCGTGTGGACCTTGTTCTCGCGTTCGACGTTGATGTTGAGCAGGGGTCGGATCAGCAGCATCGCTGCGCCGGTGGTGCCGATGAACGACGCGAGGACGGCGCCGATGAGCAGGAAAGTGACGTTGTTGCGGGGGGTGGCCCGGATGTCACCGGAGACGAAGATGCCTCCGCTCACGACGTACAGGGAGAGCAGGAGCGTGATGAACTCTGCGTACTCCACCAAGGCGTGGATGACGCCGTGGCTGTTTCCGTCGAGCCACATCCAGAGCCCCATGGGCACCCCGCACGCCAAGGCCACGAGCAGTTGGAACCAGATGTGGTGCCAGAGTTTCTTAGTTTGAGGAATCAGCGGGAACGTGGCGATGCAACCCAGGAGCATCGCGAAGGGGAGCACACCCCACCAGGGAACCGTCATCTTCGGCCTCTCCACAGGAACGGTTGTTCCAGTCCGGTCACCATGGGGAGCCGCTATGCTCCTTCCCCAGGTGGAGCGCAACACCGAGATTCGCAGCGGCCCGCGCGCGAGCGGGTATTGACTCGCTTTCCGCAAGCCAGCTCATGGATTTGTTGCGGTCGCGACGCTTACTGCACCAGGAACCACCGCACGTTGCGACGAACCTCTAGGTGCACATGGTCGCGATGCTCACTGTCATAGTTGGGCGTGAGCACGAGATGGAACGACCGCGTCTTGCCCGCCTCGCACACGATCTTGCGAAGCATCGTGGCGCTCTCGGTGCTCGGATCGGGAGACTCGGCCCGGCGCCCGCAAGTTCGTGCGCCAGGGCGTCCCGCGAAGTCCTTCTCGACGACCCAGCGTTGCCCATCCTGTCGTCCGAACCACGCGATGTCGATGGCCAGGCCCGAAGGGTGTCGCTGTCCAGGCTTGGCCGTACCCGTCGCGTCCGGGCGGTAGGCCGCCACGTACCCCGCCTCCACCACGCCGTGCTCTGCGAGCACCTCGGCGAAGTCGTCGAGAGCGAGGACCAGGCGGCAGTCCATGACGGCGCCGGCCGCGCGTGCGTGCACGTGCCGGAAGGTGACCCCGTGCAACGGACCGCTCAAACTCACCGGCGTCTCCACCAGGGGACCCGCCGTCGCTTGCTCGAATGCGATCGACCGGTCCCGCAACATCTGAAGGCATGGCTCCGACGTCATCTCCCCGTACGCGTGGGCTGGCGTGGCCTCGTAGTCAGCAGGGGCCTGGACAAGAGGGTTTTCCGCGCCCGCCACGAGGGCGAGCGTCATGACAGCGAGCAGGGGCAGGACAGCGGACTTCGGGCGCATGACGCAGCGCTCGCACGAAACAGAAACGCGGGCCAAGTTTGCGCTCCTGCGTCGATGGCGTCCCCGACAATTCGATGACGCGCGACGTCGCGTCTGTGATATGTATAACGCGCCGCGTCGATTGCGGTAGCGACCCCCAGCAGCGAGGTAAGGCATGAATCGACAGAAGATTGCGGACGCTGTTCTGTTTCCAGCGGATTGGGTGCTTGAGCGCTTGATGCAAACCGTGCGTGAGCGCGAGGCCTTCGAGCGGGTTTCAGGCGCCGCCTACAAGACCATCGGCGGGATGATGCGGACGCAGTTCGAGCTGCTCAACGAGCTGGAGATCGAGGGGACGGAGAACGTGCCGCTGGACGGGGGTGTGGTGCTCGCCTCGAACCATCAGAGTTGGTTGGACGTGCAAGTGCTTACCGCCTCCAGCCCAAGGCGCGTTCACTTCGTGGCGAAGTCCGAGTTCAAGGACTGGCCCGTGCTGCGGCATCTCATCGAGCTGTCCGAGTCTGTGTTCGTCCACCGGGGCGGCGACGCCGAAGGGTTGCAGAGCATCGTCGAGGCCCTTCGTGGGGGCAAGGTCGTGGCGATCTATCCCGAGGGCACGATCCCTGGCGAGGAGGACATCCCACGTCGTGCTGTGGACCGCTCCACCGGGCTGCTACGTGGCAAGACGGGGGCTGTGCGCCTCGCGATCAACGCGGGTGTGCCCATCGTTCCTGTCGGGGTGTCGGGAACCGGTCGCGCCCTTCCGCCCGAGATCTATCCGCGCCTCGAAGTGCTGCGCATGCCCGGCAACTCCCCCATCCGCATCCGCTTCGGCGAGCCGATGGACCTGTCCGAGTACTACGGAAAGGACGTCGACAAGGACGTGCTGCGCACCCTGACGGACGACCTCATGCACCGCATCTCGGGCCTGGTCGATCACCGAAGCAACTACGCTCCCATCGAGGTCCCGATCCCCAATCCGCCCGCCTACGAGAAGATCGGGGTGTTGCTGTTGCACGGCTTCACGTCCTCGACGGACACCGTCGATGGGCTCATTCCGTTCCTCGAGAAGCAAGGGATCGACTACGAGCGCCCCATCCTTCGCGGTCATGGCACCCGCTACCAGGACATGCGCGGCACCACCGCGCGAGACTGGTTCGTCGATGCGGACCGCGCGCTGCTCAAGCTCTGGAACCGTGTCGATCGCGTCGTGGTCGTGGGGCTCAGCATGGGTGGTCTCGTGGGTCTCGATCTCGCCATGCGTCATCCCGACAAGATCGCGGGGCTCGTCACCGTGGCAGCCGCCCTCAAGTTCAAGGACCCGCTCAGTGCGCTCACGTCGGTCCTCGCCAAGGTGGTCCGGTACTGGCCTTCCCCTGAGTCCTTCAATGACCCCGCGCTCGCCACGCGTTGCACCAACTACCCGATGTTTGCCACGGACGCGTTCGGCTCGCTCTTCGACTACGCGCACGCGATCGCAGAGCGTTTGCCCGAGGTCCACGTCCCCATCTGCATCCTTCAGTCGAAGAAGGACCAGATCGTGGCCCCCGAGTCCGCGAACATCATCTACGAGAAGGTCAGCTCTCCCATCCGCGAGATCGTATGGTTCGAGCGCAGCGGTCACGAGATGATGCAGGACATGGAAGCCGCCGACGTCTTCCGCGAGATCATGGCCTTCGTCACCAACTTCCAGCAGAAGCAAGAGTCCGCGGACGTCGCCACGTCGAAGGCCTCCTGACGACACGAAGGCTGGTCCCAGCACAGGTCCCCGCCGTTTGATTCCCACTCCCGAGCCCCGAAAACCGCAGCGGACGCAGAGAGCTCAGAAGGGGTTGGTGCGGGCGTAAGTCCTAGCGGGAGCCCCGGTCGGTACCAATCCGCCGACGTAGCGACTCGTCACCGTCGAGTCCAGCGGGCCCCTAGCGATGCCGTTGGCGCCGACCAGGCATTCGCTGGCCGCGCTTTCTGTGGAGTGGGTTCAGTAGCCGCTTCGACGGATGCCCTTGTAGGCGCTGCTCGCGGTGCGGAGGTTGCGGACGCAGCCGGCCGAGCATCCCTTGCACTCGTAGGCCCACATGGATCCCCAGCCGTTACCTGACTCGTAGAGGATGATGTGCCCGGCGCCGTTCGAGTTGTACACGAGCGCGTCGGCCTTCTTGAGGTTGCTGCGAGAGACGGTGGTCCACAGGCTCGAGGACTTCACGAAGTTTGCGGTCGAGTAAGGGTGCCAGTCGTACGTGAGGTCGTTGTTGCTGCTGGGCACTTGCCAGATCTTGCCGACGTACCCTGAGCAGTCAGCGCCGTAGCTTCCGGAGTGAGAGCAGCTGGGGCACGACCCTGAGCAGTACCCCTTGGTGGAAGAGGTCGGCCCGGAGGGACGCCATCGTGCGTGACCCCACCAGTAGGAGAAGCCGACGCCTGCCTTGGCTCGGCCAACCGCCGCATCGCGCTTGCTCGTGGACGTGCTGGAGCTCGACACGGCCTGCATGTAGCCGCCGTGTGCCCAGCCCGTGGTCCCGCTGTGCTTGACCTTGTAGAACCCGTTGGAGGGCGAGGACTGCACGACTTCCACGATCGTGCCCTGCGCGAGGACCCGGATGACCTTGTACCCAGTCGAAGGCCCGGTCCTGAAGTTCAGGTTCGCGGTCGTCTTGAGCTTGCTGCCGACGGCGACGGAGCCGGACACGCTTTCTTCGCTGGAGGCGATGTTCTCATCGACTCCGGTGAGCGAGGAGGAGTCCGAGGGGGCGGCCGGGCTGCACGCGCTGGACGAGAGAAAGAGCGCCGCGGAGGCAACGAGCACGCTGGTGCGGACCGACTCGGTGAACGATGTCTTGGTACCCATCAGAACTCCTCCTGTGCGAGGAGGAGCATTGCCAGTCACGTGCCAGCTGGGCGCCGAGCGTGGTGAGCTCGGAGCCCTGATCGGCAGGCGCACTGCCTCGAGCTAGCCCCAATTCAAGCACCGTTCGAAGAACGTGCTTGAATTGGGGCTATCCGAGCCGAAGGCGAGGCGTTGTGAGCCGCGGTGAGCGCGGCGAGGGGGCTTTGCGAAAGCACCCTTGGAAAGACCTAGACCCAAAGCAGCGCGGAGCGCTTGATTTGGGCTAGCGTGAAGGGCGACCTCGAATGCTCTCCACGTGCGAGATGGGTTGTGCCGTTCTGTAGGTGCTTGAAAGTCTGGTCTGCACACCATGGAAGCGGCATGGCGATCCGGGGGATCACACGTGGGACGTCCGATGACCCGGAGCCAAGGAGGCAAAATGTGGACGAGTGTAGGGTGAGGCGGTCAGCTGGGACGCGTCGGGTCCTCTGCGACGTCGCTCACGGACCGCACGACAACGTAGGAAGGCAGCGCGACGTGGGGCGGGAACCACGCAGGGTTCCACGGCGGCCCATCGTCCAGAGCGACCGGCCGGACCGCACGGATGTCCACCAGAACGTCGCTCACATTGAGGGCGTTGACCTGGGCGAGGATCTCCTCGAGGTCCCGGTCCAGACACAGGCACGCTTGCCGCACGGCGTCCTTGCTGTCCTCCGCCTGGACAACCTTCGAAGCGGGGAACGTCGCCCGGAACGGCATGCAGCTGATGCGCGTGTAGCGCATGACCAAATCGACCCGATACCTGCGTTCGCTTGCGGGTTGATCCTTCAACGTTTCTCGCTTTCCTGCTCGCCGTCGTCGTCCCGGTTGCCCTGTCCGAGCAGCAAGCCCTGTTGAACTTCGACGCCTTCTGTGTCCATCACATCGCCGCGACCGTAGGACCGTTGCTCGAAAATGACGAAGGGGCTAGGACCGGCGTCCTCGTCTCCCTGGGGGCCGCGTACGTCGACGAACCCTTCCGGGCCATGGGTGACGACCTGCATCACGCCCTCGTGGAGCTTCTTGTCGATGGCGGCGCGGACGCGATCGGCGACGAACCTCCGGGTGCGCGGAAGCAGGAGCAAGAACCCAGCAAGGTCCGTGAGCATGCCCGGCGTGATGAGCATGGCGCCTCCTAGCAACACGAGCAGTCCGCCAACGATCCCCTCGTCGGGGAGCCGGCCCTGGGCGAGCGATTCCCGGTACGAGTGCCAAACCCGCATACCCTCCCGCTTCGCCAAGGTAGCGCCGAGCGCCCCGGTCACGAGCACGATCCCCACGGTCGGCCAGAAACCGATCTGGGAGCCGACGAACAGCAAGAGGTACAGCTCGAGGAGCGGTACGACGACGAACAGGAGAAGGAGCCAGCGCACGGGCGTAACCTAGCGATGATCTCGCGGAGTTCCAGGGCCGAATGACGTTCCGTCGGAGGAACGCTGGGTTAGCGCGCGTTTGCGCCCAGTGTTCCCACTCGAGAGGCCGGCGAAGGTTAGCGCATAGTGTCAGGGGGTGCTCGCCGAAAGGCGTGGCTTGGGGGGCGGACGAATCGTGAGGGACGGTCAACTCGCGGCGGCGGCAGCGACGGGCGCTTGGTGCTTCTTTTCTTCCTCGGCGATCTTCGCGCGCACCTCGTTCATGTCGAGCGCGCGGACCTTGCCAATGAGCTCGTCGAGCACCGGGCCGGGCAGCATGCCGGGCTGGGCGAAGATGAGGACCTTCTCGCGGAAGACCATGAGGGTGGGAATCGACCGGATGTTGAAGGCGGCCCCGAGGGACTGCTGATCTTCGGTGTTGATCTTGCCGAACACCACGTCCGCGTTCTTGTCCGAAGCCTTCTCGAAGATCGGGCCGAACGCGCGACAAGGCGCGCACCAAGGGGCCCAGAAGTCGATGAGGACGACGTCGTTGTTCTCGAGGGTCTCGTTGAAGTTCTCTTCGGTGAGGTTGATGGTAGCCATGTCGCGTCTCCCTGCGCTTCGTGCGTGTTCGAATCAGCTTCTGGTGATTGGAGCGTCGGTTGCCAGAAAGGATTCGCGAGGATTCGAAACGCCGGAGGGGAGCCGCATGGCGCTTGCGTCGCGCATCCGGAGGTGCTGGGTTTCCGGCATGTCGATTCGAACCGGCCTATCGGGGTCGATGCTTGCGATCACGCTGGCCCTTGGCGCGGGCTGTGGCTGCCCGTGTCCCGAGCCCACCACGCCGCAGCGCGTTGCTCCCGCCGAGCGAGCGCGACCAACGATCCCGCGCGTATCCATCAAGCAGCAGTGCGCGGACACTCCCGTGGAACCGAGCGAACCCGAGGTCGAGGTCATGGGCGACCTCGGGGTGGTCCGGCTCTCCGCCGACGCGTTTGTGGACCTGTCCCCTGACCAACGCAAGCTGGCGTACGAGCTGACGGGAGCGATCCGCGCGGCGGACCCCATCGTCTACGACCAGCGAGACCCGCAAGGTCTGCTCGTCAAGGCGCTCGCCGAAGAGCTTGCCTTGCACCTCGACGCCATGCCGGCGGACTTGCGTCCCAAGGTCGAGGGCTTCGTGCGGTTGGTCTTCGCGCACAAGGGACCGCGCGATTCGATGACGCGCGGCCGGGTCTCGTTTGGCATCACGCCAGCGGAGCTCGGGACCGCGACCATGGCCGCGTGGAAGGGAGGCGCGAAGCTCGAGGGCGTGGCCACGGAGGCGGCCCTGCGCACCTGGCTCGGCAAGCTCCATGCCGTGCTCTTCGACGAGCGCCTGCCCACGCGCGCCCCCCGAACGGTCCCCGCTGCCAGGAGGTACGCAAAACAGATCTCCGCGGTGGTAGGCGCGTTGCGCCGCGCCCGGGCGAATGCGGAGCCGGCCCAGCAGCGCGTCCTGGACCTTCAGATCCTTGCCCTCGAATCGAACACGGAGTCGGCCCTGGCGGCGTACCAGGCGGCGTGGGCTGCCGACACCTTCCCGGTCGACCTCGCTCTGGGCTTCTTCGGGGCTGTCCTTGGACCCTCGGGGGAGCGTGAGCTGGTCGCGCACCTGTTCCTTTCCGACCCCAAGGCGTCGGCCGAGCTGCAGGCCCCGTTCGACACGATCCGATCGGCGCTTGCCGCCTCGTCCACCTTGCGGCCTGTCGTCGAGACGCCGCTCGGGCTGAGCTCGAGGCCCGCTTCCCCCTCCGTGCTGCGGTTGCCTGGGACCGGCTCCGCCAAGATGCTCGTCGCGCCCGCTGCCGCCTCGGCGGTGTCCGCGTTCGTCGGTACGGCCATGGCCCGCGCCTTCCTCGTCGACCCCACCCACGAGGCAAACGTTCGACGATGCGTCGGACCCTCGCAGCGGACATTGCAGCTGGCGCGAGCGGCAGCGGCTGCGCCCTCGTCTCCCGCCGTGCCGGGGGTGATCGCCCAGATTCACGCGGAAGCTGCCATCCTTGCCTCGCCGCGGACCTTCTCCGCGAGGGGTCTGCTCTCCGACGGCGCTTGCGCTGCGATGCTCGGAGAGACCTACCTGATGGAATACCTGTTCGAGTTGGGCGGGCTCGCGTCAGGGTTGGCCGATGCATCCGAGGCGTTGCGCGCCCGCGCGCTCGTCGTGTCCTACGCCATCGAGCGCGGTGCAGCGAAGGAGGTCGTTCGCGACGGGCACTCGTATCTTCAGACGTCGGGACCGGAGCCGTGGGCCGGGGCCATGGGGGACCTTCGAGACGAGACGAGAGCGATCCTGGACCAGGGGGATGGGGCGCGTGCGGGTAAGCTGCTGGCGCGCCAGGACGTAGCGTCCGGGGAGCGGTGGGCGCGCGGTGCGCGGGGGCGGTTGCAGTCCCTGGGGCTGCCGCGCGTGATCGTGTGGCAGCCTCCTTTGCTCCAGCCCATTCGGAGCGAGGAGGGGAAGGTGGAGGACGTGACGTTGGAGGAGGGGCTCTCCTGGATCGAGGCGTCGCTTCACATGGCAGGCAGGGCGAAGGGGGAGGACTGAGCACACGGGCGCTGCGACATGCGGGCAATGCAACGAAGCACGATGAGGACGGACGCAGGCGTGATACCCTGCGTCTTGCCCTCAGCCTTGACCCACCCCCATGAAGTTCCCTGGCCGTCGCAAGAACACCCACTTCTTTCCCGTGAAGGCCCGTGACCCGCTGCTCAACCGGGCAGGGATCGAAACCTTCGCACACCGCACGCATGTGGTGGGCATCGACCAGACGCTGGTCGACATCGAGGCCTGCGTCTCCGATGACTTTCTCGATCGCCACGGGCTGAGCAAGGGACATTCCCTTGTGGTGGAGTCGGACCGCGCCGAGGCGATCTACACCGAGATCTCCTCGCGTAAGCTCATCGTGCAGGAGCACGCGGGCGGCACCGTCGGCAACACGCTGCACAACTACTCCGTGCTCGCCGATGACAACTCGATCCTGCTGGGTGTGATGAGCGAATGCATCCATGTGGGCACGTCGGGCTACCGGTACCTGTGCAACACGTCGAGCCGGGTGAACCTGAACCACCTGCAGCCCGTGGACGGTCCCATCGGCCGGTGCTTCGCGTTGATCACACCGGACCACGAGCGCACCTTCGCGATCAGCGAGGGAGCCATGAACCAGCTGCGTCCCGAGAGCATCCCGCGGGGGGCGTTCGAGCATGCGTCGGCGCTGGTGCTCACGGCCTACTTGATGCGCTGCAAGCCGGGAGACCCGATGCCGGAGGCGGCGCTGCAGGCGATCGCGTTTGCGAAGGAAGCGGGGGTGCCCGTGGTGCTCACGTTGGGAACGAAGCACGTGATCGCGGAGCGTCCCGCGTTCTGGACGTCGTTCATCCGAGACCACGTGAGCTTCGTGGCGATGAACGAGGAGGAGGGAAAGGCGCTGACCGGCCACGAGGACCCGCTGCTCGCCTGTGCCGCAGTGCTCGACCTCGCGGACATGGTGCTTTGCACCGCGGGGCCGGACGGCCTGTACATGGCAGGCCACGTGGACGAATCCGCGAAGCGCGAGACGAGGTACCCGTTGCTGCCGGGCGCCATCCCCGAGTTCAACCGTCATGAATTCAGCCGTGCGATGCTCCGCACGCAATGCGTTTCGTCGGTGCGCGCGTATGCGTACATCGCGCCCTACATGGGGGGACCGAACCGGATCGCGAACACCAACGGGGCTGGGGATGGAGCCTTGTCCGCCGTGCTGCACGACATCGCGGCCAACCGCCACCACCGGGACAATGTCCCCAACTCGTCGAAGCACAAGTATGCATTTCTGACGTATTCGTCACTTGCGCAGGTGTGCCGCTATGCGAACCGGGTGAGCTACGAGGTGCTGGCGCACGACTCGCCGCGGCTTACGCACGGGTTGCCCGAGCGCGAAGACAGCTTGAAGGAAGAGGCGTATTGGGCGCAGTAGGAGGCGTTCCGCCTTCGTTCGAATCTCGTTCGAATCTCGTTCGAATCAGAAGTGAGCGAATTGGCACGATTGGGTTCGAACCTTCGGATCGACCGTGCGCGCGGATGGAGGTATAACTGTGAGTTGCGAGGTGCCCCGATCCCTCGCAGAAGAGGAAGCTCTTGATGACCGACCTGACCGCCCTGGGATTCCAGGCCTCCTGGCGCAAGCGACTGCTCGCCCTCGGCCATTTCGTTCTCGTACTTGGCATCGGTTGCGCCATGCCGCCCCCCGCGCCGGTCACGTCCCCCGCGGCTGCGGCGAGCGATGAGGGCTGCAAGGACGACAAGGACTGCAAAGGAGGGCGTGTTTGCGAGAAGGGCGCATGCGTGTCGCCCAGCGGCATGACCGCGGACGTCAAGGGGCGCATCGACGATGGCGAGGTGACGCTGGACCTGTTGCGCGCCGCGGTGGACGCCGAGGATTGCTACGAGTTCAGGGGTCTTGAGCATGCCCTGAAGCAGTTGTCCGACAGCGCCGGGTACAGGACGAAGCTCATGGCCCACCTGGTCGACAGCGACGAGAAGGCGAAGGAGCCGGTGTCGGCCTTCGGGGAGTGGCTGCTGCTGGTCGAGCGCCGGTCCCAGATCTGCAAGAGCGGTGCGGCGCGGGAGCAGTTGCTCGCGGTCTCGTCCGACACGGGCGCGTTCGTCGACGAGAGGATCGTGGACAAGGCGGTGAAGGAGACGGACTGTGCGGTGCTGTCTTCGATCAACGGGCTGGGCCTTTGGCCGTTCGAATCGCAGTTCGTGGGCGAGGTCGCGAATCGGGACTTCACGAAGGCGGAGGTGACGCGCCGGTTGTGGCTGGACACGATCGAGACGTTCACCAAGGAGTGTGGCAAGCGGCTGTCGCGCCGCGAGGTCATCGAGGTGGACGCGGTATCGGACAAGCTGCGGCGGATCGTCGGGCTGGACGACGAGCTGCTCATCGGGTTGCGGAGCAAGCTGATGGCGGCGATGGAGCAGGGGAACGCGGAGGCGGTGAGGTCCTACCTGGCTTCGGTGACGGAGCGCGAGAAGGCGTTGGATTCGCGCAATTCGGCGGCCCTCGAGGCGAAGATGAAGACGATCCAGGCGGACTTCGAGAAGGCGCGCGCGGAGGCGAAGGCGTCGGCCACGGCGGCGGCCACGCCTGCGAAGGGATCGAAGAAGCCCCAGCCGGCGGCAGCGACCCAGCCTGGAGCCAAGCCGGCAGAGCAGATCCGCGATGCGGTGGAGACCACGAAGGCGGCCGTGGAAGCCGTGGACGTGGCGCGAAGCTTGTTCGGATTCTGATCAACCATCCAATAGGGAGTCGACCGTGCGTAGTACTAGCTTGGGTCGGAGCCTCGTCGGGTCGGTCACGACCCTGTCCCTGCTCGTGTCGCAGCTGGGGACGGCGTGGGCGTGTAAGAAGGATCGCGATTGCGAGGGCGACCTCATCTGTGACGATGGGCAGTGCGTCCCTCTCGGCGGGGCGGCTGGCGAGGCCGCGGAGGTGGCTACTTCCGGGGAAGCCGAGGCGGCTCCGAAGGCAGCGGACGAAGGCGTGCAGACGGGCGATTCCGTGCGCGTCGACTTTCAGCTGCCTGCCCCAGGTGAGCAGTGGTCCCTGCTGACGGAAAACGATCAGCTCGTCTGCAAGCTGCCGTGCTCGCGGTGGGTGCCACGCAGCAGTGGGTACAAACTGCAACTCGACGGGGCCAAAGGAGCCGAGGCGGTGGTGATGGTGCCCGCGGACCTGGGGTTCGCGTCGGGCAGGAGCGTCATCGCCAGGCCCAACCCTGGGGAACCTCCTTCGGCGGTGCCCTTCGTATTCGCGGGCCTGTCCCTGGGCGTGGGCATCTATGGGGAGATCGCGTTCCTCACGTGCAACCAGGACGATCCCGATGCTCCAATCGACGAGGAGAAGGAGTGCGGGGGCAAGCTCGCGATGTTCATCGGGGGGTTCGCCGGGGCGCTGGTCTTCGCGCTCGTGGGGGTCGCCACGATGTCGCCCCCGAGGCTCGACATGCAGGCCTCGACCAGCGCGCGCCAGCCCTTTTTCCGGCTCGGTCCAGGATACGCCCACGCGTCCACGGGCCGCTCCGGGGTCGAAATGCTCCTCACGCCGACGTCCTTGTCTGGGGTATTTTAGGACCTACCGTGCGTTGAGCACGGCGAGAACGCGCTTGGCTTCCGAGGCGATGGTCGCGTCGGGGTGCGAGGTGAGCGCGCTGACGGGTTGCGTGTAGTAGCGCTGGTCGCCGCAGACCCCAATGAACTCGGCGGCGCGAATCCCCGTGAGCAAGTCTCGCGGGTCCGCAGCGGACAGCAGCGAGCTCACCTTGTAGCCCTCGAGCGTGGGCATGTAGACCGTGTTGAGCAGGTCGTTGAGCAGGAACCGCGCCTGCGGACCGCGTAGCTCGATCATGCGCAGGCTCGTCTGCGCGTCGAACGTGTACCGAACCTGGATCGATCCGCTCGTCCAAGCGGCGGTCCCAGGCTCTCCGGGCGCGACCTGGTTGCCCGGGCTGCCTTGGGGGTGCGCGTCGAGCGAGGCCATGGACTGCGCGATCTTGTCGAAAGTGTAGTCGGGGGCTGCGAGCGTGCGCGCGAAGTCGTCGGACTTGGTGGCGGGGATCGCGGCATCGGATGGCGCAGGGGACGCCGCTCCCGTCATCGGGGCCTGGCCGAACGCCGACCCGGCAATGGCCCCACCCGAAGGCTGTCCGAAGGGCGAGCCAGACGGTGCGCCTCCGCCGCCGGCGAAGGGCGATCCAGGCGGTGCGCCTCCGCCGCTCGCGAAGGGCGACGTGGCGGGCACGGTCGACGCAGCCTTGCCACCGAGCGCACGCAAGCTGCGCGGGATGAGCAGGATGCCGACGGCCAGCACGAGCGTGAGGAGGAAGTCGATCACGGTGAAGATGCCTGGCACCAGCCACATCGGCTCCTCGGGACCCCGTCCGATCGCCCAGGAGACCACCCTCATGAAGAGGAACCCGCCGAACGCGGCGCCCAGTGCGAGCCCCGCCGGCGTCGTCCGAAATCGGGAGAGCACCGCCCCGAGAACGCCTGCCGTCGCAAGGAACATCAGCACCGACAGCACCGTGTTCAGCGTGGAGTACATCGCCAGGCTCGTGTCATCCATTGGCCACCTCCTTCGCCGGGCGCATGAGCAGGAACGCCACGAGCGTGCCCACGTAGCAAACGAGGGTGAACGCGCGAAGCAGCAGGGAGATGACGCGCATCCCGTCGAGCCCGAGGTCGGAGCCGATCAGGCTCATCGACAGGTAACCGAGGCCGACCACCCAGACGCCCCCGCGGGCGAGCACGAGGAGCCAACCTCCCGCGGCGCCTTGCTTGGCCTTGGTGAGCATGAAAGCGGTGACCGCGGACGCGACGAGCACGAGGAACGTGCCCAGTACGCCAACGCTGTCGAGCAACAGGAAGATCAGCCGGGATTCGTCCATGGGGACCGTATCTTTCGTCCGGGGCGCGGGGTCAAGTCGGTCGGTTCCCTGTAAGAAACGCTGCCCGGTGGGGACTGTACCTGTGTGGAAGATCAAGCGATGCTGAACGCGGTGAAGACGACCGACCAGGACGACCGGGCGACGCGCGCCTTGCGCGAGAACGCGAGAGTCCTGGACCGGATCATCGTGAGCTACGCCCGTTCGGAGGCGGATCGTGCGGACCTTCGCCAGGACATCGCCTTCGCGTTCTGGTCCGCGCTGCCGTCCTTTCGCGGGGAGTGCAGCGAACGAACCTTCCTGCTGCGTGTGGCCCACAACCGTGCGTTGACCTTTCTTTCGAAACGAGGCGTCTTCACGGAAGACATCGATCAGCACGCCGATCAGGTCGTCGCGACTTCGGGGAAGAACCCCGCCCTCGCGTACGAGCGCAAAGAGGGCGAGAGCGCATTGCTCGCCGCGGTGCGCGCGCTACCGGTCCTCCACAGGCAGGTGATCACGCTGCTGCTCGAGGGGCTCTCCTACCGGGAGATCGCCTCGGTGCTCGGCATCACGGAGACCAATGTCGGCGTTCGTGCGAACCGCGCGCGGGCTGCCTTGCGTGTCCTGCTCGAGGACACCTCCGCACGGAAGGGGTGTTGAACATGAACCATGGCGAAGACAAGAACGAAGAGAGGGAGCTCGAAGCCTGGCGCGGGCAGTGGCAGGCCCTCGGGAACACGGAAGATCGAGCCGAGATGCTCGTGGCGCACGCGGCGCGGGACGGAAGACGGATGCGTCGCGACGCCCTCGGGGAGGTGCTCGGGGTCGTGGTGTCGTCGTCCCTCTGCTTCTGGCTGGTGGTTCGCAGCGGTGGGGCCGCGCCTGTGGTGGCCGTTGCGGCGATCATCTTGCTGTTCAACGGCGCATGGCTCGCCCACTACGTGTCCTTGCGGGTGGGGCTGTTCGCAAGTCATGGGGAGGGCGTGGACGTGTTCGTGGCGCTGACGCGCAAGCGGCTCGCTACTGAGCTTCAGTGGATGCGGTTCGCGCGACGGTGGACCTTCGTTCTTTGCGGGGCGCTGGTGCCTGCGCTGGTCTGGCTCGTGGTGGCCCGATGGGAAAGGTACTTGCAAGAGCCGTGGCGTGCGGTCGTGGGGTTCGGTGTGGCCGGGGCCATCATCGTGTCCGTGCTTCTGTGGATGGGTCACAAGGCGCGCAAGCTGCGGGCCGAACAGGATCGGTTCGAGCGTCACGTCGCGGGTGCGTAAGGGCGATTCCGTTCGCGGCGCGACGCTCGTCGTCGGTCTTTGCCACCGCCTTCTCGAGGACCCCGTGCTCCAAGCTTCAGAAGGCCTGATCGAGGGAACCGTAGTACTCCACACCGTCGTCCGTCGTGGACCGGGACATCACACAGTAGTTGACGTTGCCCTCGATCGTCGTGATCAGGCTGCCGTCAGGGGACACATCCGCGACCATGCCGTAGTGCTGAATGTCGAACTTGATGAGGTCACCGGGCTCGGGGCGCCAGCCCGTCGGCAGACTGCCGGTCTGGTAGGCAGGCAGCGAAATCGGCGACGGCAACGGGTGGCTTGCTTGGGAGTACACCCAGGCCACGAAGTCGTAGCACCAGAAGCCGGGCTGGTATTGCATGTACGGTTTGTCGTCGGTGCCCTCACAGAATCCCAGTTCCGCCATGGCGATGGCCACCAGTTCGGCGCGTACCTGGTCCTCCAGCGGGTTGGGTTGTGCACACCCGCTATCGGGGTTCCCCTCGAAACCGTCGTCGCACACGCAAGCACCGTTGCTGCAACTCGCGTTCGAACCGCAGGCAACTCCCGCACATGGGTCGACGGGCTCATCTTCGACACAGCTCAGGCCCAGCGGGTGGTAACCCGTGTCGCAGGCACACTGGGCCTGTCCCCCGGTGCTCACGCACGCGCCGTAGGACCCGCAATCGACTGCCTCGCAAGGGTCTCCCGCCTCGCCCGTCTCGTCCGCTCCCGCGTCGGACGGTGCGTCTGGCGTTGCGCTGTCGGCTGACGGCTGGCTGGCCGCGTCCGCTCCGCCCGCGTCGTGGCCGACGGGGTCCTCCGGATCGTCGATCTCGATCTCGTCGTAGTCGAGGAGGCTCGCGCAGGCTGGGAGGGCGAAGCAGAGCGAAAGGCCCGCCAGCATGAGTTCGAGCGCCCGAACCGTTTTCATGACCGTCGAGTGTACCACGCCTACGAAGCGGCTGTGGAAGCACAGCACAGGGATTTGTTCGACCATTTCGAAGGAAACGAGGCGTCATCGTGTCCGTGCTTCTGTGGATGGGGCGCAGGGCGGGCAAGCTGCAGGCCGAACAGGATCGGTTCGAGCGTCACGTGCCTGAGTTCACCAGCGTGAGCTGATGGCCAGCGTTCTGCCCCGCCCTTCGTCAACCCTCAGTGTTCGCACACAGCCTCCGCGGCGGAACTCTCCGAGCAGTAGTCCACGCCGTAGTGCACCGTGCACGTGGTGTTCTGATACTCGTTGGGGTGGGAGGTGAATTCCTGGGTCACCTCGTCCCAGTTCACGTCAATCCCGTTCCAGCAACTGCCCGACCTGGATTTCTCGCCAGGCGCTCCGCTGACTGCGATGCCGTGGGTCGCGTTCGTGATCGTGTTGCCGTACACCCAGCTGTTCATGGTGTCGTCGAGCAACACGCCCGCACTTGCGACGACGCCGTCGACAGCGCTGACGGTATTGAACCCCAACCAGGCGAAGTTCGTTCGGCGGAGCGCGACTCCCATTCCACCCGCGGCCACGACGAGCCGATTCTTCTGGAGCCTGACGTGGTCGATGAATCCGTCTTCCGGGTTGGCGCTCAAGCAGTCGGCCGAAGCCATGTCCAAGATGACCCGTTGCAGAGCGATCACGTCCCGGGGGTCTGCGAAGCTGCCCTTGTCGTACCCGGTCATTCGCTCGAACGATGCGTCGGAGATGCTGACGTACCGCAGGCCATCGCCCAGGAACCCGGTGGTGTGACCATAGACGTAGTTCTCCGTCCAAGCGGTGTCCCTCGAGTAGGGCTGGCGGCCATCGCTGCTCAACCCCGCCCCGTCGCCACCTCCGAAGGAGCGGAGGACGACGTTGTGCCGCACGTCGATCTGGCCCCCGATCAACGTGATTCCTGCGACCGTGTCGCACACCGAGTTGTTGAACACGGTCGAATGGGACGCGGTGTTGCCGACAAACTCGTGAGCCACGTTGGCGCAGTAGGTTGGCGTGCACGGCGCGACAGGGCTAGGGTGAACACAGTGGGCTTGGGCGGACGTATCCCCAGGAAGACGCAAAGTCATGGCGTAGTCACCGGGCTGGCAGCCTCCCGTCGCGGGACCGAATTCGAGAGTCGCGCACGGATCCGTCTCACAGCCTTGCACCGTGGGCTCGCCGAACGTCTTCCACCCGTACTGGATGCCCGTGTTGACGTGGGCAATTCTCAAGTGATGGACGTGGACCGGGCCCGTGCCGGCTGGCGACTCGCCGATGAGAACTCCGTACAGGCTGTGGGGAACGGTCTGCGCCGGCAACGACGGAGGCGGGTCCGTCACGTCGAGGATCGACGTCATCGTGAGTCCCTGTGTTGGACAATGCTCAGCGAGGGAGAGTCCAGGCGTCGATGTGCCGACGAGAGTCAGGTGGTCGACCTCGGTCGTAGTGGATGAGCTGCCAGATACGATGACCAAGGCAAGTGCAAGAACGCCGTCGGTTGCGTGGACTACGGTGGGGTTTCCCGGTTCGGAGGACCCGTGCAACGAGACTCCTCGGGGGACACGGAGGCCGACCCCGCCGGCGTGGATCCCGTCCCCCGGAAGCATGTTGCTCGCGTCCACGGCGAGGGTGCCGCCCTCCAGGTGCACGTCCGAAGCGCCGTTCGCTGACGCCCAGTCGAGCGCAGCCTGGTACCACGGCACCTGGCCCGATTCGGCGTGAAAAGCGGAGTCGTATTCCGCGTCCGCGCACGGCAAGCCTGTCGACGCGCAACGCTGCGCGGCGCCGCGCTCGGCTGGGCAGAAAGACCTCCGAACCGTCCCGTCACTCGCTCGAACGACGGCACACCACCCGTCTTGCTCTGCGCTACCGTCTGGGGGAGCCTCGCGATAGTCGTCCAGGGAAAGTACCTGGCTGCACGCCTGGAGAAAGAGGACCACGGAAACGGAGACCAGCGATCGCCACGAGAGCCTCACCGGGCGCAACGTATCACCCGAGAACCAAGGGAGCCAGGCCGGTCGTCACGCTACCTGGGTCCGTACTGAGCCGCCTCTCCCGCCGCTTCCAGCGCGATCTCCACCTCCGACACCAACTCGTCCGCCGCCTTACGCTCGTCGTCCGCCTTTGCTGCCGCAGCCTTCTCGTCGAGCTTGGCGTCGACGCGACGGAGCACGGCGACCACGCGCTTGCCTTCTTCCGAACCTGGGTCCACCTTGCGCTGCTCGATCGCTTTCATCGCCGACTCGAGGGCGGGGGTGAGGGGGCCGGCCAGGATCGGGTCGGCTCGCGATGCCTTGTCACGAACCCGCTTCGCCAGCCTTTGCAACTCGACCTTCGCAGACCTCGACCATCGACGGTACCCCACCCACGCCACCGCGAGAGCCGCCACCCCGGCCACGACCACACCGCTGCCGATCAACACCGGCTTCATCGTCGAGGCGAAGGTCGTAACCGGCGCGTAGACGGGCGGCGCCACGACCTCGACCTGCATGCCGCCCTTGAGCGAGGATGTCCACTCCTTCACGGTGATCAGGCGGCTGTGCGCTTGGTGGTGCGCCCGGATGGGCAAGCAGGGAGCCGTCACCCGTTGGATGTCACACGCCGGGGCAGGACCGTCGGTGGCTACGACGTGCACCTCGTGCGTGTCCGGGTCGCGGGAGACAACGTGAAACCCTCCGCCCTCGAAGTCGATGAGGCCGCCCGTGTCGACACCGGCGCCCCCAGGCGTACCCGACGGCCACGTGGTGGTGGCGGCATCGACGATGGACCCGTCGTGGCTCGAGTGGAAGGAGCCGCGGAGGATGAGCTTGCCGCCGGGCTCGATGGGGACGTGCGTGGCAGGCACGTCGAGGCGGAAGGGGAAGGTCGTGGGAGGCACGGTGGATCAGCTTACCGGAAGGGTCAGCGCAGGTGGGACCGTCCTGCAGTTTCGAGGAGCATGGCGAGCACGAGGGGTTCTCCGACGCCGCCGCTCGCGTTCATGTGGGTCCGCAGGCGGGCGAGCCGGTCAGCGTCCCGCGCGAAGCCGGGTTCTTGCAGCGTTTCCGCCGCTTTCCGCAGGATTTGCTCACGCTCCGAGAGCAGGGCAAGGGCGCGGGCTCGATCCCCGTGGCTCACGTACCGGGCCGCGTCCATCAACGCCTCTCCCGCCGCAAACCCCTGCACCGTACGGGCGACCGCGGGCTGCATCGACTTCGCACTCTCGGCGTCCCCGTTTGCATACGTCACGGTCACGCGCGCCTCGTCCGACACGTTGCGCTTCGTCACCCGGTCCTTGTACTTGAGCTCGATCATCGCGATCGGCTGGTTGCCCACCCCGGCCGGCACCCGCAGCTTGAAGAGCATCACGTGGTTGTCGTTGCGCGCGAAGGCGGGGATGAGGAAGCGCATGCCGCCCTCGGTGTCGTCCTGCCGGTCCTTCTTGATGTTGTCACGCTTGGCCGCATGGTCGTCCGCGGCCACCTCGATGGCGCGAACGCGAGCCGCCTCGGCGGCATTGAGGCGACGCGACCCGTACACGCGCAGCACGTCCACGCCCTTGTTCCATCGAACCCGCACCTCCACCGCCGTCGCCGCGGGGTCGAGACGCTTGTCCAGCTCCGTCGAGAGGGCCGACGCGATCTGCTCCCCGTCGCGAAGGTAGTAGTACCCACCCGCGCCGTCCGAGGCGATGGAGCTCATCAGCGCGCCGTCGTAGTCCGCGCCGAGGCCGAAGGTGCTGGTTTGGATGCCGTCCTGGAACGCCTCGAGGGCCAGTTGGGAGAGACGGTCCGGGCTCGTGATGCCCGAGTTGGCTCGCCCGTCAGACAGAAGCAGCACCACGCGCACCGCGTCTCCGGGAACGCTCGGGCTCTTGGCCTGCTCGTAGCCGAGCCGGAGCCCCTCACCGATGTTCGTGCCGCCCGTGGCTTCGATCTCGTCGATCGTGCTCTTGATGCGCGCCTTGGCCGGGCCCACCCGCGTGTCACGAACCTGCACCTCGGCGTCCGACGAGAACGTGATCAAGGAGAAGTCGTCGGTGCCGGCGAGCTTGTCGACGAGCGCCTTGGCGGCCAGCTTCGCCTGATCCATCGGGGCGCCTCGCATCGATCCGCTGACGTCGAGCACCAGATGCACGGAGAGATGGGGCCTGCCTGCCGCCGCCTTGTCGCTCGAGCGAAGGGAAAGACGCATGTGCACGTCGCCGCCGCTCGGGGGCAGGGCCGCACGCTCGAAGTCGGTCCGCAAGGCGAGGGCCCGGGTGGTGGGGGCGTCCATGGGCGTCCAGTACCGGGCGCCGACGTCGCTTACGAGCTCACGCTCTGCCGAGGGAATGACGCCACGAGCCACGGCGGATTCGAACGCGGCGAGGTGACCGCCGCCGGGACGGTACGTGGTGGCGAAGCGGCCGTTGGGGTCGACGGCCACCTCTTCGATGGGTGGAGGGGGCGGACCCATTTCCGACGGTTGCGTTCTGTGGGGGGCGGTGATGCCCCTGCCGTCGTAATCCGCGCGTGGACGCATTCCCTTTCCTGCGCCTTTGAAGCCGAGTCCACCGGGTTCCCCGGTGGCAGCGGGCGCCATCGGCGCGTGCTCCTCGCTCTTGGCACGCGCACCTTCCCGGTCTGCCTCTTCCAGGGCGTACGCCTTGGCTTTCTTGTCCACTGGGTCGGATGCCGTGCTCGCCACGGCCATGGGGGACTCGTCGAGCTTTCGATTCTGGTTGCAGGCGGCCAGCAGAACCACGGTCAAGACGAGCAAGTGCCACCAGCGCAACGTAATCCAGCGATGCATGCGACCCTCCTGCGTGAAGTCACCGCGTATGGTGACACATTCGACGCCGTCGTGTTCCGTTCGTTGGGTCGGAGCGGGTCGGAGCGAGCACGGCCCTGCTTGACGCCGAGGGCAGGACCCTCCAGATTCGCGGCCATGCCGCCTCGCCACCAGTATCTCATGGTCTGCTTGAACCGCCGCGCGGACGGCAGCCCCAAAGGGTCGTGCGCGGAGAGGGGATCGGAAGAGATCTACAAAGCGCTGCGAGCCGCGCTCAAGGAGCGAGGGCTGGCCCGGGTCGAGGCCAGGGCCGTGTCGTGCAGCTGTTTGGACGCTTGCGTCACAGGACCTTCGATCCTCGTGGAGCCAGACCATGTGATGTACGGCGGGGTCACGATGGCGGACCTTCCGGAGATTCTCGATGCCATCGAACGAGGCGAGACCGTGGATCGGCTCGCCGTGGACCCCTTGGATTTGCAGAAGGACAACCCAGAGCCCGGGGCCGACAAGCGTTGAATTGCGGGGAAGACTCCGATACACACACCACATGTTCAAGGGGCCAGGTGGCCCCACCATTGGGAGGAACACCATGCGTAAGCTTGCAGCAGGTACCATCGCGGCCGCGATCATGACCCTCGGCGCCACCGCCTCCGCCCAGCAACTCGGCGAGGAGGGCACCTTCGCCCTGAGTGCGGACCACCTCTTCGGCATCACGAGCTACAACGTCACCCTCGACGCGGACGTCCCAGGGGCCGAAGAAATCGAGCTCAAGGGCACGGCGACCTCCCTGTTGTGGGGCAACGCCGGGGGCGCGGGAACCCAAGGCATCTCTCTTCCGGTTCCCTCCACCATTCCCCGCGCTTCCTTCGACTACTTCGTCATCGAGAGCCTCTCCCTCGGCGGCTCCCTCGGGATCTACATGAACTCGGGCGAAACCGAGTCGGGTGGGAACAGCGCGGACTGGGACAAGGTCACCGCCTTCGCCCTTGCCCCCCGCATCGGCTACGTCTTCGGCCTGAGTGACACCATCTGGCTGTGGCTCCGCGGTGGCCCTACCTACATGTCCGTTAGCATCGACCCGGAGGACCAAGACGACGAGGATTCCGACGCCTCCGTGCTCCAACTCGACGTCGAGGCCATGTTCGCCTTCGGGCTGACCGATAGCTTCGCCATCGAGTTCGGGCCTTCCATCGGCCTTCCGGTCAGTGGCGAGGTCGATGCGGGGCAGGATTACGACATCGACGTGAAGGTCATGCACTTCGGCGTCTACGCCGGCTTGGTCGGCTGGCTCTGATCTCCCCTCGACACCGTTGAATGCCAGCTCTCATGGAGGGATGCTCCGTCCCCCATGCTGAGCGAATACAAAAACCACGTCCAAGAGCGTGCCCGCCAGGGCATTCCTCCGCTTCCCCTCCACGCCGAGCAGACCCGCGCCCTGTGTGACCTGCTCCTCGATCCGCCCAAAGGCGAGGAAGACTTCCTCCTGTCCTTGCTCCGGGACCGCATCCCACCTGGCGTGGACCCCGCGGCGGAGGTAAAGGCGGCCTTCCTCGCGGACATCGCCCTCGGCAAGAAGAAGTCCCCCGTCGTCGACCCCGTCCACGCCGTCTTCCTGCTCGGCACCATGCTCGGCGGCTACAACGTCAGGCCCCTCGTCGGCCTGCTCACCCACGACAAACTCGGGCCCAAGGCCGCCGACGCCCTCGCCCGCACCCTCCTCGTCTTCGATGCCTTCGACGACGTCGCCAAGCTGGCGGGCTCCGGCAACGCGAACGCCAAGAAGGTGATGCAGTCCTGGGCCGACGCCACCTGGTTCACCGAGCGTCCCGACCTGCCCGAGCGCATCGACGTCGTCGCGTTCAAGGTCGCGGGCGAAATCAATACCGACGACTTCAGCCCTGCCGGTCACGCGTTCAGTCGGCCCGACATCCCCTTGCATGCTCTGTCCATGGGCGAGACGCGCTTCCCCGGCGGAATCGAACAGATCGCCAAGCTCCGTGCGGAAGGCAAGTCCGTCGCCTTCGTGGGCGACGTGGTCGGGACCGGGTCCTCGCGCAAGAGCGCCTGCAACAGCGTGCTCTGGCACATCGGTCAGGACATCCCCCACGTGCCGAACAAGCGCCGCGGGGGGGTCATCCTCGGCGGTCAGATCGCCCCGATCTTCTTCAACACCGCGCAAGACTCCGGGGCCCTGCCCATCCGGTGTGACGTCACCAAGGTCGAGCATGGCGACGTGCTCACGGTCTATCCGCGCAAGGGGGAGATCCGGAATGCGAAGGGGGAGGTCATCTCCTCGTTCAAGCTGGCGCCGGTGACGTTGGCCGACGAGTACCGGGCGGGCGGTCGCGTGCCCCTCATCATTGGGCGATCCCTCACGGCGCGTGCCCGCGAGCAGATGACGCTGGGGGAGGGCACATTCTTCGCCCGGCCCGAGACGCCTGCGGACACGGGCAAGGGCTACACGTTGGCGCAGAAGATGGTGGGCCTGGCGTGCGGGCTGCCGGGCGTTCGCCCCGGAACGTCGTGCGAGCCGAAGATGACCACGGTCGGGTCCCAGGACACCACGGGTCCGATGACGGCCGACGAGCTCACGGAGTTGGCCTGCCTGAAGTTCCAGGCGGACCTGACGATGCAGTCGTTCTGTCACACGGCGGCCTATCCCAAACCGGTCGACGCGGCGATGCACCGCAACCTCGGTGGGTTCATCCAACGGCGTGGGGGCGTGGCCTTGCGTCCGGGCGACGGCGTCATTCACTCGTGGCTCAACCGCTTGCTTTTGCCGGACACGGTGGGAACCGGGGGAGACTCGCACACGCGCTTCCCAATAGGCATTTCGTTCCCGGCGGGCTCGGGGTTGGTGGCCTTCGCCGCCGCTCTGGGCAAGATGCCCCTCGACATGCCCGAGTCCGTGCTCGTCCGGTTCACCGGCAAGATGCAGCCGGGCATCACCCTGCGCGACCTCGTCAACGCCATCCCGTACGTAGCTATCCAAAAAGGGCTATTGACCGTCGAGAAGAAGGGCAAGAAGAACATCTTCAACGGCCGGATCCTCGAGATGGAGGGGCTGCCGAACCTCAAGGTCGAGCAGGCCTTCGAGCTCACGGACGCCTCCGCCGAGCGAAGCGCGGCTGCCGGCACCATCCGACTGAACAAGGAGCCCGTGGTCGAGTACCTGCGCAGCAACGCGGTGCTCATGAACTGGATGATCTCCCAGGGCTACGGGGACCCCGAGACGTTGCAGCGACGCATCGACGCTGTGGAGAAGTTCATCGCCAAGCCCGAGCTGCTCGAGCCGGACAAGGATGCGGAGTACGCGGCCGTGATCGAGGTCGACATGTCCCAGATCAAGGAGCCCCTGCTCGCCTGTCCTAACGACCCGGATGACGTCAAGCCGCTCAGCGAGGTCGCCGGTGCGAAGATCGACGATGTGTTCCTCGGCTCGTGCATGACGAACATCGGGCACTACCGGGCGGCGGCGCGCGTGCTCGACGGCAAGGGGTTCGCCGCGGCCCACCTCTGGGTCGCGCCTCCCACCCGCATGGACGCCGAGCAGCTCAAGAGCGAAGGCGTCTACAGCGTGTTCGCCAAGGCAGGGGCCCGCATCGAGATCCCGGGCTGCAGCCTCTGCATGGGCAACCAGGCCCGCGTGCGCGATGGCGTGAGCGTCTTCAGCACGTCGACGCGCAACTTCGACAACCGGCTGGGCAACGGGGCCAAGGTCTATCTCGGGTCCTCCGAGCTTGGCGCCGTGGCGGCGTGGAAGGGCAAGCTCCCGACCGTCGGGGAGTACCTCGAGGCCGTGAGCGGGCTGCAGAAGGTCAGCGATCAGGTCTATCGCTACCTGAGCTTCGACGAGATCGAGGCCTACCTCAATCCCCCCTCCGTGGTGCAGATCCGCGTGTAGCGGCTCAGCCCCCGAGAGCCTTCCAGAAGCACACCAACGCCACCAGGCCGCAGTACCCGCCGAACCACACAAGCCGTCGCTTGCCCACCACGAGCTTGAGTGCCGCGATCGACCCAAGACCGCTCACGAGGGCTGCCACGAACGCGACCGAGAGCGGCAGGAGCCCAACCTCCGCGACCAGCCGGCTGAATCCCCCGTCGATGGCATCCTTGGCAGCTGCCGCCGCGATCAGCGGTAAACCCACGAGAAATGCGTAGGACACAGCCAGGGAAGGCCGCAGCCCACCGAGAAGGCCGCCCGCGATGGTCGATCCGGAGCGGCTCACGCCAGGGAGCAGGGCCAGCACTTGCAACAGGCCCACCCACAACGCCTGCTTCGGCGTCACCTGGTCGAGCATCTCGTGCGGAGGACGGTCATCGGCGGCCGGCTGCGCTCGTCGCACCGAAATGCGCTCGCTCACCGTCAGCAACACCGCCGTGAAGACGTAGCAGATTCCCAGCAGCCACCACGAGTCCCCCACTGCCTCCACGTACTTCTTGCCCAGCGCACCCGCCATGCCCGCGGGCACGATGCTGATGAGCACGCACAGGTAGAACCTCGGGCGCCACCGAAGTGAGGCGAGGATCTCGCGGCGGAACGCCGCGGCGATCGCGATCAGTGTGGCGGCGTGAAGCAGCACGTCGAAGGGCAGCTCGAGGTCCTTGGGCAAGGACCCGAGCCCGAACTGGTGCGCCAGCGTCAAGTGTCCCGACGACGACACCGGGAGGAACTCCGTGACGCCTTGGATGATTCCGTAGACGAAGGCTTCCCAGATCGTGAGCGCGGGGTCGGGGGCGGACATGTTGGTGACAAGCGGTATCAAGGCGTCAGGAGCGGGTCAACCGGCAGTCTCTTGCCTCCCCTCAAGACAGCAGCCGGTCCGACAGCCGCTTCGCCAAACTGATCACCGTCAACACCACCGGTCGGTCCAGCGCCTCTGGGATCACCGAAGCATCCGATACGTAGAGGTTTGGTATGGGCGTCTGCAGGTTCTCGTCGACCACCAGGCCGATGCGCGCGGTGGCCCCGGGATGCGCTCCGCGTACTGGGCCCACCATGATCGAGGTCGGGTCACACCCGGCCCGGAGCAGGATCTCGCGCGCGATGACGGACCCGCGGTTCAACCGGGAACGATCCTGCTCCGTCAGCGGCTTCGAGATGTGCTCGTCCATGTTGATATAGCCCTGCCGCTCGTCTCCAATCTTCACCATCAGCCCCAGCTGCTTGCGGTAGCTGGCAAAGAGCCCGAGCTTGGCCGGGTTGCGCAGGGCCGCCATCATCAGCCACATCCCCCACGGGTCGATGAGGTCGGAAAGCAAAATCCCCTCGTCGATCATCTTCGTCGTCGCGACCGCCATCGGGGGACCCAGGCACGTCCCCGCGTGCCGCGACACGCCAGTCACCAGCACGAGGGGGTCGACGAACATCCCCCGACCGGCTTCCGTGAGTCCGCTCTTCTGCAGGATCGAAGGGGTGCCGATGCCGCCCGCGGCGATCACCACCGTGGACGCCTCGACCTCGAGAATCCCTCTCGGCGTGAAGGCCTGCAGCCCGGTCGCGACGCCGTCCTGCACCGTGACGTGCTGCACGTCGACCCGGGTCATCAGCTCGCCTCCCGCGTCCAGCATGTCTTGCACGTAGGAGCGAGCCGTCCACTTGGCCCCGTGGGGACACCCGAGCATGCACGTCCCCCCGCACCGCATCCGGCACTTCGACGCATCGATGAACTTCGGCATCTTCTCGAAGTCGTACCCGAGCTCGTTGCCCGCCTCGAGCAGCCGGTGGCTCCCGGTCCCCACGACGTCGTCTGGCAAGGGGGCAATCCCCAGCTCGCGCTTGGTTTCCTCAGCGTACGCTCGCAAATCGACGCCGTACTTCGTGCGGAGCCAGTCCGGTGGGTCGGAGGCGGAGCCGCAGTACATGACCGTGGAGCCGCCGGTGGT
Organism: uncultured Polyangiaceae bacterium; assembly: GCA_964488865.1. Classification (GTDB taxonomy): domain Bacteria; phylum Myxococcota_A; class Polyangia; order Polyangiales; family Polyangiaceae; genus MWCO01. Next base: position 56,858 of record CAZAWR010000009.1, on the reverse strand, counting down.
GAAGGCGCGAACGATGTTCATGCCTTCTTCGGTGAAGCTCAGTCCGAGCTTGTCGGCCATCACCAGGGCCGTGAGGTGATTGCCCACCAGCTTGTGGTCCCGGCCCTTCTCGAGCAGGAGCACACGTTTGCCCGCGCGCGCCATTTGCCGCGCCACCGTGGCCCCGCCCGGCCCGGAGCCTACCACCACCACGTCCGTCGTCTTGTGGATACGATTCATGGCTTTCTCCCGCCTTGATCTGCTGCGTACCTGCGCTCCGCCATCACCGCCGCGCCCAAGGCGCCAATCAGCTGCGGGTCCACCGACAGCACCGCTACCCGCACGCGAAGCGTCTTCTCCACCATCGCGACCAGCCCTGCGTTCTTCGCACACCCGCCCGTGATCGTCACGGCCGGCTCCACGCCCACCCTGCGCGTCAGCCCGAAAATGCGCTTCGCTACCGCCGACTGCACGCCCGCCGCGATGTCCGCCGCCTCATGCCTCTTGCTGATGAGGCTGATGACCTCGGTCTCCGCGAACACGCTGCACTGCGACGTGATCGGCACCACCCCCGTCGCCCCCAACGACAATCGCGCAAAGGCTTCCAGGTCCATCTGGAAGATCCTCGCCATCGCCTCGTAGAACCGGCCCGTCCCCGCCGCGCACTTGTCGTTCATCGCGAACTCTCGCACCGTCCCGTCCCCGTTCAGCGCCACCGCCTTCACGTCCTGCCCCCCCACGTCCACGAGCGTGCGAATCGACGCGTCGCAGCGGTGCGCTCCCACCGCGTGACACGTGATCTCCGACAGGTTCTCGTTCGCGAAGGGAACCTCGTTTCTTCCGTAGCCCGTGCCCACCAGGTAGGTGAGAGAAGCCCCACCCGCCAGCTCGGGCACCCTGCTACACGCATCGTTGAGCGCCGCCCGCGCCGTCTCCTGCGGGTCCACCCGGCTCGGCAACAGCGACGTAGCCACCACCTCCCCTTCCGACAGGATCACGGCCTTGCCCGTCGTGGACCCCACGTCGCACCCGCCGAAGTAGCGTCTCATGCCCGTCTCTCCTCCCGCATTACCGTCTGCATGAATCGGTCGACCTGGGCACGAATCCCCTCCGGCGGCTCCACCCGCGGGTCCATCAGGTCGTAGTCGATGATGAGCAGCGCAATCCCACGCTTCCGGCACCGCTCCCGCATCATTCCCAGAAGGGCCTGCGTGTTCTTGCACCCGACGTGGCCCGCCATCCAAATCATGTCCGTGTCGAAGTGGTCGACGATGTAGAACAAGTCTCGGAAGAAGTTATCGGCCGGGCCCCGGGTGTGTCTCGCCATGGGGCCTTGCATCACGATGCGCGCGAGGTCCTCCAGCATCGTCTCCGGTGTCCGTGTGTCGATGAGGGGGTGCCGGTGAAACGTCAGCATGTCCATGACCATCGACACGCCCCAGGCTTGCTCTGCCCACGTGAATAGGTCCAGATACATCATGGTGGGCGGGTTCCAGAGCACGACCCGGTGTCGCTCGTCGGCTACGGCTCCTTGGCCGCGACGAAGGTTCTCCCGCGCAAGCTCCGCCACCCGGCGGAACACTTCCGTGGACCGTGCCTTTCCTGCCTGCGCAATGCCGTAGACCATGTGCGTGAGATAGATCGGCTCCGCGGCCATCGGCGCCGGCCTCGCCCGCACCAGATCCCATAGCTCCAGCTCGTACTCCACGGCCCGATTGCGCTCCTCGCACACCTCGCGCATCCGGTCCCAGTCCATCCGCCCCGGCGTGTTCACCTCCAGAAACGCAATCATGCGCCGGAGTTCGCCCGCGAAGTACCGGACCGCCCGCGCGTCGTAGAAGTCGTACGGGACGTCGAGCTGGAACATCGGCGCACCCAGGCTGCGCTGAAGGATCGCGTATTGCGCCATGCCCCCGTCGCAGGGCATGTTCGAGGAGATCAACGCCGCCGGCACGGGCAGATGACCCTGCAGGACGAGTCCCATGGTGCTCTTGGGCAAGCTGCAAAAATCCGGCGGGATTCCCTCGTTCTCCGCCCGGTCGATGTAGGGTACGCACGCCCCAGGGTCGATCATCGGCAGCACGATCCCCAGAAACTCTGCCATGAAGGGGTGCAACCCCATGCCGTAAAGGATCTCCGGCGGCACCAGGTCCTCGTGCAACACCGTGTTTTGGGGCTCGAGCAGGAGGCCTTCGAGCAGCTCGGCAAAGGAGGACACGATGCTGGAGACCACGTACGCGTTGGCTTCCCGCGCGGGCCCCGTGCGGGTCCGAGTCACCCGGTCGTGCAGGTCATTGGCCTGCAAGAGCGTCCGAAGCCAAGGGCGGTGACGCAGATGGCCCGGCATGTTCCATGGGCCCAGCCGGAGCGCCATCTTCGCCATTTTTGCCAGGTTGACCGCTCGCCAGCCTCTGCCTCGCCATCGCTCGCGGCGCGTGCCCAGGGGGAAGCTCGGGGCGGGGGCGCTCATCGTCCCAATGTCTCCAAGAAGGCTTGCACCCGCGTGCGTAGCTGCCCCTCGGCGCCCCCTGCCGTCTCCCGCTCCACCCGCAATACCGGCACGCCCGCCTCCCGCAAAGCGTCCGCCAGCAGCCGGCTCTCCATCCCCCAAAGGTCGCAAAACTTCATCGTCGCAAGCACGACCCCGTCGACCTCGCGCTCGCGCACCTTCTGCACCACATAGGCCGCGCGGGTGGCGGCCGCCCCCATCATGCGGGGGCACTGCGTGGTCGAAAGGGCTTGGCGGGCGAGCCCGCGCACCGGATCCTGATCGCAGGCAAGAGGCGAGAGGCCCGGCATCCCACCGAAGCAAAACCGGTCCGCCACCACCACGGCGCCCAGGGACTCGATGACGGACAGGTAACCGGGGTCGTCGATCGTGCTGCCCGCGACCATCAGGCGCGCGCGGGGCGCCGTCCCCGGCGGTTGCTCGCGAAGCCGTGCCGTCAACTCCTTCAGCACCGGAGCCAACCGGTCCTTCGGCGCCGTGCTCGAGGCCACAAGGACCCGGTGAAAGTCCGCCCCTGACAGGGGCGGAACTGGATCGCCTCGCCGTGCGTCCAGCCCCCGCAGCAGGGACAGGTGCTCGTTGTGCGAGGCAATGGCCCCACGGACCGTGTCGTCGTCCACAGCGACGCCGAAGTGCTCTCCGAGCCCTCGGAGAAGGCGCCGAAGCTCGTCGGCATACCAGTCCACCGCGGGGGGATCGCTCTTGTGGGGCAGATCGAGCATGACGTGAAACGGCGGCTCCTGCAGGTAGGTGAGGTTGTCGTGGAGACGACGGACGTGGTCGCAGCTCGCCACGAACACCCAACCATCCACGTGGTCGAAGCCCCCGTCCAGAGCCCGCTCCAGCACCGCGCGTGGATAGCTGCATAATACGGAGGAGAGGTAGGTGTCCGCCATGGGCGTCCCGCAGCAGCCCGGGGCGCGCATCCGGTGGGGGAAGAGCCCAGGGAGGGAGATCAGGGGCTCCGGGACGAAGCTGCAGGTGTATCCGATGGCCCGCGCGCCCGCCTGCCGCGCTTCCTGCACGAGCGTGCCCGCCGGATTCTCGACGAGATCGGTGATCACCTCTGGCAGGACGCTACGCATGACTCTCACGCACCTCCCACGGGGGCGAGCCTGAGCGCGTCGACGATGGCGTCTGCTGCGAGGAGGGCAGGGTTGTCCCTCGGCAAGTCCCACAGGGCGGTGCCCTGCGCGTCGAAGCTGCGAATCAACTCGTCCTCCGGGATCCTCCCGGCGAAACGGACCCCAGGGGGCAGAGCCGAGGCCACCGCCCCCCTCGACCGGTTCTCCACCGCATGCACCCGCTCCGGTCCGAGCATCTGCGCGATGACGTCCAGCGTGTCGCGGCTCCGCTTCGAGCCGTCCGTCACCACCACGGCATGCGTGATTCGGTCCGTCACCTGCCGGTTGATCTGCTCCACGCCCGCTTCGGCGTCGATGAGCGTGACCGGAAACGCCTTCACGATCACCTCGAGCGCCTTGCGAAGAAGCGTATTCGCAGGACAGAAACAGCCCTTCTCCGTCGTGCGGCCCATCGCGATCACGGCATGTCCCTCTCGCTCGGCGAGGGCCTCGAGAACCAAGTAGTCCAGCTGATCTGCCGCCTGCTGCCGCGCCTGCGCGTCGCCATGACGGGCAGTGGCGATGAGCTTCTCCCGGACGCCCGCCAGCGTCTTCAGTCCCGTTTCCCCCAGGGCCGTCGTCAACCCGCCGACCGGGTCTGCGTCGATGAGCAGCACGGGGCGAACCCCCCGGGCCATCACCGCGCGGGCCAGCAGCGCCGTGACCACGGTCTTTCCCACGCCGCCTTTGCCGCAGACCGCGACGATGGGGCGCGACGTCGTCATCGGTTCTTCCCTTCCCGGGGCTCGAGCCGCTTGTGCGCGTCCTCCAGCCCGCGAGACATGGCCCCGAGAAGGTCGAAGAGCGAGATTCCGGGGACCCGTTTTCGCACCATGCCCAGCCCGAAGCCCAGCACATACGCGGCTGTCCCGGTCAGTCGGGAAAGGGGCAGTGCGACGTCCCGGGATCCTCCCGCCGCTGCCACGGTTCTGTCGATCTCCTGCATGGTTCCATCCTTTCCGCCAGAGCAACGTTCCGTGACCACGTGTTCGCGGTAGAGCATGGGCGCGAAGTCGAACAAGGGAATGCACCGCGCCAGGTCGGAGGCACTGCCGCGCAGTAACATCTCTCTTCGACCCAGCGCCTCTCCCGGCGCGAGCTCCCCGAGCAGAACCCGGTGCCACGTCTCGGACGTCATCGTCACCATCACGTCCGGCGCGTGGCTGCCGTCGTCCGGGGTAGATCGTACGGGTTCCTCCAAAAAGTCGAGCAGGACGGCTCGCTCCGGACTGCCACGTATCGTGAACCGTACCCGCAGGCGCGCGTCCGACACGATGACGCGCAAGACACGGTCGAGGCTGGCGAGGCGCTCGAGAAACGTCGCGACCCCGTCCGTGCTCCCATTCACCACGAGACTCATGAGCTGCTCCTTCGGTGCTGAATCATCTCCCGGAGCCCGTCGCACACCGGCTTTTCCTCACAGGTATCGCACGTCATGTCCACGCAGGACAGGTCCCCGTCCTCGGCAAGGGCGAGCTTGCGGTGGTGTCCGGCCACGACCTCGGCGGCAAGCGCGATGGGCGCCAGCGCGGCGACGTCATCCCTGCTGCTCGTCACGAACAGCACTTCGGCGGCGGTGACCTCTGGCACCTCCGAGAGGTAGGCGGAGATCAAGGCCTCTCCGACGGTGCGGAAGGTCAGCCCGCGGGCGTGGGTATCTCGGGAGATCCTCACCCACAGGCGTCCGGGGATGCTGCGGGCCATGTATCCGGGGAGGCGGTGGGTGAGGAAGGAGAGGTTCTCGAGCGTGAACGGGTCGGGTTTGGCCTCGGGTCCGATCCCGACCACCACGAGCTGGGCGAAGGGCAGGCGGGCGCCGGGCTGCACCTCAGGCAGGTCGGGTCCGACGAGGGTGACCCGCCCCGGGTGCACCAGGGAAAGGTCCGACGTGCGCAGGACGAGGGAGCAAGAGGCTTCCGACGGGGGACCGAGCTCCACGCCCACGTCGCCTGAGAGGACAAGGGCTGGCTGCCGGGGACGTCGGCTCGGGGAGTCCCCGCGCTTCGGGGCGGGCTCGGTATGCCAGCGCCGGTTCGTGCGTCCAGAGCCGCCAGACTGCCAGGACTCCACCAAACGTTGCGCGTGCAAGACGAGGTCCTGCATGTCCGGCGCGGGGGGGGAAAGGGGGGTGGCGTTCATGGCGCGTTCACCCCGTGGGGAGGGGGCGCGCCGAGCGCGAAGGCGTGGGCGATCAGGGCCGCGCCCAGGGCCCCGATGACCTGCGGGTCGGCGGCGCCAAAACCGTGCAAGGGGGTTCCCAGGCGCTCCTCGAGCGCGCGTCGAACGCCGTCGTTCTTTGCCACGCCGCCGGTCATCACCACATCGTCGACGAGGCCCACGCGCCTTGCCTGGGAGGACACGCGGCTTGCGAGGGAGAGCAGCAGGCCTTTGACGATGCGGGGCAGGGGGATCCCGTCGTGAATGAGGTTGATGACTTCGCTCTCGGCGAATACGCTGCACATGCTGGTGATACGGCAAGGGGCGCCTTCGGACAGGGCGTAGGCCCCCATCTCGTGGACTTCGATCTCGAGGGATCGGGCCATGGCCTCGAGGAACCGGCCGGTGCCCGCTGCGCACTTGTCGTTCATCGCGAAGTCCAGCAGGTTGCCGCCCTCGTCCAGGCAAATGACCTTGGTGTCCTGTCCACCAATGTCGATGACGGTGCGGGCGCTGGGCAACAGGAAGTGGGCGCCGCGGCCGTGGCAGGTGATCTCCGAGACGTCGCGGTTGGCGAACGCGACGCGGGTCCGGCCGTATCCGGTGCCTACCACGTAAGCGACTTGCCCTCGCTCGAGGCCGGCTTTCGCGAGCGCCTCGTCATAAACCTGCTCGGCGGAACGGGCGGGGTTCGTGCTGCTCGCACTGATCACGTGGGCCGCGGGCTGGCCGTCGACGAGCACGACTGCCTTGGATGTCGTGGATCCGATGTCGACGCCTGCGGTTGCGATCATGGTGCCTCCGGGGTCAACCCCGCATCTTGCGGGGCAGAACCACCTCGTTCACGAAGCGCTCCACTTCGAAGAAGATGTTCTCGTGCGACGTCACGCGGGGGTCGAACATGTCGAACTCGAAGACGAGCAGGGGAATGCCGGCCTTGCGGCAGCCTTCTCGGAGCAGTCCGATGCCGCCCCAGGCATGCTTGCAGGCGATGTGGCCCGCGAAGATGGCGCAATCCGCGTTCCATGCCTCGTGCATGTGCAGCAGATCGCGAAGGTAGACGTCGAAGCTGCCCCGGAACTGGCGCGCCATGGGGTGGCAGTTGGCGAGCTTGTGGGCCAGTCCTCGGAGCATCGTCGTCTCCGAGGTGGTGTCGATGAGGCCTTCCTGGGCGTAGTAGCCGAAGACGTCGATGGGGACGGTGAGGCCGAGATCCCGCTCGAACCAGTCGTAGATCTGCATGTCGGTCCAGACGGGGTCTTGGTACCAGACGGCCCGGGCGCGCTCCTCGAAGAAGCGCTGGCCTAGCTCCGTGCGCTCCTTGGCTTCGCGAAGGAGGCTGCGGGCGAGGGTCACGCCCTCCTGCGTGCCGGCGAACAGAATCTGCAGGATGAGGGTCAGCGAGACGAGCTTGCTCGACTGGGTGCAGGGGATGTGCTGGCGCCAGGCCAGCCAGTCCCAGATGGCTTCGGTCATCGCGTTGGAGAGGGAGCACGCCTCGCGGAGCCGGTCGATGTCGAGCTTGCGGCCCGTGTGCTCTTCCAGGAACGGGATGAGGTCGGCTAGCTGGGCAGCCACGTGCTCCACGCAGGCCTTGTCCTGGTAGTAGGGGACGTCGATCGGGAAGAAGGGGGCGTGGGCCAGCTCCGCCATGACTTGGGTGGCCATGACCTGGGAGTCGCAGGGCGTGTTGATGCCCACGGTGCACGCGGGGGCGGGGTAGAGGTCATGGTGAATGGCGCCGATGGCGAGCTTGTCGGCAGAGCAGCAATCGTAGGGGACCCCAGCCGCGACCGCGGTGTCGAGGAAGTCCAAGGACGTAGTGATGTTTCCCAGCAGGTTGTGCATGACACCGAGCGCCTCGATGGGGATCGGGCAGGTGTCTCCCAACGCGTGAATCAGCTCCGAGTTGAACCCGAGGTTGTACCAGACCACCGGGTGGCCGGCTTCCGCGTGCGCACGCGCGTCTCGTAGGTAGCTATCGACGGCGTGGAGCAGTCCCCGCATGCCGTGGGCGTGAGGATCGCCCGCAAAGAAGCGCTGAAGGACAGGCAACGTTTGCTGTAGCTCCCGCCAGGGAAGCCTCGCGAGTCGATCAAGCCCCGTCGTCATGTGTCGCCCTCCTCGGGTCCGAGGCCGCAACTTCCAGGCGTTCGAGAAACGCTTGCATGCGCGTGCGAAGCTGTCCTGTGGGCACCGTGCCGTACTCGCGCGTGAGGTAAAGCACCGGCGGCCCGTTCGAGCCTTTTTCGCGGTACATCAGGTTGTGCTGGTCCGCCCCCCATGGGTCGCAGAACAGCAGGCGTTGGAACACCATGCCGTCGACCCGGGCCGCTCGCGCTCGCTGCTGCAGGTGCGCCCAGCGCTGGGGGAAGTCTCCCATCATGCGGGCGCAGGACGGGCGGAAGAAGTAGGCGCGTGCGAGGGCTTCGAGCGGGTCCGATGACGCCGGGTCGATGGGAGACACGACCCAGCGGGAACCGAAGCACAGCTCGTCGGCGACGACGAGGGCCCCGACGCTCTCGATGGCGCGCACGTAGTCAGGTTCGTCAAGCTCTGCGCCGAGGAGCATGAGCCGGGCCCGCGGGTGGGGCAGGGGTGGCTGCTGGGGAAGGGAGGCGAGCAGCGCGTCGAGGGAGGCGAGCGCGACGGCGGGGGGCAGGACCTGGGCGGCGATGTGCACCGCGAGGGCGTCCGCCCCGGAGAGGCGGACTTCGTCGCCCGTGCGGAAGGCGTCGAGGGCCCGGAGGCGCTCGCGGACAGCCTCGTACGCGGCGATGGCGGCCCGTAGGGCGTCGGGGTCGACCTCGGTCCCGAGGTGCTGGCAAAGCTGCTCCCAGAGCTTGCGGAGCTCGCTCACATAGTAGGGAAACAGCGACTCCCGGGGAGAGCGTGGGACCGATAGGAACCCGTGGAACGCAATCCGGGACTTCTTCACGAAGACATCGGACGCCCGGCGGACGTGATCGCACGTGTTGAGGGACACTTGCCCGTCGAGGAAGTCGTAGCGCCCGTCGAGCACCAGGCTGACGACGTGGCGAACGAAGGTGCAGAGTCGTCCGGAGAGGTAGGCGTCGCCCAGCTCGGAGTCCTCGGACCCGGCGCCGCGGAAGCGAAGGGGCAGGGCGCCCGCGGCGAGGAGTAGCTCGGGCGGCGTGTAGGCGCAGAAGTAGCCCACGACCGGCTTGCCGGAGGCCTTCCAGGCGTGAACCGGAGGACTTGCCGCCTCGCTTACCCACGCTCGAATCTGCTGCAACGGCTCCATGTCCCTCCCTCGCTAGGTGTCAATCCGGGCGCCGCCTCCCGGGCGGAGCCCCTGCCAGAACGTGCGAACCGCCTTCTTGACCAGGGTCTCGAGGGTGTCGCGGGAAAAGACGGTCTGGCTGCCGCCCATCGAGAGCAAGACGATGCCCGTGGCGGTTCCGACCAGGATGCCGGCCGTCTCCCAGGGGTCGACCGGCTGGATGTGCCCTTCCTTCATGGCTCGCTCCGTCCAGGCGACGATGACGCCCAGGCAAGCGCGCTCGAGCTCTCCCACCCGCTCCCGCACGGCCGGGGAGCAGTTGGCGATGATGGCGGGGCTCGCCTCGCTGAAGATCATCCGGAAGTACTCCGCATGGTTCCGCGAGAAGAGGACGTAGACGTCCAGGAAGGCGTCGATGCACTGCTCGACGGGCAAGGCGTGGGCGGGGATCTTCCGCAGGTGGTCGAGCAAGAGCTCACCGCCCTCGGCGCAGACGGCCATGAACAGCTCGTCCTTGTTGCGGTAGTCGAGATAGGCGCTGCGCTTGCTATAGCCAGCCTGTTGCGCGATGAGCTGCATCGTGGTGGCGCGGTAGCCGTTCTGGAAGAACAGGGCACGCGCCGCACCGAGGATCTCGGCGCGTCGGTCTCGCTTGATGCGTGGCAGTGCTACAGCCTGGGGCACGAGCACCTCGAGGTCAGGGGCAAGTAACCGTTAGTTAGTAACCGTCGGTTACCTCTAGCATTCGGGAATTGCCGTGTCAAGCTCGCGATTGAACCATCTCTGCGCCCGCATTGCCCATCCCGTTCGAATTCCTGTTCTCAGTTCCTTGTTCATCCACCCCATCCGCTCGCCTTCGTCAGAACCATCTCGATCCATCGCCGTCACGACCCACGGTTTCCCTTCGACCCGTGAGCTGATAGGGTCCCCCCGAAGGCACCTACCGGTTGCCCACCTCTTCACCCAGCGGCCGCGCCGCACCGGAAACCGTGACATGCGCCAACCCCTTGTCATCTTGAGCCTCATTGGCATTCTGGGACTGGCTTGCGGAAGCGCCGAGTCCCCGGCTGCCGGAAGCCAGGGAGGAAACGACAACGCTGGCGGGAACGCCGGCACAGGCGGGGCAAGCGGAGGCGCCGGTGCCGACCAGGACGCCAGCACCGCGGACCCGGAGGACGCCCCCACCTGCGAGTCCGCCGGGCCCGTCGCGCAACCGTTCGCGGCCGACCCCCTGGCCGCCATCATCACCTCCGACACCCTCGCCCCCGCTTTCGACGCCTACGCCCAGCTTCACACCTTGCTGGGCATTCCTACCCGCGTCGTGACGACTTCAGAGATCTGCGCCGGCCCGTGCGACGACGCCGACCCCACCCGTGACACCGCGGCTCTCATCAAGCAGTGGATCCAGGGACAGCCTTCCCTTCGCTACGTGATTCTCGGCGGCGACATCGAGCACGTTCCCTCGCGCGAGGTGCACGACCGTTACCAGAACCCCATCCTCGTGGGCTACACCTTCGAGGACGACTTCTTCACCGATTACTACTACGCAGACTTCTCGCCCTGGGACGGGAACGGAGACGGCGTCTACGCGCAAGACGGGGTCGACTTCCCGGACTACCGCCCGGAGATCGCCGTGTCGAGGATATCGGCCTCCACTCCCGACGAGGCCAACCGTTATCTCGAGAAGGTCCGCCGCTACCTGACGGCCTACGATACGTCCCACGTGGGAAAGGTACTCTTGCTGTCCAACGTGGCGACGCAGTTCGCGTCGATCGACATCGACGGGGCATGGTACTTCGAGGCGGAGGGAAGAACGCTCTCCCTGCTGCCGCCGGGTAGCGAGGTGCGAAGGCTCTATTCCACCGCCATGGCGGGCGCGGAGAAGAACTCCGTGGCCAAGCAGACGGAGGCGATCCAGAGCGGGTACAACCTCGTTGTGCACAGCGGACACGGGGCCGTGAAGTACCTCACCGCCGAGTACTCCGTGAGCGACGACATGAGCGGGGCCATGGCCCACGCTCTGAAGAATGCCACCTACCCGATCTTCCTGTCGTCGGCTTGCGAGGCGGGCACGTTCGCCGCGGACGACTCGGCGGGCGAGATGCTCATGGACGCGCCCGAGGGGGGAGCCATCGCGTACCTGGGCAACGCGGTCACCGGGCTAGGGCTCGCCGGGGGGATGCAGATGATCGACGAGCTCCTGCGGTTCGTGCAGGCCACGTCGCACCCCTTGCTGGCGGACGCCGTCCGCGTTGCCCACGAGAACATGCCGGAGCAGGATACCTTCCGCATCCCCGTCGGGAACTTCGACGTTCCGGTGGTCGACCCGTCCAGCTACGAGTGGACGCAGAAGAGCGTCACCGTGCTGGGGGACATTCTCATCCCCGTCTGGAAAGGGCTCGTGGAACCTGCCGCCACCGTCACGGCCTCGGCCCGGCCCACCTGCGAAGGCACCTGGATCGACCTCGCCTTCCAGCCTCCGCTCGTGGGGATGGCGCGCGTGCGAGCGGGAACGTCGACCTTCGAGGTGCAGGTCGTGCAAGGCAGCGCCCAGCTCCATGTGCCGGAATCCCCCGCCACGGTGACGGTCGGGTTGGCCAGCCCAGGCCGGCTCGCTACCTTCGCGGAGCTGCCCCTCTGACACAGAGCGCGCCGGTGGGCTGGATGTGTCATCACCCCTGTCCCGAGCGAAATCTGGCTTGCGCGGCCCTCACGGTGGGCTAAGCTTAGTCCATGCGGCAGGTCAACGTGCACGAGGCGAAAACGCAGCTGTCGAAGCTGCTCGAGGACGTCGAGGCGGGGGAGCGGATCGTCATCGCGCGGGCGGGTCGTCCGGTCGCGGTGCTCTCACCGTGGCGCGCCGCCACCCGCAAGCGTCGGCTCGGGCTCTTCGCCGGGCAAGCCACCGTGGCCCCGGACTTCGACGATCTCCCCACAGACATCGCTGCTGTGTTCGAGGGGGAGGGCACGTGAATCTGCTGCTCGACACTCATGTGCTGCTCTGGGCGGCCACCGAACCCTCCCGCATGGGATCGCATGCTCGACAACTCGTCGAAGACGGCGCGAACGACGTGTGCGTATCCGTTGTCAGCGCATGGGAGATCGCCATCAAGCAGTCGCTGGGCAAGTTGCACCTCGCGCAGCCCGCCGAGGCATGGCTCCCCGACGTGATCCAACGAACCGGGTTCGCTGTCGCGCCCGTTGGGCTCGACGCGGCGCTGCGGGTCCGCTCCCTGCCCTGGCACCACCGGGACCCGTTCGACCGGCTCATCATCGCGCAGGCCCTCGAGGGCGGCTTGACGATCGTGACCCACGACGAAGTCTTCTCGCGTTACGGAGTCGGGGTCGTCGAGGCTTGAGCCCAGATCCGGAGCCATCGGAGTTGGCCGCAGATTCCGCAGATTCCGCAGAGAAACCGCAGATGGTTTCGTTGCTTGTGCGGAGGTGTGTTCATGGGCAAGCCTCCGCGGCCTCTCCCAGGCGAAGACATCTTGGCGTCAGATAAATGCCCAACGCGGTCCACAAGCACCCGCGGATCCGACGCAGCAGAACGACGGCCATGAGCGAGGGGAAGAAGACGGCATGATCTTGTGCCGCCCACAGGGCGGAGGCCTCCATGACCCCGACCCTCCCAGGGATTGGCGCCCCCACGATCGTGGCCAGCACCGAAGCGGGGCCGAGAACCAACGACAAATCGATCGGCACGTCGCGTACGAGCGCGAGGGCGACAGCGAATTCAACCACCACCCACGACTTGCCAAGGGCATGCGCCAGGAAGCTGGCCGCGACGCTGCCGGGCCTGTGGCGCAACAACGTGAGAAGGGAGATGCCAAGACGTCGTGCGTGGTCTCTGATTCGACCCCGGACCCCGGGCAGCAAGCGTCGTCCCAAGAGCAGCGCGGCGAAGCAGGCCATGGCGACGACTGCGGTGATCGTGAGGGGTTTTGCGGGAAGCGCGATGTCGGGCGGGTTCAGCAGCACGAGAGCGAGGACGCCGAAGCCGAGCGTGGAGGCGAGGGCCGCGGCGTTGTCGACGAGCAAGACGGCTGTGGCTTCGGAGCGATGCCGGGGCGGAGCCGACGAGACCTTCAGAGGTTCGCCGAGCACGCCGCCTCCGAGTTCGTTGCCCGCTTGGGACGCCACATAGATCGAAAACGCTTCGACGGCGCCCGGACGCAGGTGTCCGGGAAGCAGGACGGCCCACCCGAAGGTGTGCATGGCGAGGCCAATGGCAGGCAGGAGCATGATGACGATCGCGCCCCAACCCACACGTTCGATGGCGTCGAGCACCTGCGGGATGCCCACTTGCCAGACCAACACGAACACGGATGCGGTAGCCACGGCAAGGGCGACCCGTGGCAGCCAGGCAACACCGTGACGAAACCACCCAGGGCGACGGGCCCGATGACGCGTCGAGGGTTCGGCCTCATCGTCCGTGGAATCGGGCGCGAGTCCGTGAAGCACCGTGGGGGGAGGGGGCGGTGGTGGGGCGTGGATGGAAAGCACTCCTGGGGTGGAGCACGTATCGTGCCGCTGTCCGCAACGGGTCCCTTAGCGGGACTGCATCTCGCTGCAAAGGGCCCATCCCTGGTCCCCATCGAGGAAGTTGACGAGGGCGAGCTTGCCATGGGTCTCGCCCACGACGCCGGAGTACATTGCCTTGTTGCGACTCCAGGGGGCCTTGACCTTGGCCCCGGCGGGAAATGCGCAGGTGTCAGATGGGTCGGGCAGAGGAATCCCCTTCGGCCGACACCGGTCCGCGAGGGCCCACCCCTGGTCGCCGTCGTTGAAGCTGACGTGTGCGAGCTTGCCGTAGAGCTCGGTCACGCGACCGCCGTAGAGCTGACCGGTCCGGCTCCAGGGCGCCATCACCGAGCCGCCGACCTTCAGTGGGTTGTCGACGACGGGCGCGGCGGTCGGCGTTGCCGGGGTAGCCGGGGTAGCCGGGAGCTCTGGAAGGGGCGGCGCCGGGGTCGACTCCTCCGGTTTGTCCTTGCAGCATGAGGCGATCCCGAGCGACAGCCCCAGCACAATCACCCATAGCTTCTTGCCCATACTCTCCCTGCCCTTTCTGGCGCCGAAGGCGACCCGATCCGTATTCCCCGCGTCATCCGCAAGACATCTTCGAGCCTGCCTGGGAGAAATGCAAGCCCGAGGGGCGGCCGACCTCACCAGCCTGTCATGTCGTACACCGGAAGTAGCCCTCCACCGCTCTACCTGGTGGACAACGGCACGACTCCCGCGAGGCTCGCGTACGTGGCTAAGGAAACGGGCGCCATCGTGCCCGTAGGGACCCTGCCGAGCGAGGGAGACTTTCTCGGGACGGGCGACGCTGAGTTGTGGGGGTTCTTCCCAGGCGTGGAGCCTCCCGCGGTGATGCGGATTGACAAGAACGACGGCGCGGTGCTCGAGACGATTCCTGTGCAGGGATTGCCTCCCCTCGGTGGGGACGGGTGGGCGTATGCGTTCGCGTTCTGGGGCGGCTCCTCCTACATCTTCTACGTCATCGACGGGACGGACTCCTCGACGAACGTGTGGAAGCTCGACATGGATGGGACGTGAACACGGCATTGCGGATCGTGGGGGCGGGGGTATCGAACTGCGCTCCCTTGGACGTCCCGAAGTAGCGAATGAGGGGCGCCTCGGCCTCTTTCGTCTTTCCCGTGGCTGCCCCTCATCTCAATTGCATCGCGACCCCTTGTCGTCGTAGCATTCCGGGCATGATCACAGCCCGCTTGCCCGCGCTCCCTCTGCTCCTTCTCGTGCTTTGCATTGCAGCCGGGTGCGGCTCCGAAGACGACCCTGCGGCGCCCACCCAGGATGCGTCGAGCGCTGACACGCTGCCTTCGGAGGGCGGCCAAGAAGCGGCACCCGAAGCCTCGTTGCCGGAGGCGGGCCCGGACACGGCACCGGACACGGCACCGGACGTGGCCCAGGACGTCACGGAGCCGGAGGCCGGGGATGGGGCTCCTGCCGACGCCGCCTGCACCCTCGTGAGGCCATACTCCTCCAGCAATCCGGCGTGCAATGCCTGTGCGGAGAAGGCCTGTTGCGAGCAGATTAACGCCTGCTTGCTGGCCGAGGAGTGCGACGACTCCTACGTGAATTGCATGCTCGCGTGCGTCATCGGGACCGACGCCGGCGAGGTCGACCCGTGCATTGCCCAGTGCGATGCAGACTACCCGGCAGGCAAGGTCCTGTACGACGCCGCGATCGGGTGCGCGGACACGGCCTGTGCGGTCGAGTGCGAGTGACTCGCCCGGTCAGGGGCAACAGTACACCGGCCCGTCGGCGTTCGCGGGATACAGCACGCAGGAGGCCCCGGGGGTGACACCGGGCTTGCACGAGTACGCGTGCGGGGGCAGCGAGAGCCCCGTGCAGTAGCTATCCGCCACGGTGTAGCGCAAGCACGCGGCCTGGGGGCAGCAGTACTCGTTCGACGTCGTCTTGAAGCAGCCGGCCAGCGGGGGAGTGTCCCCGCCCCAGCAGCCGTAGGCGTAGTGCGGCGTGCCGCAGGACGCGGGCCCGCAGGCGTTGCAGTCGTCCATCCGCGCGACGCACTGGGTGGACGAGCTTGCCGCTGCAGGGGTTAGCGTGGGGCAACTTTTGGTGCACGCAGAACACACGCCGCTGGAGCACTTGTCCTCGGGCCCGCAGATGCCGCAAACGTTGCCGCAAGTATCGGGACCGCAGGACTTGCCGTCGCACGTGGGCGTGCAGCCCACGCACTGCCCCTGGTTACAGTAAGCGCCAGACGGGCAGGTGCCGCAGGCCTCCCCACACAGGTTCGTGCCACATTCCTTCGTGCCGCAGGCGTCGGCGCACACACATTGCCCGTTCGTGCAGGACGCGTACGTCGGGCAAGGGCCGCAGGTCGACCCGCACCCGTCGCTGCCGCATTCCTTCCCCGAACAATGGGGCGAGCAGACGCAGGCCTGGGTGTCGTAGGTGCAGCTGGACGTGCATGCGATCGAACCCGTGTAGTTCGCGCCTACCAACGCGGCGCAGGTGGCTCCCCCGAGGTCGAACCCGTCGCATTGCTCCCAGGATTGATTGCGGGTGCCGTCGCCGCAGGTGGGCGCGGTCCCGGTGCCGCCCGTGCCTCCGGTGCCTCCGGTTGCAGCGGTGCCGCCGGTGCCACCGGTTTCTGTCCCGCCGGTGCCGCCGGTGCCGCCGGTGTCTGTCCCGCCGGTGCCACCGGTGTCTGTCCCGCCGGTGCCGCCGGTGTCTGTCCCGCCCGAGCCGCCGGTGTCTGTCCCGCCCGTGCCGCCCGTGGCCCCGGCACCCGTCCCTGCCGACCCTCCCGCGCCTGCCTGTCCCGCTTGACCGGCGCCCCCCACGGACGTGTCGGGAGCCCCCGCGTCGGTTCCGCCGGACCCGGACGTGCCCCCCTGTTCGGAGGCGTCATCCGACCCGCAGGCGGAGAGGGCAGTGACAAACACCGTGAAAAGCAACGGGACGAAGGGTGCACGCATGGTGCCCGATGATACGTCGGGCTTCGGGAATTCTTCCTGGCGTGTGACCGTGGCGGTCCCAGATGGGACCCCCGAGGGCTCCCATTCCAGCATCGCCAGGCTTGATCGCTTCGTGGTGCTTCCCGGAAACATGCCCCCCAAAGGTCGTTCGCGCCCCGGCAGGCCCCGCGGCATGCGCCGTGCACAACAACCCAGCGTCGCTATCCGAGGGATGGGATCGATCACATTCGCCATGGAGAACTCGAGAACATGTTGATTCGCCGTCCGTGCTACCGCTGCATCGTCCTGACCGCCTGCGTGGGCCTTGCTGGCCTCGGCTGCACCGTGTCCCCAGCCCTGGAAGACGAGGTCACCGAAGATACCTCGAGACCCATCATCGCCAGCACATCCAATCGGTGGAAGGACCCACAAAACATCTCCGTGTGCTTCGTGAACGGGGACGGCACCAGTGCCAACGAGAAGTTCATTCGCGACCTGGTCACGTCCGAGTACGCCAAGGCCGGCCTGTGCATCACCGGCTGGGAGCGCTGCAGTGCGAACCCGCCCTGTCCCACGATTCGCCTTCACGTAGGTGTCCCGAGCGACGCCGACGGGCAATGGGCCGGCGAGTCCTACGTCGGAGCCGTGTGCAAGGTCCCTCACACCTGGACGATGTGGCTGCGAACGGACCAGCTCAACCACGCCACGGTGCACGAGTTCGGGCACGCCATCGGCCTGCACCATGAGCACGCGCGCACCGACAACAAGGGGGAGTGCGCCGCGAGCTCGAGCGAGATCGTCCCCGAAGGCGGGGCCATCGAGTACTACACGATCTACGACCCCGACTCGGTCATGAGCTATTGCGGCGAGAACCGGCTGACCCAGACCGACATCGCCGGCATTCGCGCGTTCTACGGCACCAGCGGGGCCGTGCAATGCGGGGGCAACGCTCCGGTCGAGACATGCACCTATTCCTGCGCGCAATACAGCTATACCGATGGGCAGTGCAAGACGGACACGAACGGCAACAGCTGGAAGTGCGAAGGGACTTGCTTGAACAAGGTGGCTTCCTGTGGTTCGACGACCACCCCTTCCTGCGAACAATACCGGTGCGATCAGGTCGGCTTCGGGGAGGGCGAGTGCGGCAAGGACCAGTACGGGCGGTACTGGAAGTGCGATGGCACCTGCCTGAACCAGGTGGCGTCGTGCAATGCGGTGGTCACCGAGACCCCCACATCGGGGCCGATTGACTCGCAAACACTGTCCACATGGCCGGCGTTCGAGGTGGTGGCGGGGTCGCTCAACTGCCGGAAGACCGCCTTCACCGGGGCCGTCGTCCAGGTGTTCGGCAAGGGCACGAAGCTCACGAGCCAGACGTCGACGGCCGCTGCTCCGCGGGTCGTCGTGGACTCGCGCGGGAAGCCGTGGCTGCGCGTGCTGGGGCAGGGCGCGAGCACGGCGTGCTACGTGTCCGGGTCCTACGAGTTCATCAAGCCGGCGAACTGAACCTCTGCATCGGAGGGAAAGCGCTTGCAGGCAGCGCTTCGGACCAGGCATCATGCGCCCGCCTGGACATCCGGCAACCAGCGAGGGAGCCTCCCGCATGAAGCCACTCCTGCACATTAGCGACTTGCACTTCGGTAGGAACAAGACCACGGATGACGAGGCGCGTGCCGCCATCGACGGCATTCTCGCACGGTGGGGAGGGGGAACCTCCAAGCCGATCGTCGTAGCCACCGGGGACATCGTGCAGGACGGAGAAGCGTACCAGTACGAGGTCGCCAGGGCCGAGGTGGGGCGCTTGCGGGCGGCAGGCTTCGAGGTGTTTCTGGTGCCCGGCAACCACGACTACGGTCGCATGGGCAGCCACGCCCAGGCGAAACGATTCGTCTTGTTCAAGGAAGCCTTCTACCCCCATCGCCTCGTGGCCTACCCCGACGTCCTGCAGGTGGACGGCTGGACCCTGATCGGTCTGAACACCATGAAGGCCGAGTGCGGGTTTTTCGATCGCCTGCTGGCGGACGGGGACCTGGGCGACGACCAGATCAGCGACACGAACCTGGTCTTGCGGCAGCTGCAGGAAGATCGTCGGAAAGGCAAGACGAAGCTGGTGGTGTGCCTGCACCACCATCCGTTCCTCTTCCCGGACGAGACACTGCTGGAACGCCTCGGTGAGTGGGCCACGCACTACCTGAAGGACGGTGCGGACCTCATGCACAAGATCACGGGGCTGGCCGACGTGATCCTGTTCGGGCACGACCATCGCGCCTGGGACTTCTCCCATCCGATCGCTGGGCGGGTGTTGACGAGCGAGTACCAGGTTCCCGTCATCCTGTCGTGCGGCACGACCAGCGGCGTGAACGACCTGACGCAGCAACCGGGGCCGCGGGAGGCTTGGCTCGTGGAGTGGCAGGCCGCGGTGCCGGTGGTGACGCCTATTACGCTGTAGTGGGTAGAATCAGTTCGCCGTGATCGTGATCGACGGGTCGACCATCGTGTAGGTCTCCCCATCCGTGAAGAACGTGATGAGGTAGGGCGACCCGCTCTCCAGGTCGACCGTTGCGCTGACGTACGTCGAGCTTGCCGTTTGGCATGCCACCTCGGCTCCCTTCGGAAAACAGCTCAACCCCTCGAAGACCGCCAGGCGCGAGTAGGCTTCGGTCGACGTGGCGTTGTTGGCTGCGATCGTGTACGAGCCGGAGGCGGTCGGCATGAAGGCGTACCAGACGATGTTGTTCGGCGTGGTGTCGCAGGTCCCGCCGCCACCCGAGTCGTCCGTGAACGTCCCCGTCAAGGGTACCGGGAACGCCTGGGCCGTCAGGTCGAACGGGTCGAAACACTGCTCGCCCGGATCCGGAGGCGGCGCCGCCGCGATCGAAATCGTCGGGTCCACCATCGTGTAGCTGTCCCCGTCCGTATAGAACCCGAGAAGGTAGTCCGTGCCTTGGGTCAGGACCACCGACGTCGCAAGGTTCTTGGAGCTTGCCGTCTTGCATTGGACTTCCGCCCCGAGCGTGTCACAGTCGCCCCCTTCGAAGATCGCCAGGCGCGAATAGGCCGTTGTCGACGTGGCGTTGGTGAGGGAGATGTCGAACAGTCCGGTGCTCGCCGGGGTGTACGTAAACCAAACCATGTTGGTCGGGGTGGTGTCGCAGGAGCCGCCAGGCCCGGTGTCGAAGCCGAACGTTCCCGAAGCCTGGTAGGGGAACGACGAGCTCGAGACATCGATGGCCGGACCACAGGTCTCGCCGGGATTGAACGAGATGAGCGAGATGTCGATCGTCGGGTCGGTCATCTCTCCCGTGCTCGTGTCCGTGTGGAAGAGGATCAGATAGTCCTGGTCTTGCGCCAGGTAGACCTGCGCTGCCGAGGACGAGGTTCCCGTCTCACAGGCAAGCTCCTTGCCGTGGGGCGTGCACGCCGTGGTCTCGAAAACCGCGAGTCGCACCGCGGTCCCCGTGGCCACGGTGCCCTCTACCTGGTACCAACCCGACGTCGTGGGCGTGTAGGAGAACCAGGCCGTGTGGAACGGGGTGCTGTCGCAACTGCCGCCCGCGGTGAACGCGTAGGGGAAGGTACCGCTCGCGGTATAGGGCAGTGTCTCCCCGGTCAGATCCAGGGCCGTCGAACAGTCCTGGCCCGTGCCCACGGACACGGTGGATACGTCGATTTCAGGGTCCACCATCGAAAACGTGTCGCCGTCCGTGAAGAACATCAGCGTATACGTCGTTCCCTGCGTGAGCGAGACGTACGTTTCGGCGGACGTGCCCGAGGCCATCAGACAGGCGACTTCGGTGCCGGAAGGGGGACAGGTCGCTCCCTCGAAGAGGGCCAATCGGGAGTACGCGTTCGTCGTGGTGGCGTTGGAGGCAGCCACTCGGTGCAAGCCATCTGCGGGTGCGGTGAACGTGGACCAAACGACGTTGGTTGGGGAGGAATCGCAAGACGTGGTCGTGGACGGGTCCTCGCCGAAGAGGCCCGCGACGACGGCGGGCAGTGTCATGCTGTCGAGGTCCGCGGCATGGACGCATGCGCTGCCCTGCTCGGAGATGGAGATAGTGATGTCCTGATCCGGGGCGAGGGGAGTGCCGCACAGATCGGTGACGGCGGAATCGACATGAAGGGTGTAGACGTCGCCGAGGGCAATGCCTTCGAATGCGACCCGGTATTCCGTGTCGCTGACGGGGGTGACGGCGCCCAGGGTGCCGGAACCGGTGGTGGCCGACCAGGTGAGTCCAAGATCGACATCGGTCACGGCTTCGCTGAACGTCAGCAGGTAGGAACCGGTGGTGCCGAGGGTGTGATAGGCGAAGTCGGTGGACGTCACGGTCGGGGCGCCGGGCACGACATCCGTGCAGCCCGTGAAGAACCCCCAGTCGGGACCTTCTTGCACGCAACTTCCGTTGAGCGCCACGACCTTCCAGCAGTAGCTCGTACCGAACGACAGACTGACCCCCGCGAGCTCGGAGGCGTTTACCTCCGTGTAGGCAGCGTTGGGGTACGAAGGCGGGGGGCATGTCTCGCCGAAGTACATGGCGTAGCCCAAGGCGCCCGGCACGTCGTCCCAATCGAGCTTCGTCGTGGTGATGACATCGGCCGTCGCACCGTCGCCAGGCACGGGGCCCGTCGGGGCGCCGGGCTGCATGCAGCCCATGGACAATGACCAGGAAGGCCCTTCGGTGTAGCACGCAGGGTCGTCGCCTACCGCCACCACCTTCCAGCAATAATCCGTATCCTGAGCGAATCCGATCCCTGTCAACTCCGATGCCGTCACCGTCTGGTACTGGGCGTTCGGGTAGTCGGGCGGTGGACACACGGGGCTGAGGTACACATCGTATTGCGTGGCGCCCGATGCGTCGTCCCAGCCCAAGGAAGTGAGCGTGGGAGTGGAGGACGAACCATCCGCCGGTGAGGGTCCCGAGGGGGCAGCGGGAGGAACGCACGTCGCGCCGCCTGCGCCCGCAGTCCCAGCCGAACCGGCGTTGCCTGCGGCCCCAGCGTTGCCAGCGTTGCCAGCAGAGCCCGCGTTGCCTGCGGAGCCAGCGTTGCCTGCGGAGCCAGCGTTGCCTGCGGAGCCAGCGGAGCCAGCGCTGCCTGCCGAGCCCGCGTCTCCACCCGTGGCCCCGGTTCCTCCGGTCGCCCCGGTTCCTCCGGTCGCCCCGGTTCCTCCGGTCGCCCCGGTTCCTCCCGTCCCCCCAGTCGACGTTCCCCCAGTCCCACCCGTGGAGGGCTGGGTGTCATCGTCATCGCTGCCGCAAGCAAGCAGAAGCGACCCCGCGAGCATCGCTGCGGTCGCCGTGTTTGTCCAATGCCTCATCCTTGACTCCATCGTAGGTTTGCAACCAACCGTCGTCCCGGTGCGCTACCCCATCGGCACCCTGCCTTCAAGGGCGATGGGCACAATAAGCTACACGGACTGACTTTCTCCCACCGTGTTTCCGCAGGGCGGACCCCAGGGAGGGAGGAGAGGACCACCTGGCTGTAAAGATGTGGTGTGCACCCATTGGGAAGCAACCACAGAGGGCGCGGAAGCCACAGAAGGCAGAAAGGCGAGAGCTGGGGGCGTGTGGCGTCAGGGAACGCGCTCGTCGACGCAGCTCACTCGCTGACGGTCGGATTGTCGAGGCGGGAGCCGTCGCCGTGGCACCGGCGCCTGCCGGCCCAGGCGCAATAGGCCTGCGCGTCGCACCACTCCACGCAGACCTGCGGCGTCTGGGCGCCACCGGCTCTGGTGTTCTTCGTCGCCAGAGCCATGCAGTCCGCCCGGGGAACGAACGACGGATTGAGGTCGCGGCACGTTGCGTCTTGCGCGGCGGGGTCGAGTGCAGCGTCGAGGAATGCGGCGTACTGCTCGTGGGTCACCTCGGTGGCATCGATGCAGTAGCCGCCGCCGCGGGACACGGGCCAAGGCACCCAGACCATCGTCGGTCCGCCTGTCCGGACACATCGCCCCGGCCGCATCCGTGGCGTCCTCGGCGCCGGATTCAGCGTCATTGTCGCGTGAAGAGTGGGCGTCGCAGGAGGTGACCGCGATCATGAGCGGAATCGTCAAGAGGAGGCTGACACGACACCGGGTAGCTGTGTTGTTGAGGCGGGTAGGCAAGTCTCCATCGAGGCAGGCCACCACGGCTTCAAGGCGTGAGCGACTTTGGGTCGCCGCCGAGCTTCTTGAACTTCTCGCAGGCCTCCACCAGCGAGCTCGCCTTGCACGTCTCGCCGTAGATCGCCCGCGCGCGCGCCTTGTCGGTGGCCTCCAGGAGTGCGGCCTGCTTCAGGCAGCCGCTCGGTCCACCCCTGCCGCATATGCCCTCATAGAGCTTGATGGCCCGATCGCGATCCCTCGCCACGCCCTCTCCAGCCAGGAGCATGTCCGCGAGATCCATGCACCCGATGTCAGACGAGGCGCAGCTCCGCTCCAGGTAGCCCGCGGCACGCTTCGCGTCTTTCGGTACGAGCTTGCCCTCGCGGAAGACCTTCGCCAAAGAGCCGCACGTACTCTTGGCCTCCCCCGCCGGGCACGCCTTCTCGAACAGCGCTTCGGCACGCGTCGGGTCCTTGCTCGCACCCTTGCCGACCAGGACCATCATCCCGGCCTCGGCGCAGGCCATTTGGTTCCCCAGCGCGCAGCTCTGCTCGTAGTAGGAGAGCCCCATCGCCTCGTTCTTCGGCACGACCTTGCCTTCGGTGTAGAGCACCCCGAGCTTGCGGCACGAGCTCTGCTGGGAGGTGCAGGCGTCCTTCAGCACGCCGAGCCCCTGGGCGACGTCCTCGGTGGTCGGCTTCGCCCCGTCGACCGGCGTTAGGTAGGTATCGGCAAGCTGCAAGCAGGAGTGGGCCTCGCCGAGCCTGCAGCCCCGATCGAGCAGCGCCCGTCCCCGTTTCACGTCGCGCCGCTCCGCGCTGTAGAGAAAGCGCCCGGCGAAGAGGCCGCACGCAGGCCCGTGGCCGAGGTTGCAGGCGCGCTGCCAGGCGTCGTCGACCTCCGTGTCAGGCGCCTTCAGGCTCATCAGCACGAAGGCCAGCCGGTCGCAGCCCTGCGCGACCCCGCCGTCGCAAGCCTTCGAGAAGACCCCGCGGTAGCGCTCATCCCGCTTCCTGTGATAGGCCTGGATCTCCTCCCACGACAAGCCAGGCTTCACCTCCGAAGGTGCCTTCTGCCAGATCACGCCGAGGTTGTAGCAGCTCCCGGCGCTGCCCTTGTTGCACTGCGCGTCGCATTGCGCCTCGTCCTCGGGCTGGCACAGGAATGGCGCGTCCATGTCGGCCGTGCACTTTCCGTTGGACATGCTCATCCCCGCCGGGCAGGCCGCCACGAGCGGCTTCGGCGGCTCCTTGTCGCTCGGCTTCTTTTCCTCTGCGGGCCGCGACGCCAGTATGGGCAGGAGCTCCAGCCGGATCGCCGATCCGCACTGGCCCGGCGGTTGCGCGTCGTCGGGCGTCGATTTCCGGCACTCCGTCAGGTCGCCGTCCCGATTCATGCTCCGCCGCTTGCTCGCGCTCTTCGCGCTGGCTCCCGCCCCGAAGAACTCGGCAACCGCCCGCGCCTCACCACGCGTGCCCACGTCGAGGGCGAACGCCCCCACGCTCGCCGCCCGCACGAAATGGGTCGCGCCGTCGCAGCGGCCCTCGAGCTCCGGCCGCGCCGCGCCGTCGACCAGGGTGCTCTTCTTGCCGACGAACACCAGCGCGAGATCGAGCGACGAGCCTTGCTCCATCCCACCCCCGAGCTGCACCCCGCTGAACGGCAGGTTGGCGGCGATCTCGTTTTGGTCTTCGAGCTTCAGCACCTCTTCCTTGCGGCTCACCCCGGCGAACCGGTAAGAGCCCGGTAGCTTGCAGCCCTTGAGCAGCTTCATGCTCTTGCAGTCATAGGAGACGATCGCCACGCCGTCCTTCATCGCGACCTCGAGGTCAAGGCGTGCCGACGAGGGAAGGTCAACGACCAGCGGCTCCGCCTCGGTCACGCCGGGGCGGCAGGCCACGTTGACTTCACCAAGGGCCTGGCCGGCCGTCGGCGCGGCGGGGCGCACCACCTCACCCACCGCGCTGGGGCCGCAGCCGGGGAAGGCCGCGGCCGCGAGGAAGGAGAGGAAAACAGCTGTGGTTCTGGGTCGCGAACTCATTGGGCACATTGGCCGCATCAGACGGGACGCGGCTCGGCTCGTCAAGACTTTTCACGGGGTAGGAGCGCGGCAGTTCAGCCCGAACCCCCGCCAGGAAGTTTTTGAGTTCCGGTGCTGCAGCGACGCGCTACCTGTCGACTGGAACAATGGACGCCGGTGGTCTATACCTCGTCGTGGAGGTGGCCATGAATCGTTCCTCGCTGCTCGGTGTGGCAATCGCTCTTTCTCTCGCTGGCTGTGGCGACTCCGGCTCTGACGCGGAAAGCGCCGGTGGGGGTGGATCGTCGGGATCGGCGGGAAGCGCAGGCACGGGCGGCACCGGGGGAAGTGGTGGTTCGGCGGGCACGGGCGGCGCGGCTGGAACGTCGGGATCCGGTGGAACGGGCGGTGCCGCGGGATCCGGTGGAACGGGCGGCACGGGCGGCTCGGGCGGCGCGCCTCCGAGCAGCATCGACGTGGTCTTTCACCCGGGAGCGAGCGTCTCGCTGGGGGCACCCACCACCTTCGCGTTCGGGCTGCCCCTGCCCCCGGGCGCGGTCGACGATGCCGGCGCGATCGTGCTGCAGGACGCGGCGTCGCAAGAGGTGGCCACCCATGTGGTGGAGACGACGCGGTGGCGCAGTCTTGGCTCCGCGAGCGAATCGGTGCGCTCCGCGACGGTCTGGACGACGCTTACGTTCCAATCCACCGATCCGGTCGTATACCACGTTGCGCTCGGCGGGGCCCGCACGCTGGAGCTTGGCGCGCAGGGTGACGTCCGCGACCACTGGGTATCCATCGCCCAAGGACCGTTTCCCGACGAGTACAGCTCCACACCGGTGCTGGAGCCCCCGGTGTACGCGACGCTGCCATCCACGTGGCTGGGTGCGTGTCGCTTGCGAACCAACACGACACCCGTCGACGAGAACGGGCCGCTCGGGTGGTTCGACACATCTTTCCTGGGTTACTCGAGGACGGCGGTCAATGACGTAGACGCCCACGTCACGCCCGACAATCTCATCGACTACGAGGTGGACTATGACCCGTGGCTCTTCGATCGCGCCATGACGATCTTCGGGGCCTACGCCCGCACGGGCGACGTAGCGTGGCTGCGGCACGCTCACAGGGCGGCGCAGTTCTATGCCTCTCACGTGAACGCGGCAGGGTACTTCGACCTCAAGACACCAGACGACCTCAAGTACAGCTACGGCGACGCCATGCTGCTCGACCTGATGCTCACGGGCGACACCACCCTCTCCGAGCCGATCGAGCGCGTGGCCTCCGCGGGAGTGAACGACGGATTCAACGTCGAGTACTCCATTTCGTCGAACTTCTGGACGGAGCGGCACGTGGCCTACACGCTCCTGGCCGCGCTCTCCGCCTGGGAGCTGACGGGAAGCGCTGCCCACGGCGACCGCGTGAAGCAGATCATCAGCGTCGCCAGTGCGCACGCGCAGACGCCGCCCGGCGGTTGGAGCGTGGACGGGTGCTTGCTGCATACGATGGAGTCGCACGAGGGCTCGTCGGACACGAGTCCGGTGTGTTCACCGTGGATGAGCGCGCTGCTGGGCGACGCCATCTGGCGCTATTACCTGCTCTCCGGCGACGATGCGGCGCTGGCGCTGCTCTCGGGGTTCGGCGACTTTCTCGTGAACCACGGCACGTACGTTGCTGAGGAAGGCGATCTCACGGGCATGACCGTACCCTATTACCTGGCGAGCAGCGCGCTGCAGTTCACGGACTCCGGCCCGTGGGACGACGTGGAGCACACGTGTGACGTGATGGGGTTGGCGGCGCGCGCCGCTTGGGCCAAGGCGCAGCTCGGGCAGGACAACGCGGCGGTCACGGCGCTGACCGACGCGCTGCAAGTGGGCTGTGAGTGGAATCTGGACCACTGGCACCGTGACGGCCAAGCGACGATCGACGCGGGGCTGACGGTGTGGCGCCTTTCGCCCCCACGCAAGTACAATTGGTGGTTCGGCACCACGTCGGACTACGGGTGGCTCCGCGCCAATCTTTGAATCAGTCCCGTATGGGCGAAGTTGTTAGGTAGCACGTAGCACCTAGCCAGACGCAACCCCAAGGTCTACTCTACGTGAAGCATGTCTGTTGAGTCTCCTTATCGCCGGGCAGTCGAATCGTCCAAGCCAGCAGCCGAACTTCAGGCGCTGAGCGACAAGGGGCGACGGCGACGGGCCGAACATCAGCGCGAGTCTCGCGCCGCTCTCTCCAGCGGGGAGCGGGGGCGGTTGGAGGCTTGCGTTTCCCCGATGGGTTCGCTGGTGATGACGGGGGTTGTCGCGGCACTGGGGTACCCTCTCACCGCCGTGCTCTCCGTGGCAGCAGGCCTGGTCGTGAGTGGGGGGCTGGCCAGCTGGGGCCTGGCACGGACGCTGGCCGCTATGATTGGAGTGGCTGCGTTCGTCCTCTGTGGTGCTATCGGCTGCGCGGGTCTCTGGTGGTTGGGACGGTGGATACGCACACGAGCCATCGATCGGTTGCTGGCCTGGCCCGGCACCTTGCCTTTTCCGCTCGCTGGCTGGTCGCGCTGGCTGGTGGACTGGGAAGACATCCACGCCGAGTACCTCTGGATCACCTTTGCCGAGCCAGCGCCAAGGCAACTCGTGAACGACGCCCTGGCCGCGGAGATGCCCGACACCGCGCCCCACTGGCTCGACGCGTGTCAGGTCGGGCTCGAACTCCGAGGCGTTTCTGGCTTCGAGAGCGCCTACGGTAGCGGCTGGGTGCCTGACGTGGCCGCGATCAAGCGGCTGGTCCACCGCGTGCTTGTTCCGCTTCATGGCAGCCTGCCCATCCAGCAACTCGTCCTGAGCCGTCAGGGACCCGACGCCCGCGCGATCGAGCAACGCAGGGACTTTGCGGCACACCGTCTCCTCTAGCGAACGAAGGATCGCGTCCCGCAATGGGTGCCATTCCCCCGGAAAGGTCCTCGGTGGACACGTCGTGGGGGATGTGGGCCACGCCTTCGGAGTTGGTTGCGGATCTGGCTGGGCCCGAGGCCGGGGTGATTCTTCCACTCCGCCAGGATGCGGGCGGAGTCGGCCAACGGACTATCGGTGCAGAGACCTTGCTCGAACGCGCGTTGCTTGCGGGCCCACTCAAACAGCGAGAAGCGCGAGATGCGAAGCATCCGGCTCGTCTCCGTCGGCCCCTTGACCGAGAGCATCTCGAGCGCCTCGGCCTTCTGGGAAGGCGTGTAGACCTTGGCGACGCGCCCCGACTTCGACGCCGTTGGCGTTGCGGTTGCCCCTTGCGAATGCGTACGTGATCAACGCCCACTCGAGATCGTTCCCCCCGGGATACCGAGCTTCGCGGCCGCCTTGGCTACCCCGAGGTCATCCGAGAGTCGAAGAGCTTCGTGTTTCTGCTCCGCGGTGTACTGTGAATGGATGGACGGCATGACCGCATCCTCCCGGCCCCCTGCTCATGCCGAACACCGCACCCGGTCTTCGGAGGGGCCTTTCGGATGGTCGGTGTATGACAAGAGCAGGTAGCCACTTCGGGCTCGGCCGATTCTCGGGGGACCCCCACGCCGCAGACAAGTGAGACGCTCGCCCTCCCTGCCACCTTGTTTCCCGCCCGAAAGCCGCTTTCCTGGTTGACTTGGTGCGTTAATGTGCTACCTGGTGCGACCTTCCCCCAGGAGACCGTCATGAGACTCGTTCGTTGGGCACCTCTCATCACGTGCGCGTTGCTCGCTTCAGGATGCGGGAGCGACTTCCAAGATGAACCCGTCCCCGGTGGCGGCACCTCAGGAAGCGGCGGCACCGGCGGTACGGGGGGACAAACGCTCGAGGATGCGTCCGTTCCCGATGGTGCCAGTGGCAACGCAGGTAGCAGTGGCAGCTCGGCTGGCGCCGCTGGACAGCCCCCGGACGCGGGCGCTGAGGATGGGTCCGCTGGCGACGGTGGCCCATGTCCATCCGGGTACGCCGACTGCGACGGCGACCCCTCCAACGGGTGCGAGACGGCGCTCGACACCGAGGAGCATTGCGGGGCTTGCGACAAGTCGTGCCTGACCGACCAGCAATGCCTCAACTCCCTTTGCCAGCTATCGTGCAGCACGGGGACCGGGGACTGCGACGAGGATCCCGCCACTGGGTGCGAGACGGACACCACGTCGACCGTGGCCCATTGCGGGGCCTGCGGCGACGCTTGCGGCGCAGACAACGGCACCCCGAACTGCGTCGATTCGGCCTGCACGATCGACTGTGACTTTGGTTGGGGTGATTGCGACGACGACCGGGCCAACGGCTGCGAGGTAGCGACGGCGACGGATGCCGCCCACTGCGGCGAGTGCGGAAACACCTGTCCAGGGGCTCCGCACGCGACGGCCCAGTGCGTGGCGGGGGGATGCGCGCTGCTTTGCGACTCGGGATGGGATGACTGCGACGGAAACCCTTCGAATGGGTGCGAGGTCGACCTCACCAGCGACGATGACCACTGTGGGGTGTGCGCGAAGGCATGCGTGGGCCAGCAGGCATGCGTCAATTCCATCTGCCAGCTCTCGTGTTCGGCGCCGATGGGCGATTGCGATGGGGATCCCGTCACGGGGTGCGAGACCAACGTCACTTCGAATCCAGCGCATTGCTCGGCCTGTGGAAACGCCTGCCCCGCAGGGGGACATGGCACTCCCACGTGCATCAGTTCCGTATGTGGAATCGCCTGCAGCACGGGATGGGCGAACTGCGATGCTGTCCTCACGAACGGGTGTGAGATCAACACGGCGTCGGACGCAGCGAACTGTGGTGGTTGTGGGTCTGCGTGTCCCACGGGGGCTCATGGCACACCGACGTGCACGAACGCCACCTGCGGCATCGCCTGCTCTACCGGGTGGGGGAACTGCGACGGGTCGTCGGCCAACGGGTGCGAGACGAACACCACGCAGTCCGTGAGTCACTGCGGGGCCTGCGCGAACGCTTGTCCGACCCCAGCCCATGCGACCGCCACCTGCGCGAGCAGCAAGTGCGGATACTCCTGTGTCACTGGCTGGGGCGACTGTAACCTATCGCAGCCCGACGGGTGCGAGGCGAACCTCAACACCAGCACCAGCCACTGCGGCGCCTGCACTGCGGCCTGTGGTACCGCCCACGGCACAGCCATCTGTTCCACCGGGGCCTGTTCCATCGCGTGCGCGTCGGGATACGCCGATTGCGATGGTGTGAATTCGAATGGCTGCGAGGTGACTCTGGCCAGCAACGCGGACCATTGCGGCGCGTGCGGTCATGACTGTCAAGGCGGAACCTGCAGCAATGGCGTTTGCACGGCTTGGGTTCTTGCGACGGTCGCAGCCGAGCCACGCAATCTCGCCGTGTCGAGCACGCACGTCTTCTGGACCACGCCCAGCTCCGTGCAGGGAATCCCCAGGTCAGGGGGGGCCGTCACGAACCTGGCAACGGGCCAATCGGACCCCAACGGGATCACGGTGGACGACACGCACGTCTACTTCACCAACCGCAACGAGACGGGCAACATCATGCGCGTCGAGCCGTCTGGCGGCGCCTTGACGACCGTCGTGACTGCGGAGTCGCCGAATTACGTGGCTGTCGACCAAGACAGCATTTACTTCGGGGACGGGGCAGCCATTCGGCGCCGGTCCAAGAACGGTTCGTTCTCGACCTACGTGGCAGCGCAAACGAGTCGCAGTCCCGTGGGGCGGATCTCCGTCGACAGCCAATACGTCTACTACTTCTCACCAGGGTACACCGATGGGTTGCTGGGGCGAGACTCGATCGCGGCAACCGACGATCTTCTCACCCTCGCGAGTGGCTTGCGTCTTCCCAGCGATCTCGCGGCGGACACCACGCACTTGTACTACGTGCAGTCCAACGTAAACGGGGTCACACGTGTTCCGAAGGCCGGTGGCACGAAAACTACCTACGGTGACTCGCACGTCAGCGCCGTCGCGGTCGATGACGCGCACGTTTTCTTCTCCGAGGATGACAACGGCCGGATCATGCAAGTCGCCAAGGCAGGTGGAACGCCGGTCGTCCGAAGAACCGGCGCTTCGACCCCGTACAAGATTGAAGTCCGCGACGGCGTGGTGTACTGGATCGAGCGCGGCACCTACCAGATCCTTGCCATGGTCAAGTAACCGATAGCCATGGGAAGCGCGAGTCAGATCTCCTTGGACGACCCCGCCCCTGTAACGCCGGGTCCGAGGTCGTGGGCGTGGCTTGCGACGGCGGCCCTGCCCGCGATCGCAGCCCTCTCGTTCGCGCCGCAGGACAACGTCGCTGTCGTCGCGGTGGCCGGCTCGGTGTTCGCGGCTGCCGTGTTCGTGGCTCTGCGCCGCGCCCGTGTGCCCCTTCCCGCAGTGCTGGTCAGCATCCTGGCGCTCACGCTCTACGTCGCATACCTAGGGTACACGACGTTTCTGGAACGTGCCTACGACAGTATGCCGCACATTCTGTATCTCGACTACATCGCGCGAGGCGAGGGCATCCCGCAGTCCGCTTACTGCTCCGTTTGCCACCACCCTCCCCTCTACTACTGGATCGCCGGGACCTTGCGAGGGTGGGACGACGGGTGCACCACCTACACCGTCGGTGTGCAGCTCCTCTCGCTCGGCTTTGCCTCCTTGTTCGTGGCCTTCGCCACGCTCGCCATCCACCGGATCGTCCGAACCCCTTGGCGTACGACCCTCGCCACGGCGCTGGTCGTATTCTGGCCCTACAGCGTCATCAGCTCCGTTCGTGTGGGCAACGATCCTCTCACGTATGCCCTCCTTGCCATTGCCTTCTACGGTCTCGTGCGGTGGACCCTGTCCCGCCACGCGGCTTGGATGGTGCTGTCCGTGGCCGCAACGGCGGCGGGGTACATGACGAAAGCCAACGTCGTCCTCTTCGGGGGTGCCCTGTTGGTCGCGACCGTCGCGTGTCTGTTGCGCGATCCGGCGCGCAGGGCGTGGAAGAGCAGCGCAGCCGCGCTGGTCGTGCTCGTCCTCGCGCTGGGCTCCGTCTCGGCGCTTCGAGGGAACGAGGGCGACAACGTCGGACGTCGCGTGCTCGGCCGCGCGTACAAGACGGAGGGCAGCGATGTGACTGCCAGGCCGGCGTCGTATTACCTCTGGTTCGACCCGGTCGACTACCTGGCGCGTCCCTATGTAGTTAACCTCGGCTTCCAATCGACCGAGCCAACGTTCTGGAATCACTTTCTGAAGTCGAGTCTGTTCGGCACCCAGAATTCGATGCCGACGCAGGAGTCTGACTTCGCCAATTCCCCAAAGAAGGCACAGTTTCTCAATGGCCTCTTGCTGGCCTTGACCGCGATGGTCGTGGGCGGCGCGGTCGCTGCGCGACGCAGACTCACGGACACCCGCCTCGTGAGCTGGATCGTCGTTCTCACCTTCGTTGCGGGCGCTCTCGGATTCAACATTCTGTTTCCGGCAGGCCACCATGCAGATTTTCGATTTGTCTTCCCCATCGTGATCCCCCTTGCCGCCTTGTTGGTGGATGGGTTCGGCGTGATCGGATCGCGTTGGCGGTGGAATTGGGTGTCCTGGATCGGGACCGCCCTTACGGTGCTCTTCGTCTCTCTTTCGGTATCGTACTTCGTCCCCGGCAGCATGTTCGACCGGCGGGAAGACAAGTTCAAGCCCGTGAAGCCGGCGCCCCCCTCGACCACGACCTCAGGCGCAGATTCGGTGGAAAGCAAGCCCCCGCCCCCCCGCGGCCCCAGGCGAAACCTGCTGCGCCTTCGTCCGACACCCTCCACAGGCGAGTGAAGTTTCGCCCCCCCTTAGGCCGTTCCCCAGTCCCGGCTCCCGGTCCCCAGCTCACCAGTTCTCACGGCGAATACAACACATCCGTGTCCACCCCCGTCGCCGCAAGGGGATCTCCCGGTTCTCCCGCCGTGGCGAACAGAAGCTTGACGCCGATCTGGTTCACCGCCGCGCTCCCCTGGATGAGCAGGGCGATCGACGGCCCGCCTGACCCGCTGCCGCCCCGGCCGCCGTTGCCTCCCTTCCCGCCTGGGCCGCCCTGGGTACCGCCCTGCAACACGCCTGTGCCGGGTTGCTCACAGTTGCAGTTCGAGCCGCTGCCCACGGGCTGGCATGCCCCGGGGCAGGACGCGTTGGCGCCCTTCTGGCCCTCGGTCCCGAGGGCTCCCTGGCCGCCGGGTTGTCCCGTCGCCCCATCTCCCCCGGCCATGGCTTCCACCACCGAGTTCGCGAGAGTCATGACGGCGCCTTGCGCGGCATAGAGCCCGAACGACCCGCCGCCCCCGGGGCCGCCGGCCCCCGCGCCCCCTCCGCGACCCGCACACCCGCACCTGCCCACCCCCGACGCCACCGTTTGGGTTCCCAAGTTCCCGCACCACAAGGTGTTGCAGTCGCCCCCTCCCCCGGAACAGCCCACCACATTGCAGGTCTGCGTGACACCCGGCCCGCCCACCGTCCCGTTTACGCCGTTCACCCCGGGAGCCCCGTCGGTTCCCCCGAGAGGGACATAGCCACCCGCCGTGAACTGCCCCGCCTCCGCGGCGTGCGAGCCGTCCACCCCCGTGGGTCCCGACGCTCCGTTCTCACACCCGTCGTCCGTCAGGCCGTCGCAGTTCGGCTGAAGCGGCAACAGGACCTTGTTGGCCTGGCCGCCTCGCCCGCCGACACAGGCTCGCACCACCACGTCGCGCAAGTTCACCTCAGCGTTGCTCACGATGACCCCGTAGCACGAGGCCCCGGGCTGGTTGTCCTGGGGCTCCGCCATTCCTGCCGGCTGGATCGACAAGGATTGCAGCGCAATCGGTCCCCCCCCTTGCACCCTCACCCCGATGCGCCCAGGAGACTGCAACAGCGTCTTGTCCCGCGCCGTCGGGCTGCAATCCCGCTCCCACGTCGCTCCCACCTTCCGCCATCCCCCGCTCACGGTCAGCGGCCCTTGCTCTTGCGCAGGGGCGAGCGGCTCCGCGTACGTTCCCTGGTCGAGGATCACATGCGCGTTGACCTGCTCCGTCGCCAACTCGAGCGCTTTGCCCACGGAGCGCACGGGAAGCGCTTTGGACCCGTCCCCGGCGGTGTCGCTCCCCTCTTCGGCGCTCACGTAAATCGCGGGTGGCGGTTGTTCGGTGGGGTCGCAGTCCGGCCCGGTTCCGCCGGTTCCGCCGGTGCCGCCCGTGCCGGCTTCGCCCCCAGCCCCTCCCGTGCCACCGGTGCCCCCCGTGGCGGTACCCCCGGTCCCACCCGTCCCGCCTGTCCCCCCGGTCCCGCCTGTCCCGCCAGTTCCCGCATCACCCGCTGCGCCGCCCGTCGACGAGCCGCCGCTGCCACCCGACCCGCCTTGACCGCCGGTGTCCACCGACGCGTCGGGCGCACCTTCCGAGAAGGCGTCTCCGGAGCAACCCAGGGGAGCGAGCACCAATGACCCCGCGAGGACCACGACCGACCCAGAAGAAGAAAGGGAAGGGAACCGCATGCTGCACCTCGGCAAGTGGAAAACCGAAGCCAGCGTAGCAGACTTGCCTGTGGTTGCACGTCCCATGCGGTCATGGACGGGGTGGAATGTATGCACTGGTGTAGGATAAGCCCCTTCCTGAGACTGGCGAGGTCCCAAGTCCCCTCCAAGGGCTCTGGCAGGTCTCACCCCTCCGCACGACAACTCCGCAGGATTCATCCCGCTTGTGCGCGATCCGGCCCGGGCGCGACGTTGGCACTCCGCGTGCGAAGGAAAGACACCGTGGGCCGTGTGGCTTCCCTCGGGGCTACGCGGACCCACGACCCCCTACGCCGAACCGCTTCTTACGAAGCACGGGAGAGCACAAGATCATGACACGTCGTTGGACGCTCCGCAGCCTGCCCTGTGCCCTGCTTCTCGCAGCCCTCACCGCATCCTGCGCGATGGACACTGCCTCCTTCGAGGAAGACGAGGTCTGGGACGAGACCGACACCGCCATCAGCGGCAGCTACGCCGTGGGCACCGCCCTCACGGCTACCGGCGCCGTCAACCTGCGCTCCGGCCCCTCCACCAGCAACGCGGTGCTCACCGTCGTCTCCAAGGGGCAAACCGTCACCTTGCTCGAGTCCCTCCCGTCGAACGGCTTCTACAACGTAAGCTTCCATGGGAAAGAAGGGTGGGTGTCCGGTAAGTTCCTCGACGTCTCCTCGGACCCCGGCTACGTCGTTGGCGCGAAATTCACCACCACGCTCGAGCTCAACCTGCGATCGGGCCCATCCACGGACTACGCGGTGCTCGCCGTCGTGCCCGAGGGAGATACGGTGACGCTGCTGACCGCCATGCCCTCCAACGGATTCCTCAACGTCTCTTACGGCAGCAAGAAGGGGTGGTGTTCGGCCAAGTACCTGCAGGCCTTCGTCGAGCAGAAGGGGTCCGCGATCGAGACCATCGAGCAGCTGGCGGAGACGTCGTCGTGCGCCGCGTACCGGTGGAAGGACCGAGGCAAGGCGCCCAGGGGCTACACGAAGGGGGTGGCGCTGGTGTTCGCGCGCGCGGTCTGCAACCCGGGCCAGTCCGACGTCAAGCTCGCGTCCAGGGCGAAGACGGGGGACGAGGCCAAGGACGCGCTGACCTGGTATAACGCGGTCTTCGCGAACCTCGGGATGAGTAACAGTACGGCGGGGGTGGACACGTTACGCCACACCTACGCGCTGGTGCTCGGGCTGGGCATGCGCGAGAGCTCGGGCAAGCATTGTTGCGGTATTGACGCGAGCGCGAGCAACACCAGCGCCAGCACGGCGGAGGCGGGGGCCTGGCAGACGAGCTTCAACTCCCGGGCAGCCAGCTCCGAGCTGACGAAGCTGTTCGAGTCGTACCGATCCAACCCCCCGCAGTGCTTCCTCGACACCTTCAGCGAGGGGGTGTCGTGCAACTCCACGAACTGGAAGAACTGGGGCACGGGCGATGGGGTCGACTTCCAGCGGCTCGAGAAGGAGTGCCCCGCGTTTGCGGCAGAGTACGCAGCCGTTGGGATCCGAGTCCTGGGCGGCAACAAGGGTCACTGGGGTCCGCTGCGCACGCGCGCGGCGGAGGTCCGCACCGAGTGCGACTCCATGCTCAAGCAGGTCCAATCCTTCGTCTCCAACACCCCCTCCGCCTGCAGCGAGCTGTAGGCTCCCAAGCAGGGATCGCCGTCCGGAGAACCACAGAGGTCGCAGAAGGCACAGAAGGGTGGTGCGGAGGGAGGCCGTACGTGTTGCGCCTGACTCTGCCCATTCCTGGTTCTCTGTTCGCCTTCCGTGTTCTCAGTTCCTAGTTGATGTGCATCATCCGTCCATAGGTCGTAGCCGGGCCTCAACCCAGTAGGGACGTTAGTAGGGCTCGACCTCCTTCCGCCTCCCTTGTCACCGCGCCAGCGGCCCCTTGACCGCGGTCATGGTGGGGGAGCATTCTTCCCCCATGCGACTCCACTGCCTCTTTTCCATTGTCCTTGTCGCCTCCTGCGGGGGCTCCGACGACTCCCCCGGCTCCTCACCGTCGGACGGGGGGGCGGAGACGAGTGCCGACGGTGCTGTGGACGCGGCTCTCGATGGCGGCGCCGACGTCCCCACCTCTCGAAGTGCCTTCGGAATTTTCGCCTCCTTTACGCGCGAATTTGGCGCCTATGAGCAGGCCGCGGGCCTCTCCCACGATGCCTATCTCGCGTGGGCCGGTGAGCAGCACGTGGAGCTGGGGGCCCACTGGACCCGCAGCAACCTGCAGCTGCTCTGGGACCTCGTCGAGCCGACCGCGGGCGGGGCCTACGACTGGTCCAACGTCATGGGTACGGAAGAGTGCTTCTCCGCGGCGGCGGCGGCCGGTGTGCACTACCTTGCCGTCTTCCACGAAGGGGGCATTCTGGACCCGGAGCTGCGCAACCAGCTCGATGACCCCGTGGGATACCAGCGCTTCGTCCGCGATGTGGTCGAGCGCTATGATGGAGACGGGGTCGACGACGCCTCGGGTGGCATTCGCATCACGCACTGGCAAGTGGGCAATGAGACGCCTCAGATCGATGCCCTGCCCCACGGCGCGGAGGACTACGTCGCATGGTTCACGCTCACCGCCGAGGCGGTCCGGCAGGCGGACCCAACAGCTCGCATGGTGCTTGTTGGCTCCACGGATTCCTCGGTGGTGGACGCCCTGCACGCGAGTGTGATCCCTGCTCTCGCAGGCGCGGGCGTTCGCTTCCACGCCGTCGACATCCACCACTGGGGCGGCGCGGACGACGTGGAGATTCGCGCCGCCGCCGACTACCGCTCTCTGCTCGATTCCCACGGGCTCGAGGACGTGGAGCTGTGGTCCATGGAGCACGGGACGCACGTGGGCACCGTCACGATCCCGGACGCCCAGTGCAGCCCCGCGTGTCCGCCCGCCCAGGTGTGCGTGCAGATCGGGCCTGCGGCGCAGTGCGTTCCCCGGTGCGCGTCGGATGCGCAATGCCCTCCCGCCGTGCCCCTGTGCGACACCGACAGCGGCATATGCAACCAGCCTGCGCAGAGTCTGGAGCAGCAAGCGCGGTCGCTCGTGCAGCGGTACGTGGTGAACCGGGACGGGGGGGTGAGTCTGATTCTTTGGAACAACCTTGTGGGGTGGCACGAGTTTGGGGGTCGGTTTGGGGGGGTGTACGATCGGATGGGGCTGGTGTCCGGCGGGTTCCTCGAGCTAGAGACGACGGCGGACCGGGGCAAGCCTCGTCCCGCTTGGTTCGCCTACCGACTTCTGGCGAGCAAGACGGACGAGACGCAGGCTGAGCGCCTGGGTCCCGTGGACGTGCCCGGCGGATACGCCTCGGCGTACCGGAACCGCGAGACGGGCGCGGTGGGGTGGGTGGCGTGGTCGAACGGCGGAACCATCTCGTTCGGGCAAGAGATTGCTGCCCCGTCGGTGCGCGTCACGGGATTCGTCACGAACGAGAGTGGGATTCCCCTGCGGGAAGAGACGGTGTCGGCGGAAGGCGGGGCATTTGCGGTGACCTTGGACGCAAACCCCGTGTGGCTCGAGCCTTCACCCTAAACCCTCGTCCGCGTGGACAACTGACCCCTCGAGCGGTGCGCGCTGGTCTCACCTGTACGCGCCGCGCCTCCCCTCACTATCCCGCCAGCTGCAGCAGCTTCTCACGGCGATAGGGCATCGGCAACGTCCTGTTCAGACCCTGCCGTCCGCGACCCCAGACGCTGTCCGTGAATTCGCCCGATGAGTGCCAGTAGCTCCTCGGCTCGGTAGGGCTTCTGCAGAAAGAACAGGAGCTTCTCGTCGAGGTGGGGACGGAGCGCCTCGTGGCCCGGCGCGAACCCCGAGCTTACAATCACCGGCAACGTCGGGTACGCGCTCCGTATCCC
This sequence comes from uncultured Polyangiaceae bacterium, assembly GCA_964488865.1. Lineage (GTDB taxonomy): Bacteria > Myxococcota_A > Polyangia > Polyangiales > Polyangiaceae > MWCO01. The sequence goes on along the minus strand of CAZAWR010000009.1, from coordinate 18,995 downwards.
CTCCAGCGTCTCGCGCCCTCCCAGCACCGGCATCACCCAGTCCAGGATCACGACGTTTACCTCCCCGCTCTGCCGCGCAAGCACTTCGAGGCCATCCTGCCCGTTCGATGCCGTCGCCACACGGTGCCCGAAGTCCGCGAGCATCTCCTGCGTCGTACTGCGGATCGACGCGTCGTCCTCGATGAGGACTACGGACAAGGGGGGGATGGGACGGACGGGGTCCGGGGCCACCACCGCGGGGGACCCTTCCACGCACGGAAGGAACATGTGGAAGCTGGTCCCGACACCCGGCTCGCTGAAGACCCGAATCGCGCCATGGTGCCGATGCACCGTCCCGTACACCGACGCAAGCCCGAGTCCTGTGCCCTTGCCACGTTCCTTCGTCGTGAAGAACGGCTCGAACATCCTGCCCAGGTTCTCGGGCGAAATCCCCACGCCGTCGTCGGCGACTACAACCTCCGCATAGGGCCCCGGCTTCAGCTCCTTGAGCATCCCCAAGGATCCGCGACCGTCGACGTCGCGTCGGAAGGTGCGCACCGTGATGGTGCCCCCCCGCTCGATGGCGTCCCGGGCGTTGAGCACGAGGTTGAGGATGGCATTGACGATGTGGGTCGGCTCGCCCTCGATGAACAGCGGCTCGTTCGCCAGCTCCGTGCGCAGATTGAGACCCTCCCGCGTGGAAGCGGCAAACAGCTGCAGAGCGTCCCGGACCGCCCCGTGCAGATCGAGCGTCTGCAGGGGCCCGCCTTCCACCCGCGAGAAGCTCAACAGTTGCCGCGTGAGGTCGGAGGCTTTGCGACAAGAGGCCAGAATCGTGTGCACGTGGGGCGAAGGGCCGATCGGGCCCTGCTGGCGCCCGATCATCTCTGCCGACCCGAGGATCGCCGTCAGCATGTTGTTGAAGTCGTGAGCGATGCCACCGGCCAGCTGGCCGATGGATCGCATCTTGTCCCCCTGCTGAAGCTCGCGTTGAAGCTGCCGTTCCGCCGTCACGTCCATGCCGCTGACGATCCAGTACTGTGCCTCGCCCTCGCCTTCGGCCCGCACCGCGCTGGCGTTCCACGCCACCACGACCTCGCGATCGTCCCCCGTGTGCCACGTGTCCTCACCCGCGGGGCTGCCCTCGGTGAAGCTCTGGCGCACCCCCGGCTGGCGATTCGTCAGGAAGAGCGTTTCCGCAAACGGTTTGCCGAGCAGGTGCCCCTCGGGGCGATGGATCAGACCGAGGCACGCTCGGTTGACTCGCGTGACCTCCAACCGCGGGTTGAGCACCAGCAGCAACGCGTGCGTGGACTCGAGGATCGACTCGAGAAACACGCTCTTCTGCTCCACCGCGCGGGATGCTCGTACCTTCGCGTCGATGACCTCGCCAAGCACGTTGTGCATGGCCTGGATGCCGATGATGAGCAGCAAGGAGAAGAGCACGAACCCGACGATGGCGACGACCCAGCCGGTGGGGGACATGGCGTAGCCTGCGAGGTTGGGCGCCAGGGCGTGGGCGCGCGTCATCACCGCCGCCATCACGACGAGGAAGGCGCCGACACCGGCGAGCATCGTGAGGATACCCGAACGCTGGCCGAGGGTGATGGCGGCCACGACGACGGCCATGAGGGCCATTCCGAAGAAGCCACTCCCGACGATGCCATAGGTCATGAGGCCGCCTAGAGCTGACACGAGCGAGATCACCACCAGCAATGTTGCGCGCGTGCGGAGCGAGAACCTGGAAAGAAAGAAGGCCAGGACGGTCCCGATGGGGACGACGATGGCGTGAATGGTTGCCGACAGTCCCCACCCGTTGGTCTGCACCCGCAGAACGAACACCGGGATGACGAGGTAGCCCATGACCACCATCGTGTAGTAGCAGACGTTGACGAGACGGGAGCGTGCGCCGGAGAGCAGCGACTCCGCGATCTGTCGGTCCGACCGGTGTTCGTGGTCCATCGAGGGTTCCGGAATGGGAGTCACGCTAGCAGAACGCCGTCGTTCCGACCAGGACGGCGTTCCCGCGTCACGGCACCTCGAACACGCTCCAACGCAACCGAAGGCCCAAGGTGTCGTCGAAGTCCTCCGTTGCCACGTGGACACGCAGCGGCACCGTCCGGCTCACGGCCATCCAGGCCCCGTGGTGGAAGTGATTCACCGGTCCGGCCAAGAAGCGTCGAACGTCGCTGCATCGGATGCCTGGCCCCCCGTCGACGGGAACCGCCGCGTCCCCCTCGGAGGAGCAGGCTGAGGCCAGGGCACAAGCCATCCAGAGGGGAAGCAAGGGAGCGCGTCGACGGGGCAGGGGGCCGCGCGGATGGGGCATCCTGGGAGTGTACGGGATGAGGCGGGACGGGGGAAGGGATCTACCGGGTGACCATGTCCGGACCGACGCCTTCGATCAGGCACTCGGAGGAGGGCAGGAAGTCGAGCGAGTAGAGGAACCCGAGGGGCTTGTACTCCGCGGGCAGGGGCGTGCCGTCCAGGCTGATGTCGAACCCGGCCGTCTCCCAGAGCGCGTACACGGAATCGTTGTAGGCCGCCGCTTGCTCCAGCTGGGACCACCAGCCTTCCACGTCGCTCTCCGGCTCGGTCCCCGGGGGCAGGATGTTGGCGAGGATGCGGAGCCGCTCCTTCTGCACCCATTCTCGGTCCACCACGGCCACGTTCAGCTCAGCCTCGTAGACGAGCCCTCGGTTGTTCTTGTTGCAGGAGCCGACGCTCATGAAGGTGTCGTCCACAATGAGCATCTTCGAGTGGACGTCCATGTTGGCGAAGCGGGACTCGGTCTCGTCGATTCCCCAGGTCACCACCGAGTCGAAGGCCCGGAGCTGGAGCATCATGTAGCGGGAGGGGAAGCGGGACTTGAAGAGGTCGTGGGACTTCGACGTCCACTCGCAGCCTGGGTCGGTCCAGTCGCTGACGGGCTTGGTGATGACCACGAGGCGAAGGTCGCTCTTCTCTTCCATGCGGTTCGCGATGATCTCGTTGATCATCGGCATACGGAAGTACTGGTCCTCGATGTAGATGAATCGCTCGGCCTGTCCGATCGCATTGATCCAGGTCTCGGCGATGGCGTGCTCCCACAGGGGCTGCGGGAGGGTGGCTGTGACCTGGACCTGGGAGCCGGAGCGGGCGGCAATGTCGCGCTTCACTTCGAAAGGAGTGCTCTTGCTGGCGTACTCGACTCCCCTGTCCAGCTGCACGTCCCAGCGCTTCTTGAAGACGTCGGCCACGTCCTGGGCGGCGGGCCCGTGCACGCGTACCATGTAGTCCTTGCGCGGCCCCGTGTCCGGCTCCTGCGTTCGGTTCATCACGGCTTCTCGGCTCTCCTGGTCCGCGTCGAAGAGCATGCGACGGTGGTCGAAGATCTTGTGCTCGCTCGTGTCCCAGTCCACGCGGCGGAAGTTCATACCTCCCACGTAGGCCACGTCGTGATCGATCACCATGAACTTCTGGTGATAAGAGGCGTGTTCCATGTCCACGCCCACAGGCCACTTCGTCAGGTCGATCGGGCGTCCGGGCACGTTGGAGGGGATGTCCTCGTCTTGCTGCATGGCGCGATCGGCGAGCCCCGTGTGAGAGTCCCTGGCCCGGCTGCCGAAAGAGAACATGGAGGGCTCGAAGAAGAACTTGCCCTGGGTCTCGTTCGCCATCCCCATGAATTCGAAACCATCGTTCGCAACCTCGGCGTGGGCCCGCAGCTCCTTGTCCGACGTCATCCAGGAGAGAATGCTGTCCTGACCCCAGAACTGCCCCACGAGCACGCGCTTCTGCGCAGGTATCTGCTCCAGCATACCTAGGATGGTATTGCCTCGGCGTACCTCGGGGTCCAGCAAATGGTGCGTCTCCGGGTCACGCACCAGCTCGAAGTCCGACTCCCACCACCACGTCGAGATCAGCACCGACTCGGAGGCACGCTCCAGATCCACGTAGACGTCGCCCCAGGCCTCCTCGCCGTCCATGAGCAGGTCAATCTCGTTGCCGCGGCGCGCGGGACGTCCCTGCGACGAGAACCACTTGTGGCGCAATCCGAGGTACAGGGACTGCGTCGGCAGGACCGTGTCCTCATCGTATCGGAGGGGTTGATGGCTTACGCTGAACCCCTGCCGGTCGACGTCGCCCGCGAACCGCGCTGCGAAAGCGCCCGCGTCCGTTCCGCCATCGAACTCCACTGTTACGTCCAGTGGCTCATGGTCGTCCGCCGACAGCCGGATGTGCAGCGTGTCCGGCCCCGTGAGCGGCACGTACCGGATCGGGGTGCCCGTCGTGGTGTAGGGGCCACGCTCTCCCGAGACCTCCAGCTTCAAGTCGCCAGCGGGAAGGTACTGCGCCCAAATGTCCAGCGGGTAGATCTCCAGCACCGCGACCGCCCCGTCGGGAACGACCGGCACGGTGCCGTCCGCTTTGCCCCCGGGGCCACCCGCCGGGTCGATGGAGATGTCCGTACCTGGGGCCTTCGATGTCTCACCTGAGCCACATCCGATCACAGTGTAGGCGCCGGTGGCCAGAACGAGAGGAAGCGCGATGTGCCCGAAGTAACGAAGAATAGTGGGGGTTGGCATGGATCTGGTTCCTCGGGAGCCGATGGTTGCTGAGCGTACGAGCAAGCGACGTGCCGGGCACAAGAATGGGCGAAAATTACTCCGATACCGCACCGTTCGCAAGGGTCCCGTGGCAGCCCAGGTCCAGAGGCACAGAAAGGGCCTCCGCGTGAGTCCGGGCGTGGGTCCGGCGTCGGAGATTGGCAAGGAGAATTTGCCTAGATCGACGCCTATGTGGGACGCTTCGCTGGCCGACTGAAGGACTCGAAGGAGGAGAGACCGTGAACCCCCGCTGGACCCTTATCGCTACCGCCGCCGCCGCCTACGGGATCGCGTGCAGCCCCCCCGAGCCTCCACCCGCCGTGCCCCCTCCCCCTGTCGCGTCAGCGCCCCCCCCGGTGGAGGCTACCCCACCGCCCGAGCCGATGTTCCTGTACTACCGCATGACGCAGGCCGGACACGTGGAGCTGCTGGTCGACGAGGTCCGCCTGGACCCCGCCGCCTCCCGGTGCTTTCAGGCTCGGCGTCGCCAGATCGGTGGGCTCGCCTTTGAACAGCGCAAGGACCAGGCCGACCGTACCGCCTATGCAGCCGAAGTCGACCGCGTCGTCAAGGTCTGGAAGGAGGGCTCGAAGAAGGGCGCCAAGCCCACCGTCGTGCTGCACGGTCACGCGGATCGGGACGAGGCCGACAGCGCCGACGCTGCGCGCCAACTGTCCCGTGCGCGTGCAGAGACCGTCAGGGCTTGGCTCGTGGAACGCGGTATCCCCGAGAACCTGCTGCGCGTGGAAGCCCATGGCTGGGACCTCTCCCCCGCACCCCTGCAGCCCGCCAACGCACTCCCCCCCAACCGTCGCGTCGAGATCTCTCACGATGCGGCCCCCCCTTCCGAAGCCAAGGTGACGGAGTCCGGGCCGGTGGACGCGACCGTGCTCCAAACGCTGCTGGAACGCGCCCGAGCCCTCGATGGCAAGGTCTCCCTTCCTGCAGACTCCAAGCTCGCCCCGCGCGTTGCCATCTCCCTGCGCGACGCCAACGGAACCGTCGACGTCGCCTTCGATGTCGTGTCGTCGAGCCCCGAAGCCCTCGCCCTGCACCGCTACTTCCTCGCTGGTCTGTCCAACGGCTGCAGCTTCGGCCCCGTCCCCTGAGCTGAAGCTTCGCAAGAACCTGACGAGACTGTCGTCTGCATCCACTGTGTCGACGCCGGGCCAGCGTTGCGTTCCCTTACCCTTTGCGGGATACTCCGCACCATGCGCCGCCGCTCCTTCGCACTGTCCCTCTTCGTGATCGGGACGTCCGTTCTCCTTCCGCTCGAGGCCATGGCATGGCCCGGGACCGAGGTGTTTCCGGGCGTCACCTACGAGCACAGGTCGGGCCTCCAGGACTACGGTTCCGGGGCCTTCGCCCAGGAGATCTACATCACCTACGTGGACACGTCGCACCCGTCGGTGTCCTTCATCGCGACCAAACCCAGCCAGCGCGGTACGGTCGTCTCCCAGTTCGCCGCCTCCGCGGGTGCCGCCGTCGCCATCAACACCAACTTCTACGCGTCCGGGGCCGTTCCTTGCGGGATGGCCATGGGCGATGGCGAGCTGTTCACCGACGCTTACCAGGGGGCCGAGCAGGGAAGTTGCGCGCATAGCATCGCTGTCGGCCCGGGCAACAGCGTGAGCTTTCCGGACACCTGGGGCATCCCCAACGGTCCCGCGCCTGCGGGCGCTCACGAGGTTTGCACTGGGATGCCCACGCTCGTGCGCGCGGGCGGGGTGGTGCCCCAGGCCGAGATCGAAGCCAGCGCCTACCCCGACCACATGGCGACGGCGCAGCCACGTACGGCGATGTGCTTGCACGAAGACCAGCACACGCTGATCCTCGCGGTGGTGGACGGGCGGGAGGCCGGGGTACGTGTGGGCATGCGGGGCATTACCCTCGCCAACTTCTTGAAGTCCCTGGGATGCTATCAAGCCGTCAATCTGGATGGGGGCGGGTCCAGCACGATGTTCATCGAGGGGCAAACGCCCTATCCAGGTCGGCCCGAAGGGGTCGTGAACCGCACGTCCGACGGGCAAGAGCGTGGGGTGTGCTGCCACTTCGGTGTGCGAATCGATCCGAACCCGCCCGTTCCGGACGCCGGACCCGAGCCGGGCCCGGAGGCAGGTCCTGACGCAGGCCCGGACGCGACCGCCGACACAGCCGACGATGTCTCCATGGATGGGTTGGGGGATTCGCCGGTGCCGTTGGATTCTAACGTAGAGGCGGAGGCCGCGGGGGGAGCCGGCGGGTCCGCTGGCGGGGATGCGTCTTCGGCCGATGGAGCCGGTACGGGAGGTCCTTCGTGGTCTGGTAGCGAGGCGGCATCGGGCTGCGCGTGCAGTGCACCCCGCTCCTCTCCGGGCCCCTCCGCGTGGGTGGGACTATGGCTCACGGCCATCGCCGGTTGGCGGATTCGCCGCCGCGGGGGAGCACGCTGAGAGGTAATCCCAAAGCCACAGAGGGCTAGTCCCAAATCAAGCACTGAGTGCTTGATTTGGGTCTAGAACCAGCCGAATTGCACGGAGCCACCGCCGGCCGCGCCCCGCACGTCGGTCTCCGACAAGTCGTTCTTGTCCACGCCCGACACGAAGCGATACCCGCCCGTGATCCCCACGCGCATCCACCGGGTCATGTTGAGATAGAGACCCAACTCGGGCTCGAACACGAAGACTGTTTCCCCTATCTTCTCCCAGTCGATGTCGTCGGGGTTGTCGTGGCGGTCGTGAACGGCAATCGCTCCTCCGCCCACGAGCCCGCCTACCGCGAAGTTGACCACCTCGCTCGAGAAGAAGTGGTATCGCACGATGAGCCCACCGTAGCCGAAGTCCAGCCGGGTCTTGCCCGTGGGGTTGATCTCGTTGCCGATGCCGCCTCCCCCGGCTCCCACCGAGAATGCGTGGTTGAGCAGCAAGGCTCCCTCGCCTCCCACCCATACACTGTCCGCCCCGAGCACCCGCGTATACCGCACGTTCAAGCCGCCAAACCCGCCCAGCACGACGTCTTGGTCGCCGCCGAAAAGCGTTTCGGGCGGCGTGTCCGTCTCCGGTTCGGGGGCCGGCGGGGCCGAGGGCACCGCTCGCACCGGAGCGGGAGGGGTTGCACTACCCGTGGAGGCCGGAGGTGCGGAAGGCGACGCAGCCACCTCCGCTGGCGTGGGTAGCTCGGGGTAGGTCGCCGTATCCCCCTCGGGCAGGGGGTCCGGGGCTGGCTCCGACCCGGCCGGCTGAGCCCACGCCACGGATACCATCGTTCCAACGACGAGCCCGCCCAGGACGCCGACGAGCCCACGGCGCCCCTCGCGCCTTCGCCATTCGTTCGGTGCCATCGATCGCTGCATGCTCGCCTCCGTGGCCGGTGTCCGTTCGAACCTACGGTGGAGCAAGATGCGTGCTCACTGCCGGCGAGCGCAACCCCAAATCGATGATCCGTGCGATGTGCCTGCTTTCTTCGGACCGTTTGTGTCCCGGACCCGCCCTTCCACGGAAGTTGTCGAGGTGGCCTGCCCGGCCTCGAGAGCGGACAGATGTCCACCCGGCGGTCAGGTGTCCTGCTTCACGCGGCGGCCCTGGCCGCCCGCATCGTGCGCAACGGGGGCAACTCGGCCCGCGATAACGCCGTTCCCAGCGCGAACCCCGCCATCGTCAACCGCATCCGGAGCGCATCCACGTAACCCTCCCGGTGCAACGCGGACACGGTCCGACGAAGGTCCGCCCGGCGGACCCCGACGTCGTCCACCAGCGTCTCGAGGTTGGCCACACGGCCGTCCTTCTGGTACCCAGCGAGCATGCGCAAAACATAGGGTGCGAGTTTTCGAGGACTCATAGGGGCATTCCTAGATCACTTCTGAACATCCGTACAGTTTTTGACACACCTTTCGGGCGGACACTCGTCCTGCCCGGTGCCTGAACCAACCCCCTACAAGCAAAGCCTATTCCCCGGTCCCGAGCACCACCTCCTCCGCCGGCTCCCGCAGATTGTACCGCGAACTCATCGAACGCCCGTACGCCCCCACCGTCGTCACCACCAGCACGTCCCCTTCCCGCGCCTGCGGCATCGACCGGTTGTACCCCAGCGTGTCCCCCGTCTCGCAGATCGGACCCACCACGTTCGCTACCGTCGTCGCCTCGTGCCCTAGTCGGGTGAGATTCACGATTTCGTGGTACGCGCCATAGAGCGCAGGCCGGATCAACGAGTTCATGCCCGCATCCACACCTACGTACTGGACCTCGCCCTTCTGCTTGACCTGGGTCACGCGCGCCAGCAGCACGCCGGCCCGCGCCACGAGGAACCGACCCGGCTCCACCCACAGCTCGTAGCGAGGTTGAGCCCGCTTCACCTCCCGCAAGGACGACCCCACCTCCCTTAAATCCAACCCGGTCTGGCCGGCCCGCTCCGGAACCCCGAGCCCGCCCCCGAGGTCCAGCACACGGACGTCGCCGAACCGTTCCGCCACCTGCGCCAGCACCAGCGCCGTGTCCGCCCAGTCTCGGTCCGTTCGGATGCCGCTGCCCAGGTGAGCGTGGAGCCCGACCACCTTCACGCCGAGCGATCGCACGAGCGGCACCAAGGCATCGACCTCGGACAGCGGGATGCCGAACTTCGACGTGGCCCCGGCGGTCTGCACGTGCTCGTGGTGACCGCGCCCGCGCCCCGGGTCCATTCGAAGAAACAGCTCGCGGCCGCGAAATAGCTCCGGCCACGCCTGCAACGGGTACACGCTGTCCACCGTCACCCTGACACCTTGGCCCAGTGCCCACTCGTATTCCGATCGCGGCGCGAAGTTGGGCGTGAACAGAACCCGGCTCGCGTCGAGCCCCGGCAGCGTCCTCATCACGTGCGCCACCTCCCCCGGCGACACGCACTCGAAGCTCAAGCCCCGCGCCTCGAAGCGACCCAACACCCCTTCGTGCCAGTTCGCCTTCACCGCGTACAACACCCGGGAGACACCATCGATCCCGAGCGTCTCCGTGACCGCATCCTCCAGCGTCCCCGCGTCGAGTACGTACAGGGGGGTGCGCCCCTCGGCCATCGCGAGAAGCTCGTCGCGGCGTTTCTCCCACCATGGCTTGGCCGACCGTGTCGCCGCGGCTTCCGGTCGATCGAACATCTCTTCCCAGCTCGGCCCGAGCACGGGGTCGACCTTCCGCTGCGAGAACAACAGCGCATGGAGCTTTCGCAGCAGCCGCTCTGCCTGGTCCTCGTCAACCACGAAGCTCAGGTTCAGATCGCTAGCCGCCTGCGACACCAGGTGGATACGCTGCTCCTCGAACACTTCGAGCGCCGGTCCGAGCTTGTGAAGGATCGCGCGAATGTGCCTGCCCACGATGCTGATGGACGCACATGGGCCCACCACGCTCGTGCGACAGTAAGGCTCCAGGTCCGTGCGAAGCGCCTCGAACGCGTCCCCCTCGATCGGGTTGGACCCCGCGTCGAGCGTCACCGTCACGTTCATCTCGGAGGTCGACACCATGTCGATGGACAGACCGTGCCGCTTGAAGCACGCAAACACGTCCGCGAGGAACCCGACCTGCTGCCACATGCCGGGCGTGTCCATCGACACGAGCATCACCCCCGTCTTCATGGATATCGCCTTGACTTGCGCGCGGTCGCCCGCGCCCGTGCGAGACACCACCGTCCCTTCGAGCTCCGGCCGCTCCGTGCATAGCACGTGCAGCGGGATACCCGACGCACGGGCCGGGGGGATCGACCGCGGGTGAAGCACCTTCGCCCCCGTCGACACCACCTCCTGGGCCTCGTCATAGTCCAGCGCTCGCAGCAGCCTTGCGCTCGGAATCTGGCGTGGGTTCGCCGTGAACATCCCCGGCACGTCCGTCCAGATCTCGCAGCGTCGCGCCTGCAGGCGGGCCGCCAGCACCGACGCTGACGTGTCCGAACCGCCGCGCCCCAGCAACACCGTGGAGCCGTCGCCCGCCCTGGCGATGAACCCTTGCGTCACGATGACGTCGCCGTCGAGGTCTGCGAACGCTTGCTGCATCGCGGGGTCGGGATCGTACGGGCAGCTCGCGGAAAGAAGGTTGCGAACCTGCGTAGCCCCGGGTTCGGGCACGGCTTGCAGATGATCGCGCACGTCGACCCAGGTGGCGTTCATGCCTCGCGCGCGGAGGTACGCGGCGCCCAGCCTCGTGGCCATCAGCTCCCCTCGGGCGAGCACGCGCGCGTGCAGGCGCGGGCTCACCTCTCCGAGCAGCGATGCCCCCTGGGCGAACCGCTCCAGCTCCTCGAGGTAGCTCCCAATGAGACCGCTGGTGTCCACCCCCATGGCCGCGCCCAGCTCTTCATGCGTGCGCCGGACCGCCGCGAGCACCAGAGCGTGGTCTCCGCGCGTCGCCTTGCCCAGCAGATCTTCGAGTGCGTTCGAGACGCCCGCGAGGGCGGAGCACACGAGCACGGGACGCAGACCCTCGTTGCGTCGCGCCTCGAGGGTATTCGCGATCGCGTCCCATCGGTCGCGTGTGGCGACGCTCGTGCCTCCGAACTTGAGAACGACCCAGGGGAAGGAACCTGCAGCGGGCATGCTTGACCTCTCGAGAAGCGGCCCCGGGCAGCGAAGCTCCCGGGGAACGTGACGGCGACCCGATTACGACATTGTCGACCGGATTCCCAGAGGGATGACCTGTAGGGTTCGACGAAGTCAATTGACAGCCGACGGCGTCAACGACAAGGAGGGAACCCATGTCGGTCGAGTATGTGTTCACCACTGTCGGGCTGCGCAAGGTCACCTCAACGGGCAAGGAGGTTCTTCGTGCGATGTCCCTGTCGTTCCTACCCGGCGCCAAGATCGGCGTCATCGGACCCAACGGGTCGGGCAAGAGCACCCTGCTTCGGATCATGGCGGGGGAGGACAAGGACTACTTCGGGGAGGCGTTCGCGGCCAAGGGCGTGACGATCGGGCATCTTTCGCAGGAGCCGGAGCTCGACCCGGAGCTCGACGTGCGGGGCAACGTGGAGCTCGGGGTGAAGGGTACGCGGGACCTTCTCGTGCGCTTCGAGGAGCTGAGCGCGAAGCTTGGCGAGCCTCTCGAGGACGACGAGATGAGCGAGGTGATGGAGGAGTTCGGCAAGGTGCAGGAGGCGATCGACCACGCGAGCGGGTGGGATCTGGAGCGCAACCTGGAAGTAGCGATGGACGCGTTGCGGCTTCCGCCAGGGGACGCGGACGTGGAGACGCTGTCCGGCGGGGAGCGTCGGCGCGTGGCGTTGTGCCGCGTGCTGCTCGAGAGGCCGCAGATGCTCTTGCTCGACGAGCCGACGAACCACCTCGACGCGGAGTCGGTGGCGTGGCTCGAGCGGCACTTGCAAGAGTACGACGGCACGGTGATCGCCGTGACGCACGACCGGTACTTCCTCGACCACGTGGCGGAGTGGATCCTGGAACTCGACCGGGGTTTTGGCCGGCCCTACAAGGGGAACTACTCCGGGTGGTTGGAGCAGAAGCAGGCGCGGCTCGCGCAGGAGGAGAAGCAGGAGTCCGCGAGGCAGCGGACGCTGCAGCGCGAGCTCGAGTGGATCCGCATGGCGCCGCGGGCGCGCCAGGCCAAGGGCAAGGCTCGCTTGACCGCGTACGAGAAGCTGCTCACGGAGGACCGTGGCGAGCGCGTGGCCCAGGGCGAGATCGTCATCCCGTCCGGGGAGCGGCTCGGAGACAAGGTCATCGTGGCCGAAGGGCTCGGCAAGGGCTACGGCGACCGCATGCTCATCGACGACTTGTCGTTCATCGTGACCAAGGGGGCGGTGGTCGGGATCGTGGGCGGCAACGGCGCCGGCAAGACCACCCTGTTTCGCATGATCGCGGGGCAGGAAGAGCCCGACGCCGGCTCGCTGCAGATCGGGGACACGGTGCAGCTCGCGTACGTGGATCAATCGCGCGCGGAGCTCGACCCTGACAAGACGATCTGGGAGGAGATCTCGGGTGGCAAGGACGCGATCCAGCTGGGCAAGCGCGAGGTGAACTCCCGCGCGTACGTCGGCAGCTTCAACTTCAAGGGAGCAGACCAGCAGAAGCCCGTGGGCTTGCTCTCGGGCGGTGAGCGCAACCGCGTTCACCTCGCGAAGCTCCTTCGCAGCGGCGGCAACGTGCTGCTGCTCGACGAGCCCACGAACGATCTCGACGTGGACACGCTGCGATCGCTCGAGGAGGCGATCCTGTCTTTCGCGGGCTGCGTGCTGGTCATCAGCCACGATCGGTGGTTTCTCGACCGCATCGCGACGCACATCATGGCGTTCGAGGGTGACTCGAAGGTGGTGATGGTGGAGGGGAGCTACCAGGACTACGAGCGAGACTTGCTCGGGCGGTTGGGGGTGGACGCGGTCGACCCGCACCGGATGAAGTTCCGTAAGCTCATCCACGACTGACCGGCTTTCGGGCCGTCGGCGTGGAGCGTTCCGTCGTCTGCTTGGATGGCATGGTCGACGCGGCGGTGATCTGCTACGTTCCTGCGGATACTTCGTAGCTTCGGGAGGAACGGCATGAGCATCTTGGGTCGTCGTTACGTGGGTCTTGTTGCTGGGGCTCTTGCGCTTGGGGCCATTGCGGTCGTGGCGTGCAGCGGCACGGACGGCGGCTCCAGCGACTTCGGTTCTGGTGGGGGGTCGGGCAAGGGTGGCTCGGGCGGGACTGCGGGCACGGGTGGCTCGGGCGGCTCGGGCGGCTCGGGCGGCACCGGCACGACGGACGGAGGCGAAGACGGGGCGTTCCTGGACACAGGGTTCACGGGCGACGGGGAGATCGATCCGGACTCGTCCTGTGCGGAGGTGAACCTGCAGGCGGAGGCCGTGCCCCTGGACATGTACTTCATGGTCGATGTGTCGGGGTCGATGAGCGGGTCGAACATCACGGCGCTCAAGTCCGGGCTCACGAACTTCTTCAACGACGTGCAGTCGGTGGGGCTAGGGGCCGCGGCGCAGCGGTTCCCGATCGCGAAGACCAATGACCCGTACGACGCTACGTGCGATCAGAACGCGTACGCGAAGCCCGCGGTGCCGTGGGCGCCGTTGCCCAACGCGTCGCTGGTGAGCTGGATCGGGGGGCTCGTGGCGAGCGGCTATACGCCGACCATGCCAGCGCTGACAGGTTCGGTGCAGGCGTGCCACGATCGGCTGTCGGTGATGCCGACGCACAAGTGCGCGGTGGTGCTGGTGACGGACGGGAGACCGGAGGGCAACTGTCCGCCGACCAACGAGGCCGCGGAGACGCCACTGGGGCAGGTCGCGGCGGGGGCGTGGGCGGGGGGGATTCCGGTGTTTGCGATCGGGTTCCCGGGGCTGGACTACATCGGGGAGGCTGTGCTCGAGACGATCGCGGCGCAGGGGGGAACGGGCACGCCTGTGATTATCGAAGCGGGCAACGTGGGCCAGGCGTTCATCGATGCGCTCGAGGAAATCCGCGGCACGGCTCTGGGGTGCGAGTACCAAATGCCCACCGCGGAGGCCGGCACCGTGAACCCCGAACTGGTCAAGGTGACGTACAAGCCCGGCGCGGCCACCGAGGCTGAGGAAGTGGACCGTGTCGATGACCTGGCCGCGTGTGCGGGCGGTGACGGCTGGTACTACGACAACAACACCTCACCCTCGAAGCTGATCATGTGCCCGGCGACGTGTGAGAAGATGCAGAACGACGACGGGGGCGAAGTTCAGATCCTGCTCGGGTGCACGAACAACCAGAGGTAGAAGCCATCGTCGATTTTGGACGGATCGGGTCTTGACACCAACGAAGGTATCGAGCATAACCCCGACCCGCTTCGAAATGCCGCTCTGGGGCGGTAGTTAAGTTGGTTATAACGCCGGCCTGTCACGCCGGAGGCCGCGGGTTCAAGTCCCGTCCGCCCCGCTCGAATACCCTCTGTGAAAACAGGGGGTTTCGTTTTTTGTCCCGTCCGCCCCGGCGGACGGGTTCGAGGATGCGCGCAGGCAAAGGTGGGAACGGTGTGCCGATCTCGGCACCCTGGCCCACTGCCTCCGCCTCCCGGATGTAAAGCTGCGTCGTGGAGAACTGCCGGTGACCGACACGTTGCTGGATGGTGAGCGGCGGATCGCCCCGCAGCGCCATCCACGTGGCTGCCGTCCCTCGCAGGTCGTGGAAGGTGAGAGGCTTGCGAAGCTCGTCGTCGGCAAACAAGACGGACCGCGTCACGCCAGCCATCTGCAAGTGCCGGCGCAGCTTCGCCGACGCGTCGTTGCGAGGTAGGCCGTGGACTTGGCCGGCCGCACGATCGGCCTGCAGCAGGGGTCCTTTGCCGCCCGCCTCGCGGATCAACTGTTCGAGTAGCGGCAGCAGGTTGGGCTCGATCGGGATGGCGTACTTGGCGCTCTCTTTCGTTTCCCTCAGCTCGCCGGTCTTCGCGTCCAGCTGCTTGACCAACTCGATCTTGCGCGCTTGCAAATCGACGTCCTCGCAGGTGAGCGCTGCCTGCTCGCCCGCGCGACCGTAGGTGTAGACGGCGAGCGCGTAGATGCGCGCCCAACGAACCGGAACGTCTTCGCTCGACAAGAGCTGCAAGAACTCGGTGGGGTAGAGGTAGCTCTTGCGGCGCTTGACGTGCAGCGACGGGTCAGGTCCCCTCACGTCCGCGGCGGGGTTGTCGGTGCGCACGCGCAGCTCGCGCCTCCGGCTCGACTTGGCGTCGCCGAACATCTTCGACGCGACCGCCCAGATGTTGTTCGCGGTCTTGAATTTGATCGCGTTGGCGGCGATCTTGTTCTCCAGCTGCGTGACGAGGTCCTCGAGGTTGTCCGACGTCACTTCCTGAATTCGCAGACGTCCGATCAGGGGTTCGATGTGGTGCGTGAAGCGCGAGCTCTCCGTGTCCACATCTCGAATGCCGTGCCTCTTTCGGTCGGCCTGCCATCGGGTGAAGTACTGGCTGACGGTCTCGTTGGACTGCGCGCGAGGGGCCCGGGCCTGGGGGGCTGACACGCCCCGCTCGCGAGCGAGCCGTTCGGCCTCGTCGATGAGCTTGTCCGCCTCCCCTTCGTCCATCCGCCTGTCGAACGGGGCCAGCCACAGGCTCGATCCGTCCGCAAGGACGATCTGACCTTGCCAGTATCCATCGACGGTCACGCGCTTTCGTTCGCTCAGAACCATGTCGCTATCCTTCCATCTCGCTGCCCGAGGCGCAACGTCATCCAAGGCCTGATTTCTCGAGGATTCGCAGTGCTTCGCCGCGCAAGTCCCGGCTCGCTCCACCGGGACGACTGGGAGACTTCCCGCCGCGCAGCCATTCGTCGACGTCGGCCTTGAGCGCAACGAACGACTGGTTCGGTCCCCGCCACGATTGCCACCATCCCTGCTTGCAGCCTTGCCGGAACCGGCGCTTGCCCATCGGCAGGTCAGACGAATGCACGTCGTACGTGGCCTGCGAGCGGTTCGCCGTGCCCCCGGCCAACACCTGCAGCAGGCTGTCCAGGGCCTCGGGGGAGATCGTGATGGTGACGGCTCCGCTTGCGTCTCTTCGACGGGGGCGTCTGCGGGCCACGACCGGATCGGCTTGGAGCTTGGGGGGGAGGGAGGTCTCGAAGGGCTTCTTGATCATCGCGTCGGCTCCCGAGGGCAGATGCCCTCAGAGAATCATGGCTGACCGCGCGGACTCATTCCCGCGGCCTGTCATACGCGACGGCGATGACCAACGACTCACGTCGTCGTGCCCGTGATGGGGTCCCGCGTGGAGCGGGTCACGAACACTAGGGACTGGGCTCTGTGGCCTTCCCTACCGAGCGTGCGGCTCGGATTTGGTTTCCTATCAGGGCGACTCTCCTTGAATGTTGGAACAGGTGTGTCCGAAGTTGGGGGCTGTCAAGGGGCGGATTTCGGCCCAGATCCGGAGGCCCGAGGGTGTCATGCTCATGCCGTCTTACCAGGTGCTGTTCACGGTCCTGGCGGAGCCGACGTTGATCCCGACCCGGTGCGGACTCTCGCTGCTGCTGCGGGGGTCAGCAGCCAGCCCGCAAATGACGCTGCGCGAGAGGCTCGTCGAGCTTGGCCTCGTCGTCCGGGGAGCGAAGGGGCATCTGTGGACGCCCCGCGGCCCGAGGAAGACTCTCGACCTGTGGCTTGCCGGGTATGCCATCGCCGTCCGCCAAGGACTTCTTGTGGGCACTGCAGGACAGCGGACTCAGACCCCGATGCCTGCGAGCAACGGGTCGCCCCGATTCTGGGTGGCTCGTGGCGATGGGGGGGGTGCCGCGTCCCAGCTATCCCACGAGGATCAGTCCGCGTTTGCTCTGGGCAGGACTTCCCGAGGCAAGCCAACATTTCTCCGCCCTTCGATCACTTTTCGCGCAACCAACCCGGCCGTGTGTCCGAAGGGTCTGCAGATGCTCGACATGCGCCCCAACGGAAAGCCCCGCCGCGACCTCGGTCCAATTCCGTGTTCTACCCGGAGGCGGAACGCGGTGGTCGAAAACGGGCACCGTTGGTCATTTTCGGGCACCTCGCGGTCCCAGGTGATCCCGGCGTTTGTGAGAAGTCAACGGGTTGCGGTGAGCAGTCCGTCCGGCACGGACATGGCACTCGGGCCCGCGAGTTCATCAAACTACCGTGCCACCAGCGACACGTTATCCCGATACACAACGATGTTCGAACATTCTATGTTCATAATCAACATAAAGACAAAGTCATTGCAATATGAGCGTTTCATCCGTAGTGTCCCGGCATGGCCAAATCAAGCCGAGCGCATTCTGTCCCTTGTTGAGGAACCATGAACTACGCATCCACATTGTCACTTGTTGGGGGGGTGCTGCTTGCCCTGTCTCACGGGTGCGGCACGACCAATGAGACCACGGTCCTTGGAGGCTGCGGCCCCGGGACAACGATGGACCCGGAGACCAAGCTGTGCGTTCCCCTGGACGGGGGTGATGCAGGAAGCTCCGTGGACGCGTCGGCTGACGGTACCGGAGGGCCTCCCGCGACAGGTGGCGTGTCGGGCACGGGGGGCACCTCCGGCGGTGGGGGAGCCACTGGCGGAGTCGGGGCAGCTCCCCACGACGCGAGCGTCGAAGACGTATCGACGGGTGGAACCGCTGGACAAGCGGGTGTGGGAGGGACTGCTGGCGATTCAGGTGGCCCCGCCGGGTCGCCGGGTGACGCGGGCGCGGCGGGCGGTGCCTCGGGGGTCGGAGGAGGAGCCGCGGGCGCGGGAGCCGGTGGAGCTTCGGGCGGAGGAGGTGAGGCAGGCTTCGGCGCCAACGGGTTGGACCCGCTGTTGGTTCCGGCCGACCCAACCGGTAAGCCGTGCGAGGTTGCGGGACAACTGTACGCTTGGGAATGCGGCTTCTCGCAGCCGTGTCGAATCGCAACGCCAATCTCTGGAGCATGCGAGCCTCCAAACGGATCCTGCTACACAGAATCCCTGTGCTTGACTTGTCAAACCAACCTGGACTGCCACTCAAAGCATGCGTGCTACGACCAAAAGTGTAGAAGGCTATGCAAGCTTGGGGGGGCCGACTGTCTCGGAAGTGACGTGTGCATGAACGTTGGACACTTCGCGTACGGGGTTTGCGTCCCATGACCCTTCCGACATCTCAGTTGCTTCGGTGGTAGGCGGTAAGAGAACAACGAAGTAGAAATGATCCGGTCCACGCGTCGAGGTCTTGGAAAGCTCCCCCTCTCGGCAGCTCTGCTGTGCCTCATTCCGGCTGCCTGCGATCACGACCAGGCAACCGTCCGAAGTCTTCAGGTGCTGCCTTCGTCAACGCCCCTACCACAGTCCGAGGCAATACCCATCGAGGTCGAACCTTCGTACGCCGAAGGGGAATGGAAGACCGTGTCGGCGTCTCGCGAGGGATTGGAGCAGCTCGCCTTGACGTGGTGCTCCGAGAGCAACGCGGAAGTTGCAGATCGCAGGCTGTGCCACAACGTTGCGTTTGGGCCGCAGTTCTCCGAACCAGAGCTCGACTCCTCCGCTCAGACGTGTCTGGACTACGGCATCTGCCATCTTCGGCGGCAGATCTGCGCGGGCGCCTACCTCGCGGAGCTCGCGCGTTCGCCAGTCCCGCGTACGACGTCGGCTGCGGAACTCAACCAAGAAGGCATCCTCGCCCTCGTGCTCGGCATCCCCGAGTCCCAAGTCGAAGCCCTGGGCTTGATCGATCATCCGCTTACCCGTGTGCGGTTTCAACCGCTCACCGGCCCGGGGCAAGCTGCGGCATTTCGAGGCTCCCTGAATCGATACCGCGAGGCTGCCAGGATCGCGAGCGTGCTGCAGAACCACGTGTCGGCGGCTTCGGGCACCACATGCCTGCAGACCTACCTGGCCCAGGATGCGGGGCCGCTCTCGCGGCCTGACCTCCCGGCCTACGAGGACGCGACCCTGCCGACGTGGACGGACGTCTTCGTCCAGGGATGGCTCGATGCTACCTTCGAGTTTGGGTGCGGCTCCCTTTGAACGGGGCAGTCTTCACTTGATTCTTCGGAGCTTC
>CAZAWR010000008.1:0-157411 GCA_964488865.1 uncultured Polyangiaceae bacterium | reverse complement strand
GGCGAGGGGGCTTTTCGAAAGCCCCCTTAGAAAAACCTAGGCCCAAAGCAGCGCGGAGCGCTTGATTTGGGACTAGGTGTAACTCGATGTAACTTGCCCCGGCGCCGGATCGGCCGAAGCTAGAGAACAACCCTCGGGAGGATCTCATGCGCCACGATGTCACTTCGGGCTGCCTGGTGGCAACCCTGCTCCTGTCCGTCGCTGCCGACGCGAAAGATTTCTACGTCAGCCCCACTGGCTCGCCTTCCGGGAATGGGAGCATCAGCCAACCCTGGGATCTTGCCACCGGCCTCTCCGATCCCAGCGTGGCTCCCGGTGACACGGTCTGGCTCCAGGGCGGAGACTATGTCGGAAGTTATTCGGGCGACCTGACCGGCACCGAGTCTCAGCCGATCGTGGTGCGCAGCGCTCCGGGACAGTGGGCGCGGGTCGACGGCAAGGGCTCGAACGAGAGGACCTTCGAGTTCCACGGTGCGTGGACGATCTACCGGGACTTCGAGATCACCAACACGGACGCCGACCGCTGGGGCGAGCGGCCGTTCGTCGACGCGTACGGGCCGAACCTGAAGCTGGTGAACCTAGTCATCCACGACACGGGCGGCATGGGATTCTGGACTCCTTCGAAGAACTCCGAGATCTACGGCTGTATCATCTACAACAACGGCTATGACCTCTCCGATCGCGGCCATGGTCATGGCCTGTACATGCAGAACGACCAGGGGACCAAGAGAGTCTTCGACAACATCCTGTTCGGCGGCTACTCGTTCGGCGTACACGCGTACACGGAGGGCGGCTCCATCCAGGGCTTCGACATCGTGGGCAACGTGTGGTTCAACGCGGGCGTGAACTCGTCGGTCAGCGGTCACAAGGACGACTGCCTCGTTGGTGGGCTGCAACCGGCAGACCGAATCTCCTTGCGAGAGAACTTCGCCTGGGCGATCGGCGGCAGCACCCGCACCGTTGCCTTGGGATACAGCGTGCCCAACGTGCAGGTTGCGCTGCAGGACAACTACTTCATTGGCGCCCTCGACTTCGCGACCCCTTGGTCCGACATCACAATCACCGGCAACACGCTCTGTACGGTGAGCGGGGTCAACACCAGTGACTATCCGGCCAACACCTATCTCACCGCCACCCCCACCGTCACCCAGGTGTTCGTTCGGCCCAACCAGTACGAGCCGGGTCGCGCACACATCATCGTCTACAACTGGGACCAAGCGCCGTCCCAGAACGTGGACCTCTCCGAAGTGTTGTCTCCGGGCGACGGCTACGAGATTCGCAACGCGCAGAACTTTTTCGCCTCACCAGTCGCGACAGGCGTCTATGACGGATCCCCGGTCTCCGTGGCTCAGACCGGCTTGACCCCCGTCCAGCCGATCGGTTCGCCCGGTTCCTACGACGTGGAAGACCAGACCGGGGACCTATTCAACGTGTTCGTGGTCCTCAAGACCACGGTCGCTTGCTCCTTCCAAGCGGAGTGCGACGACGCTGATCCATGCACCACCGACACGTGCGAGCAGGGGGTGTGCGTACATGGGGCGATCGCCGGCTGTTGTCAGAGCGCCGCACAGTGCGACGATTCCAATGCGTGCACGAGCGATTCCTGCGCGGGCACCATGTGCGCGCATGACGCCATCGCCGGCTGTTGCGACAGCGATGTGGATTGCTCGGACAACAACGCGTGTACCGCGGACACCTGCGAAGTCTCGACGGGACTCTGCGGCAACGAGCCAGCGGCCGGCGGTTGCGCTGTGGATGCGGATTGCAGCAACCCAGATCCCTGCGTGCGGGGCAAGTGTTCTTCTGGCTGCACGTGTGAGTTCGAGCCGGTGGAGGGTTGTGAGACGGACGCCGGTGCTGGGGGAGACGGAGGGGATGGTGGTTCGGATGGCCGGGACGCCGGGACGGGACCTGCCGCCAACTCCGACGAGGACAGCGGATGTGGTTGTTCCGTCCCGGCAGGGAGGGGAGCGCCTTCGTGGCTCTTGTTCCTTGCCGTCGTGGTGCTGGGGCGTCTCTATGAACCCAAGCGAAGCGTGCGACGCATTCCGATCGATCGTCGGAAGGTAGGTCACGCAGATCCGTGATGCTGGCGCGCGAGAACGCGGCAGCGGCGGCCTCGGCCCGGGAATACACCAAGCGTGCACACGGTACGCTCCCACAAGCACGACCCACTTGCCGTCGGCGCTCCGATGGGGAACGCTGCGCGGTCATGGACCACCACGATCTGCACTGGGTGATCGGAAGCGCGGTTGCGATCGCACTGGCATCCGTTGCCGGATGCGGTGGCGACGACGAAAGCGGAAACGCGGTCGCGGGAACCGGTGGAGCAGGCACCGGTGGCGTCGGTGGGACAGGGGCTAACGCCGGCGGCGCCGGTTCGGGCGGTTCCACACAACCCCCACCCGACGTCGAGGCCAGCGGCTGCGACATCCCCGCCCCTCCCGATCTTGCTAGCGCCGCGACAATCACCGTGGGCGACGGCACCGCGGCGACCTGCGTGCAGAGCGTCCTGCAGACGGCCCTCGCGCAAGGCGGCACTATCGACTTCGACTGCGGAGACCTTCCGATCGTCATCAGCATCACCGAGACGCTGCTCGTCAGGGACGGCACACACCTCGATGGCGGCGGGCTCGTGACGCTCGACGGAGGGGGCGCTGTCCGCATCCTGCGCACGGAGAACACCTCGAAGGTGATCGTGGAGGGCCTGACCTTCCAGAACGGGCACGCCCGCAAGGTCGCCGGGGACGACGACGCGGATGGCTCCGGCGGGGCCATCCATCGCGGCTGGCAGTCTGAGCTCTATGTGAAAGACTGCGTGTTCCAGAACAACATCGCCGACGGCGACGACGGATTCACCGGAGGCGCGATCTTCGCGGGCTCGGCCGGGTGGGTCACCATCGTGGGCAGCACCTTCACGGGCAATCGAGCCCCGAGCGGGGGCGCCACGCACACGGTGCTGTCAGACCTCACCGTGGTGGACAGCGTGTTCCACGCGAACCAAGCGACCGCTGGCGATGGCGGCGCCATCTACACCGACGGCGGCTATGTCCCCTACCAGGGTGAAAACGGCGTGAACGACGGCAAGATCACCCTCTGCGGTTGCCGATTCACGGACAATGTCGCAACGAACAGCGCGGCAGCGGGATTCCTTTACGCGTACGGGCACGACCAGCTCGTCATCAACCGCAGCGAGTTTCGCAACAACCAGGTAACCACCTCGGAGCCGGGGCTGGGCGGGGCCATCCGCATCGACGCCGTGGCGTTCGTGCACAACACGCTCTTTGCCGAGAACGACTGTGCTGGGCAAGGCGGGGCGCTGTGGATGGGCCGGGGCCCGGCCGTCTTCGAGAACGTGACGTTCTTTGCGAACCACGCCGCGCTTTGGGGCGGTGCCATCTCCTATTCCGAGGAGCCCATCACCCTCGACAATTGCACGCTCGCCTACAACGTCGCTGGCGAGGGAAGCGATTGCCTCTTCGGCGGCGAGGGCGCGACGCCCGAGGTTCACAACTCGATACTCTACGAGAACGGCGACGGTGGCGAAAGTCGACACTGCCGTCGACCGATCAACGCCTCGAACACGCTCGCCTACCCGGCGTCGGACGACGACACTTGCGGCACGGCACTCCTCCACGAGGACCCGTTGCTTGCCGAGGCGCTCGCGGACAACGGCGGATTCACCATGACTCTCGCCCTTGGGAAAGGCAGCCCGGCGCTGGGTGCCGGAACCGACTGTCCAGCGACCGATCAGCGGGGCGAACCCCGGGATGCCACCCACTGCGACCTCGGCGCCTTCGAGCTGCCTTGAAACGCCGAGATGCTGCACCGCTGTGCTCATCACCTGCACGTGGGCGGGTTTCTGGCTTGGTGGCAGCAACAACGTGGGGGCGACGAGGTGGCTGCGCCCCCGCGCTCTGGGAACGGTGTTGGGTGGATTGAAGTGACCGACGAGGGTTCTGGGGTGGGACGGATAGAGGCCCCCACGACACTCGCCGTGGCGACCCAGTTGTTCCATGCGCCGCGCCAACCGCCCGTCGTTCAGATTCGCGCCGGGTTTGTCCCTTCCTCGACTCTCAAACGGCGTTCGGTTTCCCCGACCTCTGCTTGACTGCCCCCCACTTAGGATTCATCATTCGTTTCCCGGTACCAAGGGGGTCTACATGAATCGCATCTTCCACTTGTCTCTCCTCGTTTCACTGCTTTCGGCCTGTTCGGCGGACGACGACAGCGGGCCTGCCGCCGGTCAGCCGGATGCGACCCCTCCTGGCGACAGTGGTGTTCCACCCCAGGATGGGTCCATCGATTCTCGCGAGGATGGCGGCTCGGGCGAGGATGGCGGCTCGGGCGAGGATGGCGGCTCGGGCGAGGATGGGGGGCCCGCGCCAGGCACGGGAATGATCACATGTCCTGGGGTCATGAGCGATGGGTGGGATCTGCCCCTCGAAGGGACTGCGGCGGAGGACACGACCGTCGCGCCGGCGAACCTGATCGACGCTCCTGCCTACCAAGAGTTCAACGAGTTCTGTCGGGACTCCTTCGGACTACAGGAACCTTTGACCTTGGAAGTCCAAGGCAACAAGCCGGGTTTCCGGACCCCCAGCCACTGGATTCACCCCTCGCGCAATTCCGCTGCGATCGGCTTCGAAACCAACCTGCCCACGCTGAGCTTCGTGGAGTTTGGGACCTCCGAGACCTACGGCCAACGCACCCCCCTCGGCGACCGATACACCTATCTTCACTTGCACTACCTCAAGGGCCTCGAGCCCAATCGTACGTACCACTACCGATTGGTCGGGGTCGACGAGCGTGGGAAGACGGTTCATTCGTCGGATCGAACCTTCGACACGCCGCCCCTTTCCGGAGCCATCGACGTTCCCGGGTCGCTATCCGGGCCCCCCTACGTGCTCGATCAACCCGACAAGGTCTACGTCGTCACCCAGGACATCACCTCCGATACGCGTGCATTCACCATCGATGCCGAGGGAGTGACGCTGGACCTCAACGGATTCACGATCACGTACGACCAGGGGACGCCGATCGTTACCGGACAGTGGGACGCTTACGTCTACAGTGGTGAGTCCTCGTTCGGAGTGATGGGCATCAACGGGATCGATGGCAGCCGCGTTCTCAACGGGACGATCGTGCAAGGGGCGAGTCAGTCCCAGGGGCACATCAGCATCGGCTTCAATCCCATCTACCTTTCCTCCAGCGACTCGATCGAAGTGGCGGGGATCACTGCTGAATATGGCGGCCACAGCGTCGGAGGCATTCTCCTGCGCTACGGCGACTTCGATGTCCATCACAACGTGGTCACCGACACCGGCACGGGAATCGACAACCGGCATCAGGGGATCAAGGCCTTGCTTGTAGAGGGGGAAGGCTCGAAGGTACACAGAAACCTTATCAAGCGAACGAGGCAGCAGGGGCTTTCGACGAGGGCCACTGCTACCGCCAACGAGGTGTACGTGGACAGTTGGGACACGAACTCCATGGGCATCCTGCCCGGCCCCGACACGGTGGTCGAAAGCAACCACGTGTTCGGCACGGGCTATCATGCCGTGGCCATCGGCTGGGCGGCCGTGGATGAGAATGAGTCCCTGACCTACTGCAACAACTTCATCCACATGCAGGGGGACGCCCCCACGGACCGATCCGACGAATACGGAGCCCAGTCCTCCGTCAACGGGTTCCGCTTGACCCAGTACGGCGGCTCCAGCCAACCCTACAACAACTACGTCTACGAGGGCAACACGGTGATCATCAAGGGGAAGAACGGCACCAGCGTGATGCGGGGCACGCAGTTCTTCTCCGATCCCCATGTGGTAGACCTCATCTTCCGTGCAAACATCGTGAAGGCCGAGGTTCTCGACGATGCGACGACGTCGGAAGCTGCGTGCGTCGTGGGACACGGCAACGCTGATTCCGCGGATGTCCAACTTCCAGTTCGGTACGAGAACAACCGCTTCATCTCCAACCGGCTTCACGTGAGATTCGGGGACAGCTACGCTGGTGGTGGCAACCATCAGTTCCGATCGAACACGTTCGAGAAGATCGGTTCCCGCTCGGACTACCACACGATTCAAATGGGGTATTGGACGTATCCTTCCTACGGGAACCTGTTCATCGACAGCGAGACCGTAGGGGGCGCGGACTTGGAAGACAGCGCCTTTACCGGAAGCGCGTCGGCTCTATGCGACTACGCTGTGGGCCACTCCCTTCATGTGATCGTGGAAGACGGGACTGGCGCACCGATCGGGAACCGAACGATCTCTGTTCAGGATAGCTCAGGAACGACGTTTACCAGTACGACCGCCGCGGATGGTGGGGCTCGATTGGAGTTGCTCGAATACGCTTATCGCAAGGACGCGGGTCAGAGCGACGCAACGAAGATCCTGCATGCGGATCACGAGGTGCTTGTCGAGGGCATGTCGGCACTGCCCTTGTCCGAGCAGCAACGAGAGATCCGTGACAACGAAGGAGATCCTCTCATCCTGGTCGTTTCTCCCTGACGGGTATCCGGCGGCGCTTCGGCAGCCGCATGGCGATGCGTTGCTTAGGCCTCCCCCATCACAGACTCCACATACATCGCAGAGACAGGACGAGCCGGCGGTGCAGGCGCGTCGACGCTTCTGGCTGATGGCTGCTCGCTGATCCACCGTACCCCGCGCGTGGGCATGACTGTCATCTCGGATCCCTCCCTGGGGTAACAATCCCCCGGCAGAGCCCAGGGGCTTTGCGGCCGCTGGCCCCTCAAAGGGGCCCTCTCCCGGCCTACGCACACACGCTCCCATCCGGTTCCGGTCGTGCGCGTTCGGCGTGTTCGTGCTCGCTCCGAGATCCCCTCGGAGACCTTGTGCGCGCACGTGCACGCGAACGAACACGGCCCGTGCGGGAACCGTCAAACCTCGAGAATCTCCCCAGCAAAGCCGGGGGTTCACCCCTGGTCAATCGTCAATCGTCGGCGGACCGAGCGACCAAGGACCAAGCTGCCACCCCGTGGTGCAGGCGAACTGTCGGGGCATGTCGCCCCGCTGGTGCTGACCGTGGATGAGCTCAGCTCAGCGGCGAACGCGCGGCCGGATTCTCCTCGCGGCGCAAGCTCCGGCGAGCAGAAGGAGCCACGGGGCGGGAGCCTGGGAGCCCGGCTGGGAACACCCACAGCCGCTGTCGTCGCTCCCCGAGCCATTCGCTGCGGTTGCGCCGGATCCTCCGATTCCCGAGCCCCCCTGCGACGATGTCCCCGCATGGCCCGCTGCGCCGGTCGAGCCGCCGGCCGAGGTGCCCGCGGAGCCCCCCGCGCTGCTGTCGGCCGTTCCACCATCGCTCGGGCTGCTCCCTCCGGAGCCTGCGGAGCCTCCCGTGCCACCATCGGGCGTGGTCGCCGGCTCCGTCCGCCACTTCACATAATCAAAGCTCCAACGATAGTTCTGATTGAATTGTTTGCCGCCGTCGAGCCACGCACTCTGGACCCCCCCCTCGAATATCTGGTCCGCTGCGTCGCGGTACTTGGCATCCGCGGTCTGGCGATAGAGCCAGGCGAAAGCAGGCGCGATGAGGAGATTGACGTCGGGAGCGAGACTGGACGGAGGCTGCCCCTTGACCTGCTCGTAATGGAATGCCTTCTGGCCGGGATCCCAGAGCGTTGCCCAGATCGCATCGAGTGCAGTCTTGATGGCGCCGGGCACGCGCGAATCGCCGCTCTTCTCATACCAGCCAATGAGGGCCTCGGACGTGAGGCCAACCATGAAGGGCGCGATCCGATCGGTGTAGTTCTGGGACACGAACCACATGTCGATGTGGCCCAGGGCGATGTCGGCATAGGCCTCCAGCAGGTTGGGGTCAGCCTCCCCGAGGCGGCCCGCGACGAGCTTGGCGTTGATCGCATAGGCGACTTCGCGGCTCAGCGACGTATCGATAATCCCGGCCAGCGGACCGTTGGCATAGGACCCTTTCTCGTAGAGCATGAGGGCAGCCTGCTTGGACACGTCGTCCTGCGTTCGCACGTAATCCATCTGCAGCCCGTGCGGGAACACCCTCCATCCGCCGACGGCGCCGTTGTTCGGGATCACATAGGTGTCGCGATAGACCGAGCGGACATAGCCCGCGCAGGCGTCGAAGGACGTATCGTGCGCATAATCAGCGATCTGATAGAAGACGCGGATGCCGTCGTAGTACCAGACATTGGTCTCGGCGAGCCCATTGGCCGTGATGGTGGCCTCGTCGCAGTGCTTCTTGCCAAAGGTAGTCATCTGCGTTTCCCAGGTGGCGAGCTGGGGAATCGCAGGCAGGGTCAGAGGACCAGGCGCTGGGGCCGAGGGAACGGGGTCGACGACGAAGTCGAAGGTCGTCTCAACGACTGCAGCGGTGGCTTTTCCCTTGCCAGAGATCTGGATGGAATAGTTGCCGGGTGGGGTCGACGCACCGATCTGCAGCTCGAGGGCGGAGCTGAACGGCGTGGAGTACGCCCAGAAGCCGGTGGCCTTCGTGCCGCAGCAGCTCGCCGTCATGTCCGGGAAAGTGAAGTCGGCGCCGGTGGGGAGACCCGAGACGGTGAGCTCGATTCCCTGGTCTGCGGCGTCAGCCATGGCGCCCGAGAGTGCCACGAAGAGGGAACGCCCGGGCACCGCGTGCGTGGGGCCGGTGACGGAGAGCATGTAGTCGGCCGCGCTCGACGGGGTGGCGAGAGCGGTGACCAGAAACGAGCCTAGGGACGCAGCGAGCAGTCGGCGCATAGGAGCCTCCTCGATTCGCTCATGGATAACGGAGATGAGCGTGCGCCGCAAGTCGGAGAGTGCGGTTCCACGGAGAGGGGATGGCATTCATTCTCCGCTCTTCGCTGGCTCCCTAGAACCGACGCTACCGAAGTCACGGCTTTGCTGTGGCCACCGTCAGGTCGTCCATCCAGAACGCCTGCGCCACGGGCGACCCATCGCCGATGTACGGAAGAACGTCGAACTGGTTGAACTGCAGGTTCGCATTGTCGCCCGTGCGGAACAGAATCTCATCCGAGGCAATCAACACATTTCCGTCTTGCACCCAACGAATCTTGCCATCGGCCACGCCCTTGCCACCTTGGATGGTGTTCATCTCGAAGTACACCTCCACGAAGTGCCAGTCTCCCTTGTCGTTCGCTCCCGGCATGTCCGTGAACGCGTCGTCGGCGTACCAGGCTCGCGACGAGTACCAGTCGCCACCTCCGATCGAGAAACAGTCTCGCCCGTCGACGTAGCCCGCGAGTCCGTTGCATGCCGCCACGGAGCGCTCTTCGCCAAACACATACGTGGAGAAGTCGCCGTTGCATCCAACAAAGCTGTCGTCGTTGTGAAGGATACAATCCGTATCCACGTTCTTGCTGTCCTGAAGCGCCAGCATCGCACGACCGCCAACCACTTCGACGTAGGTCGTCAGGTACGTATGCGACGGCCCCACCCAGTCGTCGTCCCTGTCGTTGATGAAGTGGAACATGTGCGGATGATAGGCCTTGCCCGATCCGACCCAGTTGTTGGAGAACTTCAGCCAGAAGCTGGCGTAGGCGGTTGGGCTCGCCGTGAACTTGCGGCGCGCGGGCGCACCGCTCGTGCATGTGGTGGCACCCTGTGCAAACGCACACTCGTACGATGCGCTGCTGCCAGGAGCCTTCTCCGTCGTGCTGATCGTACCCTTCGGATCGTCGTACCAGCCGCGGCTCTGGAAATCGTCGTCGTCGAACGTCTCCTCGAAGAGAATCGTTCCACCACCTGGGATGCTGGAGCTTCCGCCTGTGCCGCCCGTTCCCGCGGTCCCGGCAGTTCCCCCAGTCCCACCGCTGCCCGAGCTGCCCGCCGAGCCTCCGGTCGACGATCCCCCGGCCGACGTACCGCCCGAGCCCCCGGTCGACGTGCCGCCGGAGCCTCCGGTGGACGTGCCCGCGGTTCCGGCGGAGCCTCCGGTCGACGTGCCCGCGGTTCCACCGGAGTCCTCGTCGTCGCTACAGGAGACCAGCGCCATCCCCAGAACCAGCAATCCCAGTGCGGCTTTCATCGAGTCATAGCATCACGGCTGGAGGTTCTCTGGCAAGGGTGAACAATGGAGCGCCATCCGCGTGGTGGACGCGTTCGCCACCATCGAGTTGCCGTCGAGGAGAGAGTGACAGACGTAGTCGTGGGTCCAGAAGCCGGCGTCGTGCCATCGCTCGAGGGAGAAGCCGAAGACCTTTTGCGTGAGTGCGTAGAACGCCGCCCGAAGGACAGGATCGTGTCGAACCTCGCAAGTGTGGGTCAGTGACAATCCGCTCATTGGCAAATGCGCATTCCACATCCTTGATTCGCGCCTCGGTGGGGCAGATGGCTCTGCGGCTCACTCAACCCGACAGATGTGAAGCCGCACCTTGCCCGCACCCGAGCTGGCGGCGTGCACCGATGCCTCAATCCAGGGTGAAGGGCCGGCGTTCGCCGGCACCACGAGACGGTACGAGGACGCCTTCTTGTCGCCATGAATCCGGTCCGTGGTGGATTGCTCGTGCGGGTGCCCGTCCTTCTCGTAGGTGTAGTTGTACGAGGTCCACCATTCGGCGGCCGACACCTCGCTGTAGTTTCCGCCCATCGAAACCATGGCGTCGGCTCCGCGTGAGGCAGCCAGCGTGACCTGGTACGTGGCTCCTGCCACCAGCGGCAGCTGACGCCTGAAAACGACCACGCCGCGCGCACCGAAGTCCGCGGCCGCGGCGGTTTCCGGCATCGCGATGGCGCCATCCGGCCCGATCGCATAGGAGGCTGCGGTGTCCTGCACATGAACGACCGTCGCCGTCTTGGGATCAAGCAGATCCGCGGGAATCGGGTCCAGCGGTATCGACGACAGGTCTCCGGCCACGGCAGCCTGCATCCCGGGCTTCCAGGTCCAGTTCCCTCCGTTGTTGTCCAGCAATGCGAAGTCGCTTCCGAACATCCACGCGTGACCGCTGATGTTGGCTCCGGCTGCGATGCGCGCTTCCGCCTCGGCTCGATGGGCAGCCTGGAACAGGTCGCGTCCGGTGTTGCCGATGGACGACTTGGAGCCGAATTCACCGATGTTGATGGCGCGGTTGCCATGCTCCTGCGCCCACCACAACACCATGTCGTGCTCAGCCGCGATGACCGCGCGCATGTGCGCTGCATAGGCGGACCCGGTCGATCCATGGGTGTACGAGCCTGGACCATAGAGGTGCACCGAAATGCCGACGTTCATGTCCTGCAGGTAGTCCCCTTCGATATCCCAGACGCGAAGCGGGCTGGCCTGCCCGCCAGGCTCGACGAACACCGGCCGATTCGTGTACGGCCGGATTGCGGCGAGGAGCTCGGCATACTTCTCGTTCGTGCGGGTCGCGTCCCACGCGAACGGTTCGTTGACCAGATCGAAGGCCAGCCAGTCGCCGTGATTCTGGGTGAGCTGGGCCCACTGCTTCCAGATGTTCACCGCCCGCACGTCGGTGTCCGCCGGGTTCACCAGCTCCTCGTCGGGGTGAAGGTAGTTCGGATCTCCGATGTAGTGGTGATAGTGGTGCAGTGGGTCGAAGAGCACCTGGGGCCTGGGATTGGCCGCCTCGCACCAGCTCAACACCTCGAGCACACGGGACTTGACTTGATCGCTCAGGGTCGCGTCCGCGGTCGTCGCCGTGCCGTTGATGTGAGACTTCACCGGCAGCCTCAGGGTCCGAATCCCGCTGGACACCAGCGTGTCGATCAAAGACTTGGTGATGACCTGATCGGCATCGAACACCCATGCCTCGAGCGACTGCCCCAGGTTCATCCCCTTGTACGTCGCCGCGGCGTTCCAGGCACCGAGGCTCCCGACCGGTAGCCCGCTTTCCCCCTGCGCGTCCTCGATCGCCCCGTCCGAAGCGACGTCAACTTGCACCACATCCGAAAGCGAACCATCCGGCAGGGCGCCTTCCGGGTTCAACCCGTCGAGAGGCTGCGCGTCCGCGATCGGCCCATCCGAGCCCGCGTCCGACGCCACCGAAGCATCCGCGGTCGGACCGCCATCATCCCCGTCGCTCCCGCAACCGGCCAGTGCGAGGATCGCGAAGCAGAATCTGAAGAAGCGCTGGGGCTGAACGCACCAGCACGAAGCGAAGGCGCCCATGATTGACCTCGTTCGAAAAAGCTTGGACAAGATAGTCGCTCGCCGCCCTCTTCGGTGTCAACCAAGTGTTCCCCCCCTCCTGTAGCAGCCCCCGCACCAAGTCATTGAACCGCCCGCACTCCACGATGGCGTCCGGCACCCTGTCGGCAAGAAGGTGCCGCGCGACACGCACGAGCCGCGCCGTGGCTCTCAGTTCGCCTCCACCATCCCGATATCCGGTGCGGTGCCTTCGTAGGACAGCGCGACCCCCACGCCCGCGTCCCAAGTCAATGGCGTATCGAGGGTGAGCGTGTTGGAGCCGAGGCTGATGGCCACGATCGAGGCCCTGGCGGTCTGACCCTCGAGCTGGATGATGTCGCCGGTCTCCGCCGCGATTCCGAAGCCGTCGTAGAAGAAGCTCGCATCCTCGACGACGAGGGTCGTCCCGCTTCCGGCCGACACGGTGGCGGTCAAAAACCACCCTTGGTCGATGAGGGCGCTGCCCGGCATCAGCGCGAAGTCACCGCTTTCCGCCGCGACAAAGCCAGGCTCCACCTCGAGGTTGTCGCGGAAGATCTCCGGGTGACTCGACTCGAAGGTCGCGAGTGTGCCGCCCGATTCGAAGAGCTCCTGAATCACCTGCGCCCCCGGGGACGCTCCCACGATGTCGTTGCGCAGGAAGGAGAAACCGGCAAGTGAACGATAGATGATCTGCGCGTCGCCGACCCCCTCGCACCCGACATTCGCGTGAAGGACGTTGTTCATCAGCAGGTTGTCGGAGAACTGGCCCGGTGTGCCGGAACCCAGCCCCACCCCGCCGCACTCGTTGCCATAAAACACGTTGTGGTAAACCCGGTTGTGCGTGTTGTAGTTCGCCTCGTCGGAGTACCGCTGCAGGCCGAGGCCGCCGTTGGTGTCGTAGAAGGCATTGCGACGAAGGATGCCCTGCTGGCCGGCGTATTGGATGCCGTTGCCGCCGGAGGTGCTGTAGTACTTCACCGCGTGCTCGAACACGTTGCCTTCCACCAGGTTGCGCTTGGTCGCGTCGAACAGGGTGATCTCGTGGTCGAAGCCTGAGGCGTCGCAGTCGTAGATCTCACCGATCTTCTGGTCTTCGTTGTGGAAGCGATTGCCTCGTACCACATTGAAGCTGCCGCACTTGATCGCCCAGAGCGTGTGAGCCGCCTTTCGGAGGGTGTTCCCCGCGATCACGTTGTAGTCACAATGGTGAAGCGCCAGGTTGTCCTGCGTGCTGTCCTCGATCAGGTTGTTCACGATCTTGTTGTGGGTCGCGTCTTGGAAGAACACGCCCGTCTTCGAGCTGCCGCCGCTGTCCAGGGCGCGGGTGAACGTGCAGTTGCGCAGCACGTTGTGGTGAGCGTCGAGCGCATAGAGCCAACGGCGCACTTGATCCACCACGAGACCGTCGATGATGACGTACTGCCTCGAGGAAATGTCGATACCGGGCTGCAAGGAAGCGCCCGTGATCACAGGCTGCTCGTCTTGATAGCGCGCGAACGTCAGGTGGGCACCCGGAGCGCCTGAATGCTCCACCACCAACGGCTCCTGGTAGGTGCCCCCGCGCACGTACACCGCCCACCCGGCCTGCGCGACCGCCGACGCGCCCGCGAGGGAGTCGTATGCCGTCTCCACCCCGCCTCCGCAGGAACGCGCCGCGACGTCGTAGGTGTCGCAGGTCGGGCTCGTGATGGTGTTGTCGACGTACACCACGTGGTCTGCGACAACCTCGCAGGCCATGCTGCAGCACTGGGCCGTGTCCGCGGCGGGGACGATGGCGCCCGGGCAGATTTCGCCTTCCTCGCAAACGTGGCCCGCAGCCCCCCCACACGTGCCCGTGGTGCAGATTGCGCTGCAACCGTCTCCATTGACGTTGTTGCCGTCGTCGCAGTCTTCGCCTGGGTCCTTGGTCCCGCCGCCGCACGACGGCGGTGCGCCGGCCGAGCCGCCGGTGCTCCCGCCGGTGGCGCCGGTGCCGCCGGTGCTCCCGCCTGCGCCACCAGCGTTTCCGCTGCCGGCTGCGCCCGCACTGCCGCCGGTCGCCGCGCTTCCTCCGCCCCCGCCCGGCGCGGATCGCTCACCGTCGTCGCCGCACGAGCTCAGGCCGCACATCGCCGCCGCCACCGCCATGATCGCGCCGAGCCGCCCCACCGTCGAGAACCTGCCAAAGCTACGCATGCGCAGA
The DNA here is from genome assembly GCA_964488865.1 of uncultured Polyangiaceae bacterium. Classification (GTDB taxonomy): domain Bacteria; phylum Myxococcota_A; class Polyangia; order Polyangiales; family Polyangiaceae; genus MWCO01. The sequence goes on along the minus strand of CAZAWR010000008.1, from coordinate 143,127 downwards.
GAGTATCCGGAACGGCGGCCACGCACGAACCTTTCCCTCATCCTACGCCGCACGATGGGTCGACTCCGACCGCGAGGCGTGTATCCTAGCCGTTCCGAGGGACCACGAACCTGCCGCAAGAGGCACGGGGGGCACGGGTCATGACACGCAGCAAGGACAGCGACCGCAACGGTCCCGGTTTGAATCGTCGCGGCTTTCTGGGCTCGCTTGGGATCGGAGCCGTGACGGCGACTTCCTCGTGCAAGGAAACGCTCCCAGCGGCGGAGCCCCAGACCCCTTCCGGTCCAGAGGTACTCGACTCCGAGGCGATGGCCCCTGTGACCCTCGAAGTCAACGGACGCAAGCACCGCATGCTGGTGGAACCCCGCTGGTCCCTGCTCTTCGTGCTGCGGGATCGTTTGGGCCTGACGGGAACGAAGCCAGGCTGCGAGCGCGGCGAATGCGGGGCTTGCACCGTGCTCATCGACGACGTCCCCCGCTACGCTTGCATGACGCTCGCCGTCGAAGCACAGGACCATCGGGTCACCACGGTCGAGGGATTGATGAAGGGGAGCAACTCGGCCCCGTGCAGCAGGCCTTTGTCGAGAAGGACGCCCTGCAATGCGGCTACTGCACGTCGGGGCAAGTGATGGCGGTGGAGGGGCTGCTCCGCCACACGCCCAACCCGTCACTGGACGCGATCCGGCAAGGCGTGGGTTTCCGGTGGCGGTGGGCCTCCGTCGACCGTGCTGGTCAAGGTCTTCGCCGACGGCAGCGTGAACCTGACCATGGGCGCCAGCGACATCGGCACGGGCACCAAGAGCGTCATGGCCATGGTGGTGTCCGAGGAATTGGGGATACGGCCCGAGTTCGTCCAGATCGAGCATGCGGACACGGGCACCACGCAGTACGCAACGCCGAGCGGTGGGAGCAAGACGGTCCCCACGGAGTCGCCGGCGGTCCGCGCCGCCGCGATCGATGCCAGGCGTCAACTGCTGGAGATGGCGTCGGAGGATCTCGGCGTGCCGGCCGCTCAGTTGCGCATGGAAGCGGGCGAGGTGACGACCAAGGATGGCAAACGGCTGGCCATTCCGAAGATCGAGCGCCTGAAGAAGAGACAAGCGGTCGTGGGGGTGGGCTACCGCGAGCCCAATCCCGAAGGCAAGGTGGTCAATCCCTTCGCCGCACAGTTCTGCGAGGTCGAGGTGAACATCCTCACGGGCGAGCTTCGCATCGTGCGATTCCTCGGCGCGCACGACAGCGGACGCGTCATGAACCGGCTGACCTTCGACAACCAGATCTTCGGCGGAATCGTGATGGGGATCGGATACGCGACCACGGAGGAGCGCGTGCTCGACCGCGGGCAGACCGGAAAAATGCTCAATCGCAACTGGCACGACTACAAGCTGCCCACCGCCTTGGACGTGCCGTCGGACATGACGACGGTCGCGGTGGATCCCGGCGACCAGGAGGCGAACACGGTGGGAGCGAAAGGGCTCGGAGAGCCTGCAACGATTCCCACCGCCGCAGCGATCGCGAACGCGATCTACCACGCTACCGGCGTGCGTGTGACGGACACGCCGGTCAATCCGGTTCAGCTGGAGAAGCTGCATGTGCGTCCGGAGGACGATCCGACGCGCGAGACGGTTCTCGCGCCCGACGAGGTTCTCACGGCGATCCACTTGCCAGCGCCGGCCGGGGGGCTGCGGAGCTCCTATCGCAAGGTGAGAGCGCGGCGGTCGTGGGACTTCGCCCTCGCGGGGCTTGCCCTTGCGGTGGTGATGGAGGGGCAGAAGGTCGTCCAGGCGCGCGCCGCGCTCAGCGGGGTGGCGCCCGTGCCTTGGCGGTCCGTGGCGCTCGAGGGCGCGATCGTTGGAAAGGTGCTCGACGATGCCACGATTCGGCAGGCGGCGCAGGCGGCCGTGGCGGATGCGAAGCCACGCAAGCACAATGGGTACAAGGTGCGGTTGGTCCGGGGCGTGGTGACGGAAGAGCTTGGCGCGATCCGAAGTGTATAGGAGCAAACCATGAGAAGTTGGCTTATTGCAATGATGCTCTGTGCGGTGACCCCCATGGGGTGCGGCGGTAAGAGCGAGGACGAGCTTCGACGGGAGTTCGAAGAATTCGTGCAGCGATCCAACGATTGTTCGGAGGATTCGGAGTGTGTTCTGGCCTCGGCCGGATGTCCTCTGGGCTGCTACACCGCTGTCCACCGCGACCATGAGGCGGCGGTGGAGAAGAAGGCGAAGGAGTTGATCGAAGAATTCGAGGAGTCGTGCGAGTACGAATGCGTTGCTCCCGGGCCTATCGAGTGCATCGAGGGGAAGTGTTCCGTTCAGCCTTCCGGATGAAGCCGACGACTAACAGGTTGCGGTTCGCCTCTCAATCCGACACGATCCGCCACTTGCTGAAGGTGATGCTTCCTGAGATCTCACCGTCCACGTCCAGGCTTCCGGTGTGAAGCAATAGGTCCCCAGCTTCGTCGATGGCGATCCCATCCACGCCCTGGTCCCATTCGTCTCCCATCCGGATCGTCCAAAGGGTTTCGCCCCCAGCCCCGAGGCGTGCCACGAAGGCGTCGCTCCTTCCCGCACCGACGAGGGTCTCGACGCCCGTGTCGAGAGCGTCGCGAAACCTCCCCGCTACAGTCGTTTCTTCCCCTGCCACGGAAGCGACGAGCAAAGAATCCAATCCTTCGCCCCCAAAGCTTCGGCTCCACCGCAAGGTGCCGTCTGGCCGAAATCGCGCCAAGTGACCCGTCACCCCGCCGCCTTGGGGTCCCGCCCCGAAGTCCAACGCGGCTGTCGCTTGCCCAAACAACACCAGGTCGTCACCGGCAAGCACGCCCCCCAGGGTCGGAGGCGCGTTCTGGGAAGGGAAGAGTTTCGACCACGCCAAGGTCCCGTCCGGCTCGAAGGCCAGAACCAACGCCGCTCCGTCGGCGGAGTCGAGCGTCTTTCCTCCCAACGTCGCTCTGCCCTCGTGCGTTCCCACGACGAAGATGCGCCCTGCATTGCTCATCATCACGCCACTGGGAACCGTAGAACAGCTCCAATCCTCAGGAACGGATGCCTGGCTCCACACGTGCTCACCTTCGGTTCCCAAGCGCGCGAGGAAGATGCTTCCGACAACGGGTGGAAGGGGACCGCCTCCGAAATCCACCTCCCCCCAGGCCAAGGAAACGATCCCGATTCCCCCTTTGGCATCCCACGCGACTTCGGGGAGAAAGAGCGTGCTCTTGCGATGAGGCAAAACCGACGACCAGCGCAGCTCGCCTTCACCGTCGAAGCGGGCGAAAAACTGGGTGGAAGCGCCCTCGATCTCGGGGTCTGGGTCCGGTTGGAGGGAGGATTCCCCCAGGGCGAGCGGCTGGGACTGAAACGACCCTTCCACGAGCAGCGTGTCGTCCGATCCCCATGCGCTCACACCGAATTCGAAAGCATCGTTCGGAAAATGGTGAAGCCACCTGGGTTGCCCCGTGGCGCCAGCAAGCCGCGCGACGATCACATCGTTCCCGAGGGTCGTGACGGGCGGCTGCCCGAAGAGCGACCACGAGCCGTCCAGCGACCCGCCCACCAAGACATCCCCCTCCCCAGTTACGTACGGTCCGAAGAAACGGAGACCCGCCCAGCCCAACGTCCGATTGTCGATGCTGGCGACCCAGAGCAATTCGAGTTTCGCAGAGCCCGTGATCCAGGGGATGGCGATGTCGGCGTCGTCCGCGCTAACCGCGGCAGCTTCCGCCGCATCCGTTCCCGCATCCGCCAACGGATCCACGGTCGAGGAGGCGGTTCCTCCGCACCCCATACCGAAAACGCACAAGGCGAACAGGCCACGCATCAGCGAAAGCGCTAACATGCGCAGTTCGACGAAGCAAGCTCACTCCGGAAACGAGTCCGAGACCTTGGCGTGGTCACCAACCCGGTCGACGTGGGTCCGAGGCCGCCTTGGGACAGGTCCGCTGCTTGTCTGCGCAACCTGCGTTCGGAGATCGCCTGCGTATCGCCGCTATTCCGTGGGATCGCCCGGCCCCCCCCAGGAGCCAACGATTCACTACATAGCAGTCGGCGGGACCCATGTGTTCTGGGGCTCGAGCTGACAAGTCGATTTCGCCACAGGCGCAGACTCGCCAAGGCCCCGAGCACGGAAACGGCGAAGGCGACCCACCCCCGGTCCGCGTGGCGCTGGGTTCCCGGTGTCCGGCAACCACACCCGGAGTCGTCGTCCCCTGCTCCGGCTCCCGCTGGCCTGCCGGCCGCTCCTCCCGCGCCACCGCCGTCGCCGATGCCACCGTCCGCCGACACCGCATCGCTCGCCGCGCCGTCGTGAACGGCCCCATCCTCCGAACCTCCGTCGAGGCCCGCGTCCGCAAGAGGGTCCTCGGGCGCACACACGACTTGTGGGACGTCCGTCACGACGGGCACGGGGGGCACCGAGGCGACCGCGTCCAAAGCGCGCAACCGATAGGCAATTGTGGTCGACTCGCCGGGCGCGAGCGCGGACGACGCGAAAGGAAGCTCGATTCGGCCGATGTGCAGCCGTGTGGAGTAGAAGGGAAGCGTCATCCCGACCGGCCGCACGCGCACGGGCGCCGGGCCACCGCTCGCGAGCTCGATCGCGATGCCATGACCGCCGTCGTCTGTCACGTGGACGGCCTCCAGCGTGTAGTCCCCTTCCGCGAGGGGCGAGCCGTCCACCTCGGTGAACCCGACCGCGCGGCCCTTCTTGTCATCGTCACAATCCGTTTGGCAAACCGGAACCGGAACGTTCTCCCAAAGATCATCGAGCGAGATCTGGGCCAGCGTGCTGTTCGTGACCACGACCTCCACGTCCAGGTAGTCGTCTTCGAACGTGTACGATCGCGCGTAGTCGAGCTCCTCGACCGACTCGTAGTGGTGAGGAAGCGTGCCGGTCATGCGAAGGCTGCCCTGGTCCGCGCTCACGAAGCTCACTGTGGTGTAGCGTTCCCACGTTCGCTCCAGGTTGCCGGAATTCGGGTTCATGGCGAGACCGACGAGACCATGGTGGACGACGGGCGACCAATTTGCCGCGAGCAGGGCAGCTCCGAAGGCGGGCGTCCAGAACAGCGACAGCCCTCCGCCAACGAAGGGATGAGACACGAAGTACTCACGTTCGTCGCCCGGACACGGGTGAGCGTGACCGGAAGGCTGCGGAAGACCGGTATCCTCGTAATGGGCAGTGTACAGGGCTGGACAGTCCCCGGCCGGCGGCGCGGCCGGCAAGATCTGGGCAATTCTCTGGTCGGTATAAAACGGACCGGGTGCGGGATTCCCCACGTACACCACGGCGTAGTAGCTCTTGCGCCTCAATGCGTAGAGCTCGTCGTCGAAGAGCTCGTTCGTGTCCGAGCTCTCGGCAGGCCAGGTCAGGTCCCCGTGGGCGGCCGGAAGGTCGTACGTGTCCGCCGCCATGAAACCCTGAAACCGATGGAGCAGCGTGGTCACGCTCGTCGGGGTGTTCGCGACCCGATTGTCGAATTGCCCTATTGCGTAGTCGAGATCCGCCTGGACCTCGGACGGGTCCGGGGGCGCCTGCGGGGGAGTCCAGATCGCGACCTCGGGAATGTCACGCGCGAACTTCTTCGCACCGCCGTACTGCTCGTCCGCGAACCACCAGTTCGTGCGGTGGCTGAAGTTGAACCCGCCCAGCATCGTGCCGTTCGGCTCGGGCGCCACGGTGTGATTAAAGAAGCGGTAGGACTCGCGTATCGCCTCCCGCACGTTCGCGTCGCTGCAGCCCGGCGTCCACGCCGTCTCGAGGTAGTAGAGCCCCAGCTCGTGGTGCGTCATGCCGTTGTACGTGGCGTCCGGCCCCAGCGACTCGGGGAACCACCCCGCCGGATCGGCCGAATGCGCGTAGCGGTCCGCGTAGGCCCGTGCGGCGATCTCGTAGCTCGGCTCGGCCCGGTCGAGCGCGAGAGCTCCGAGCGCAGACACGTAGAACGACGATTGGTTGCGCGCCGACACGAAAGGCTCGCAATACCGCCTGTCCAGAACGATGCGCCTCATTCCCTCCGAGTAGGAGGAGAGGACGTCGTTCGCGAGCGGCGGGGGCAGGGCACGCGCCAACCGCGGAGCTAGCATCGCATACGTCCACGTGCGGTCGCCCACCGGGAACGCACCCGATCCCGGATACGTCGACCAATCGTCTCCACTCGTCGCGATCCGCTCGTCTTCGGTGATGTCCATCATGTCGACGAGCGCCGCGAGCGCCGCGCGGTAGATCAACGCGGAATCCCCATCGCCCGAATCGACTGCCGACGGCCCCCATGGGTTGCAGGGGTGCGACTCGTCGAACAGCCACGCGAGCACGCCGGCGATCGTTTGATGGTGCTCCACGTCGGCCCACGGGTGCGCGGTGGCCTCGACTCCGAACCGCCAATGGTCGAGGCCCCACACGGCGGTCGGGATCTCGTTGCTCACGAGCTCCACGGCTCGCTCGGCAACGACGATGTCGGCCGCATCTGTGCAACCCGGCGATGAGATCGCTGTCTCCGCGAGCGCACGCAGCGAAGCAGGATCGCCGATCCCGTCCACCAAAGCTGGAACGATGTCCTCCGCGATGCGCTTCTGGAACCGATGCGCGACGCGCTCGCCGGCCATCGCGCCGGAGTCGATCGTCACGAGACCGGCATCGAGCTCCTGCGCCAGCGCCGCCGACGTCGCCAGCAGAATCGGGACGTCGCCACCCGCGCGAAAGCGCCAGTCCAGTGAGAGCCCGTCGATCCGCCACAGCTCACCCCCCGAGCCGGAAGCAACAGTGCGGGACAACGTGCCCGTGGTCACCGTCTCGCTCCACGCATCGGCGCTGCCCCAGACCGTGAAGGATCCCTTGTCGTGCCTGATCTCCACCTCGATGTCGCCGTCGGAGGCAGCGGGGACCCAGAGCCACAACGGTCCTGGGGTCGCACGCCACTCCTGCCAGATCCCGTTGCCGTAAGACACCGCGTGCGCCGTGCCGGGGATCACGCCGATGTGCAACTTCGACTGCTCGTACCCAGCGCTCATCCGCACGACGTAGACCCCGTCGGTCGAAGCCTGCAGCTCGAGGTCCGCGAGGATGCCCGACGCCAGGTCGTCGGCGGCAAGCGATGGATACATGGAGGGGTCCACGGCCGTGTCGACGACGCGATGGGCGATGAGGTGCTCGTCGGGGTCGTACACGCGGAGCACGACGAGGGGGCGCTTCGTGTCATACACTTCGTATCCCGAGGCCGCCGCGTCCTCGTGCGTGGCGAGCACCTGGAAGCTCTCGCCGGCGGAGACGCGGAAATACGCAGCAACCGCCGGGCGTTGGTAGCGCGTCTGCACGTCGATGGGGCCGATCTCCTCGTACTGCGGCTTGATCTGCGCCGAGGCAATCGACGCGAAGCATACGAGCGCGGGGACGAGGCCGAAGGCTGGGGTCATGCGTCCGAAGCTGATCACTGCGCACCTCCTGAGCAAAGGAGTATCGCGGCGCACTCGTGCGCGCGTCAAGGCGCGGGACCCTCGAGCTCGAGCGAACCCTCGACCCCGGAGTACCGCTGGTGCTCGAGGTCGAGGATGCGGCTTGAACCTGCTCTATTCTTCAGGCGCCTCGACTTCCAACGGATCCACGTCGATCTCTTCGGGACGGGTCCAGCCCGCTTCTTCGTAGGCATCGAGGATCGCTTCGAGCACGTCGGCTTGATAGGACAGCGCGGTCGATGTCGACGGGGCCCAGACCATGAGGGTGGTGGCCTTGCCAACCCAGTCGGTGGTGCGACCGATCGTCTTGGATGTGACGTCGCCGACGCTGAGCTTGCCGAGGTGCTCACGGGTGAGACCGTTGATACCGATCGTGGGGGTGAACCCATCGAACTCGACCGACGGTTGAACACCTTTCATCGTGGGCCGCTTGCCGGATTCTTCCTCGATCACATCGGCGAGGAAAAGGGAGGTCTGGGTTTGCGTATCGCCGATCAACCCTGTCGCCGCGATCGGGTAGCCGGCCATCGCCGCACCGTTGGCCTTGTCTGCATCAGAAACCGCCTCACGCAGAAAGGTGAGAATCGGTCCCGTCTCGTTGCGCACGGCGGGGTCGACCTGCGCAGCCGCGGCTTTGGCCTTGTCCACGAACGCCTTCTTCGCGTCGTCGAAGATCGTTTCTGCATCGTCGGCTGCCTTGTCGAGCTTTTCGATCTCGGCCTCGCGGCTGGTCTTGTCAGCTTCGCTGAGCTCCTTGTTCTGCTCGCTCAGAGCCTTCTCTTCTTGCTCCAGCTTCACCTCCGCCGCGGTGGCCTTCTCTCTCTCCGCGACATACGCCTTGTACTTCGCGATGATGTCCGCGTAGTCGTCGGCGAGCGCGGGACTGACCTGGGCGAGCAAGCTCGGGTGCTTGCCCTCGTCGGCCTTGAGTTCGGGCAAGAGCCGCGCCCAAACCTCGACTTCCATCACGTCGGCTTCTTGTCCCGAGTAAAGACCGGTCTTGGAAGCGACCGCGAGCAGTTCCTGGGCCTTGGGCTTGGTGATCTTGAGCCTGTCCGGCCAATTGGCAGCACCGCCCACGGGGGTGATGATGAGCAGACGGTCGACTTCCGTCGCTGTTTCCACCGCGGCCTCTGCCCGGCGCACCACGACGCCGAGCCCCGCTCCCTCCGCGACTCGGACCGCCGCGGCCGGGTTTCCAATCGAGATCATGGCTGCGCATCCGGACATCCATGGCGCTCCAGCGAGTGCGAATCCGAGGGTCAGTAGCGACAGCTTGCGACACGTGGTGAACTTCCGCATTTCGATCTCCCTGCAGCGAATTCCTGTGCTCAAGGGGCATTGGGCCGATTCCGCTGATATCTTCGCGAACGGAGTGCGTCAAGAATTGGCTTCCGCTTCGGCGTCTTTCCGCACACGCACGCGTGGTTTTGGTTCGGTGGGCCTACCAAACGTAATCCAGTGAACAGTTCGGAAGCGAAGGCGGCAGGCACTGGCTCGTTCACGAGAACACGGGCAGCGGGTTTGCTTCGTCTGCCAAGACCTGGTCAACGCCCGATGGAGGCTACAAGGATCGCGGCTACGTGGTTGTTCTGGTGGGGACTACGCCCCGGGCTATCAGTACTACACCACGATGGACTTGACCGGCGACGGCAAACCCGACTTGGTCGTGACCGCCGAATCCAGCGAACAGTTCGGAAGCGAAGACAGCAGACACTGGCTCGTCTACCAGAACACGGGCAGCGGGTTTGCTTCGTCTGCAACGACCTGGTCGACGCCCGATGGAGGATACAAACCAATTCTTGCTGGTTCCGTCGTCACTGTGGTCGCGCTTGGCCTTCGGTACGCGCCCAGGCTTGTCTCGACTTGCGAAAGGCGTTCGGTTTTCCTACTGGCCAGCACTTCCGCACGCTGCGCAAAACACTCCTGAACGATGGCCGTCGACCAACGTCAACTCGAAGGGTCCGATGCCGCGGCGACCCTGCCACCCGCATCCACTCGTGCTACCATGCTTACCGAAGAGATGGCCCCCCACCAGTCCCCGCTTTCGACCCCTTCAGAGCACAAAAAGCTGCTGCTTCTCACTTCTATGCTTGCAGCTTTCGTGTCCCTCACGTCAGCCTGTATGGTTGGCGAAGTCGACTTCGCAGGGAAACGCTGTCCGTGTCCTTCGGGTTGGCACTGTGATCCGCAGCAGGATCGGTGTGCCCCTGGCGCGTCCCCCACCGAGCCGGGCCCACCGTCGATCACGGTCAGCAACCTTCACGTCGGATGGACCACGCCGAACTGGATCCGTTGGCAATGGGACGCAGAGGGGTTGCCGGACGGGCTGCTGGGCTACGAGCTGGTCACCGGCGAGACCGAGGCCGACGTGGTCTCGCGAACTGGATCGGCGGTGATCTGGACGGCGGACCAGAACGCAGAGCTGGGCCGATTCTTGATTCCGGCTGTCGACGGCGAGGACCCTGTCGTGGTCACCCTGACGGACGGCCATCTGCCGAGCAAGCAATACTTCGGTCAGCTCGTCGCGATCGACACCGCAGGGAGGCGCTCCTCGTCGAACGTGGCCGGAGGGCGAACGACAGACCCACCCAACTCCTCCGCCGTCATCTTCTCGGAGGACGACGTCGGCTGGTCCGTGCCGCCGGGCGTGGAGCTGAGCGATCGATTTCCCTACGCGGGCACGTACCACTACGACTACTTGCGAACTTGTGCGTCGGGCGCGCCTGCGTGCTTCGAGAACCCCGGGCGACAAGGGGTGGAACGCGGGCCGTTCAACATCAGCCTGGGCGCCTTCAGCACCACCGCGTTCATCGAATTCGCGCTCGCCACCGAGGGCCCCGAGATCTCCTACTGGTCGCAAGTCCGTTTGATTTTCTCGACCACGGACAAAGAAATTTACCTCTATCCCGCATGGACGCTTCGCTCCGACGGCGAATACCACGTCTACCAGATTCCCCTTCGCGCGTTCCTCGACGGTGAAGAGAGCATGCCGCACGAGGTGCTCCAGTTCGCTTTGTGGGAGTTTAACATTGGCGGGAAGTGGTCGGACGGCGCCTACACGAGCTTCGACGAGGTTCGCATCCGCTGGTAGCGCCCCCGGGTACCTCGGCCGCGCGGTCTGCCGAAGGCGGTGCTTCAGAAGCTGACCGAGACCATGACCTTGTCTGCGGCGACGTGCACGTGAGGACGCGCGCTCTGATCGGGGAGGACCGGCGCGTGAACGGCTTTCCAATCGAAGTAACCCCAGACGAGACCGCTGATCGCCAGGGCGCCGCCCGTTGCCCAGGACGCGTTCGCCACCGTCGCATACGTCTGCGCCTCGTCGAGAGCGTCCTGAGCGTCCACCGCCACGGCTTCCCGTTGCGCATCACTCTGATTGCTGCGAGACAGCAGGCCGAAGACCGCGGCATTGGCGAGCACCGCACCTCCGGCAGAAGCCACGATCCAAGGTGCGGCGCTCATTTCTTTCGGCTTCGTGGCGCGCTGCCCCTGGAGTCGTCGCCGTTCGAGCTCGGCCCGGCGCTTGTCTCTTTCGAGTCGAGCGCGCTCGTCGAGTTGTTTCTGCAGCGTCTCGATTCGCTTGATGATCGCGCCGCGGTCCTGTGCGCTCGGTGCTTCTTGCAAGTACTGTTCGTATGCCTCGACCGCTTCCGTGAGCCTGCCAATCCCCTCGTAGGCCCGCGCGAGATTGTAAAGGAGCACGGGTTCTCGCTTCAGCGTGCGGGCTTCCGTGAGAAGATCGACGGCCCGTTGAAACCGTCCCGCGCGGTAGTGCTCGACGCTTTCGCGAAACAGCTCGACGGCGCGCCGTTCGGGGTCGGCTTCGCGCGTTGCCACTGGGTCTGCCGCGGAAGCGGACTGCACGGTGGCGACCCATGCGCCGGCAGCCAGCAGCGGCACAAGCATCCGTCGCAGTTTGCGCATGGTTGGCCTTGGTTGGCCCGGTGTTAACGACATCTTCAAGACGGGACCGTTCCGTACCAAAAGGATAACGAATTGCGGGGCGCCCGTCGACGGGTTAGCCGTCGCCCAGAACCGGAGACACGCGACGAGATGGCGCCTCCGATTCGAAAGAAGATCCAAGGCTTGGCTATCGCGCCCGTCGGTCGCGTCGGATCGCGGCGTCGCCAGCCGATCGATCGCCCGCCGCCCTTGTGAGCGAACACCACATCCGCTAGCCTATTGGGTGGTTTGAGATGAGCGATTCGACAACGCCACGACAGCGGGTGGGACGCTACGAAATCGTAGGGCATCTCGCCTCTGGCGGCATGGCCGAAATCCAGCTCGCCCGGATCATCGGCCCGAGCGGGTTCGAACGTGTCGTCGTGGTCAAACAGATCCTCCCTCACCTGGCACGGCTCGATCGCTTCGTGGACATGTTCCTCGACGAGGCCCGAATCATCGCCGGGATCCGACACCAAAACGTAGTGCATGTGCACGAGCTGGGACGCCAGGACGGAGAGCTCTTCTTGGTGATGGAGTATCTCGAAGGCGAGGGCGCGAGCAGCCTGATTCGCAGGATGGGCAGGCTCAAGCATCGCCTCGATCCGGCCGTGTGCTGCTACCTGGTCGCCGAGGCCTGCGCGGGTTTGCACGCTGCCCACGAGTCGACCGATGCTCAGGGCAACAAGCAGAATCTCGTGCACCGGGACATCTCGCCGCAGAACATTTTTGTAACCTACGATGGCGAAGTGAAGGTGCTCGACTTTGGCATCGCGACAGCGGCGGATCGGATCACGAAAACGGAGGCCGGTCAACTGAAGGGTAAGTACGAGTACATGTCTCCAGAGCAGTGCTCGGGCAGGTCGCTCGATCGTCGCTCGGACATCTTCTCTCTCGGGTCCGTGCTCTACGAGCTGTCCACCTTTCGGCGCCCCTTTCGGCGCGCAAACAGCCTGCTGACCTTCAAGGCCATCTGCGAAGAGAACGTCAGACCGCCCTCCGCGGCAGTCCAAGACTACCCGCCTGAGCTCGAAAGAATCTGTCTCAAGGCGCTCTCCCGTCTTCCCGAGAACCGCTACGCCACGGCTGCAGACATGCGTCGAGACTTGATGCACGCCGCCCAGCAACTGGGAATATCGCATACGCCCGACGAGCAAGTCTCGCGGTTGATGCACAGGGTATTCGCAGACCGGATCGACGAAAAAGCAGAGATGCTCAGGCGCGTCCGCGCCGGCTCGTTCCTCTCGCACGTTCCTGCAGCGGAGGTGGACGTCGCGCTGGAGTTCGAGACGCAGACCGATCTGGGCGATTTGCCGACCGCAACCGAGCCCGAGCCGGCGACCCAACCCTCCCGATCTCCTGCCCGCTGGCTGTTCGCGGCAGCGCTGCTGACGGTCGCTTCCATTGCCGCTGCTTGGTGGCTTGTTCCTCGCGCCCACAGTGCAGCCGACGAAACGCAACCGGCCGTTGAACCCGAGGTCGCTGTTGCGTCCGCAACCCCGGCACCACCCGCGAGCGTCACGGTCCATATCACCTCTACCCCAGCGGGCGCCGAGGTTCTGCTCGACGGCACACATCGAGGCGAAGCGCCCATGTCCATCGCGCTGGCGAGGGGCGAGGAACCTGTCACCATCCGGCTTCGCAAGACTGGCTATCTGCCCACCACCGAACAGGTCGTGCCCGACGTAGACCAGCGCCTGAGAGTCACGCTTTCCGCGTCCGTGACGCCCCCCCGACGACCACCTCCCCGTACGACGGAAGCGAAGACGACGCCGGCCAATTCGGTGGGGCCGTCGTTCTTTCGGTATGACTGAGACGTGACTCCTTCCTGCTTGGCGGGGTCACAGTCCAGCACCCTGGTGCGGCATCAGCCACAGAAGGGACATCTGGTCCGCGTGGCGACCCAGGTCGTTGCCCATGCCCCCCGGCCCGTCGAACTGCATGCTTTCCATCATACGGATCGGCCACGCCCATGGACTACCAGGGAGGACGTCCGCGCTGAACGCGTCGCGAAAGTCGGTTGGAACGCGGCTCGCCCAGGCATAGCGCGACGCCTTGACTGGGTCGGCCGGAAAAGCAGCGTCGAAGTCCGACGCGATCCTCGCCGCGTGCTGTCCGGTAGGCTCCTTGGATTCGAGATACGCCCGCAAGAAGGCGGCCGACGACTCATCCAGGGCGGCCCAAGCTCGGAGTCTCTCTCGCACCTCCGGCGCCCCGCCGGTGTGAATGTCATGCATCATCAGGCCCATCCCGCTGTCATAGGTCGCGCGGCCGAACGCAGACTGGGCCTTCTCTTCGCGCGCCCAAGCGCGACTCATCGCGTCAGCGTCGCCGATCGCTTCTGCCATGTAGAGGACTGCGTATTCGCTGTAGTTCTCGATCCAGCTGCCCGCATCGAGAATCCATGCGACGTTGTCGCGCATCGCGTCCAGGTCCCGCGGATCGCCCGTCATGTAGTAGTGGTGAACGACTGCGATCGTGGGGATTCCATAGCCCGCCATGTACGCCCCCCAGTGTTGCTGGTCGTGGCGGTGGCCCCCCCCAAGCCTCGAAGACCCCTTGTTGTCCGAAGGACGCGACCCGTCATCCGGCGTGTCCCAGTAGACGCAATCGACGTCGCGGGCGTGGCGCAACCACTCGTCCGCGGATCGGAAGTAGGCGTAGCGCCCGCTCCGAAAGTACTGGACAAAGGCGAACTGACCAAACCGGTAGTTCTCCTGCATCCATCCAGCGTAACCCCAGTTCGAATACAGGTCGGGGTTCCAGGGGATATCCAGCTCCCAGTTCTGCTTCTCGAACTCCGGCAAGTAGTCACCCACATCCATCATCCCGTGCCAGCCGTACTCCTGCCGGGAGCGCACGATGCGCGCCGCCATCAAGTCCATGTAGCGCTCCACCTTCTCGTGTTCGATCGGATCGTAGGCCACCAGCGGTCCGAAGACCCCCGTGCCCACGTTGTATTCACCGGACGCAAAGGGCATCAATGGATCCTGAAACGACCTGAACTCGTCGTCGGTCACCATGGTTGTCCGCGCTGCGTCATGGAACGAGAAGAGCACCTCCGTGGTCTTCGCGACCCCCACGGCCGATCCCGGCTCCACGAACTCTCTGCGCGCCGCCGTGCCCCACCCCTCGTCGACCGTCCCGCGTAATTCCTCATAGCGCCTGCGCAGGTCCAGCGTCTTGCCACCGTGATCGGGCCAGAGGTATGCGCCGAGACGGCCGTCAAGGAACTGCACCTCCTTGGGGTGCTCACGCCAGAAGTCGCGAATCCCAACCGTCATGCCCACCGCATCGCCGTGCACGCGACCCCACCCAGAGGGGCGCAACCCCGAAGCGATGGTGCTTCCGTTCTCGATCAGCGAATATTCGACGGCAGGAGCCTGTCCGAGCGGCACGTTGTGGTAGTACTTGTCAGGGCCAATCGAGACCAGGGACACCTGCCCACTGGCGTCCACCTGGCCCCCCAGCACCTCGCTAGGCCCGGGCAGAATTGGTACGTAAGGCGGATCCTCGGGATCGAACGTGACGGGCTCGCCGTCGGCTTCAAACGGGCCACCGAAAGCGTACTGCAGCTCGCCGCCGTGCGACGCCGCCTCCACCGGCAGCTCCAGCGCCATGCGCCGAATGAAGTTCTTGTTCGGATCTCCCGTCATGATCCAGGTGTGTGACGCGCGCACGAAGCTTTGTCCTACAAAGAAGTGCAGGTAGAGCGTGTACTTGCCGAACTGACGCGCTTGCCCCTCCGCTCGATGCCATCCCTCCAACTTGAAGACCACATGACTCTTACCTTCGCTGTGGATCGAGATCGCGTAGTCGCCTTCCGACGCCAGATAGCGACGGCTCGAATTCGACGTAGAGGTTCGGAGCCAGTTGCCTCCCTCCATGCCGAGATACTCACTGTTCGGGTATTCGTAGGCTCCCGAGTCCGAATCACCGGGCGGCGCGTCGTCGAGGTCGATGAACATCTCTCCAGGACCGTCCACCACCAACTCCCCATCGGCGTAGTCGCGGTCGCCATTGGCGTCGACCCACACCTGCTCGAAGAGTGAGAACGCATTTTTGTTCAATCGTGCGCGGATCGTTCCGGTGTCAACGACGTATTCATTCGCGTTCTCGACAATGACGATGCGGGCGTCGTCTGCGTCCTTGACACTCGCCAAACCCAGCTTGAACGTCGCGGTCGCGCCTGCGGCCAGCGAGGTCTGAAAGTCGAGTAGCAGCCACTTCACGCTGCCGTCCGACCAGGTGCTCAGGACCTTCGGTGCCTGAAAAGTCGTGACCCGGCGTCCGCTGGCGTCCGCGAGCGCCAGCTTGTTCACGCTCGATGGTGGGAGCGCTCCGCGAGCCAGGGGGATACCGCCGGACACGGGCGCCAAACGCCTCGTCACGTTGACAGGATCCCGCACCACGAGCGATATGGGCGCGAGACTGTCGTCGAACGTGACGGACTCCCAGTGCGGTGCATCTGGCAGAGCACCGTCAGGCAAAGCTCCGTCGGGAAGAGCAGCGTCTGCGCCCCCCTCGGGGTCGTTCACGCCTGCGTCGTCCCCGGGAGAGATCGAGCCGCCATCAGCGCTGCCACAAGCGAGCGCGAGCAGCGCACCGAGCGTGGTGATCGCCAACAGTTCTTTCCCTGACATCGATTCTCTCTCCTGCAAGGTGAGCGCCGCCACATGGGGGGCAGCTCCCGAATTGCTCGCAGCGGGTGCCGCCAGCCTCACTTGCGTCGATACGCCGCCGGATCGATTCCCAATCGTTCGAAGGCTTCGTACAAGCCCCCTCGCCGCATGTCCAAGTCCCTCGCGACCTGCGCCACGTTGCCTTCGCGAAGCTCGAGAGCCGTGCAGATGCGAACTCTGTCCGCGTCCGCCTCGGCGTTCGGCGCCCGGTTGGTCGTCGGGATGTCGATCGCGAGATCGCTGCTGCGGATCGTCTCTTTGCCGGCGCGCGTTGCTTCCAGAGCTGCGGCGCGGATGGTGTTCGCCAACTGGCGCACGTTGCCGGGCCAGGGCGCAAGCATGAGCCGCTCCATGGCGGCGATCGAAATGGTCAGACCGGACTCGCGCAGGTATCCAAGGGCGATGGCTGGGATGTCTTCGCTGCGCTCGCGCAGCGGCGGAATAAGCACGTTCGTCGTGCCAATCCGATGGAAGAGGTCCTGTCGGAAACGCCCTTGATCGACCATCATCTCGAGCGGACGGTTGGTGGCCGACAGCAGCCGAACGTCCACGGGTACTTGCTCATCCTGGCCGACGGGCCGCACCGACGACTCTTCCAGCACGCGCAAGAGTTTGGCCTGGGCAGATATCGGCAGATCGCCGATCTCGTCGAGCAGCAACGTGCCGCGATGTGCGGAACGAAACAGCCCGGGCCGCGAGGTCTGAGAGCCGGAAAAGGCGCCGCGGACGTGACCGAAAAGCTCCGACTCGACGAGATCCGCCGGCAAGGCCGCGCAGTTCACCGCCACCAACTGGCCGGAACGCCCGCTGCTCGTGTGGATGAGCCGGGCGGCGAGCTCCTTGCCGGTGCCCGTCTCCCCCTGGATGAGCACCGGCAACCGGCCGGGCGCAAGCTCCTCGAGCTTCGCCCGAAGCCTCGCCGTTCGTGCGGCACCCAGCCAGATCGGATGGGTCCCGACCTCCTCCTCGCTCCACTCGTCCACATCCTCGACAACCACCAGCAACGCTCCCCCAATTCGAATCACGGAGCCCGCCGCGAGCGGCACCGTGCCCGTCACGCGTATTCCGTCGACATGCGTGCCGTTGTGGCTGCGCTCATCCGTGAGCGTGAGCCCGCCGCCGCTCACCTGTACCGTCGCGTGGAGGCGCGACACGCGCGGCTCGTCGACCGCGATGTCACAGTCGTTGCGTCGCCCAATGCTGCACGCGCGGCGAATCGCCGTGGCGCGAACGAGCACCCCCTTCTCCGAGTACACCCCAACCAGCCCTGGTCGCTTCCGACGCACGCGAAACACCGGCTCGTCCGCCGCGGAGACTGTCTTCGGGTCGTCATACTTGGTCATGGTCGGCATGAAAACAATACCAGAATCGCCGACCGATCGGTCACGCAACTGCCGGACCCAAGTCTGCACGAATCCCACTGGGCGAGCACTCTGGCTTTGCTTCTTTCCGTTGCGGCATTCTCGTATCAAGGTCTTGTTCATGCCGATCGCGCCCCGGGCTACGTCCGTTTGCACCCCCGTGGTGGAGCACGGGACGTGCCAGGACACGCTTGCTTCGCAAGCACCGCGGATGCTTGCAGATTCCTGTTCGTGCACCTTCCACGAGTGCTCGCGCTCGCGTTGGGAGCAACAGCACGCGGAAGCCGATGAGATGCTGCCCCTCGCGGAAGCGGAAGCGGCAACGGCGGGCCGCGGGAACCACGGACGATCGGCCTTCCCCAGCCCGCTGCCGTTGCAGCGATGGTGGCTCGAGTGTCGGACGGGCTTCACGGGTTGATTGGGAATCCCGTGGAGCGCTCGTTGTTCGCGTCGACAACGAAGACGTACAGGCTGTCGGCCGAGGGATCGAGGTCACCAAGACGGACCGTCATCTCGATGCGTCCGTTGGACCAGTTGTCCACGGTCGATACGGCGATCTTGGTTGCGCTCTCGATCTGGGGAGCGTTGGCGATCTCCACACGGGCGGCTGCGCCGGGGCCAATGGCCAAGTACACATCATCCATGACACGACGGACATCGCCAGCAGTTCGATACCAAGCGCCGAACTTGAACCTGTCCCATACCGGATCGAGCCCGTCCAGTTGCTTGAGCAGGTTGCTGTTGTATTCGTCTCGACGATAAGCGCTGGCCGCGGAGACGTGCTCGAACACTCCGGTCGAGGAACCATAGGGGTCATTGGGATCAATTTTCATGTAGGCCGACATGGCATTCCACGTTTGAAACCTCCAGAAGGATCCAAGCCACCAGCTCGTCCCCGTGTTATTGCCGTCGTTCTTGAACGACCCCTGGCCTGTGTGGGTCGCGAGCACGATGTCATTGCCGTTGCACTCGCCTGTACTGCACGAATAGTCGTAGTTGTCGCCGCGATCGCCGAACATCATCCAGATGTCTTTCGCGCTCGAATCCGACGAGAAGCTGGTGGGGCTCGAGTTGTTCCCGGGAAAGTCACCGAGGTCACGCAGCGCCCAGCTCATGAAGAACTCGTCGAACTCTTTCAAGCCGAATGCTCCGCTGGCGTCCGGTACACCAAACTTGATACCGAGCCCCTTGCCGTCATTGATGTTTGTGTCGGCGACCAACATGGACATCGTCCCCGATCGCGAAGCATCATTGGCGAAGAGCGTGCCTCCGCCGAGCCATTCGCCGATGATGGGAGGTGTTCCAGTGACCAGCTCTCCCGGTTGGCCGTTCTCCATGTCAGCAAAGAGCACGATGTCGGGGCCGACCGCCCCAAAGAGGTCGCCACAGACGACGAGGCTTGCTCCTTCGCTGGACGTGCCGTCTACACGTTGCACGGCAAAGGTGCCATTGCCAGCGGGACAATCCGAGGCCACCACATCGTCGCCCGCGTCGCCTGCGTCGCCTGCGTCGCCCGAGCCGCCCGCGCCGCCCGCGCCGCCCGAGCCGCCCGCGCCGCCCGAACCGCCCGAACCGCCCGAACCGCCCGAACCGCCAGGTCCCGACCCGGCCTGTCCCCCAAGACCCGAACCGCCCGAACCACCTGAGCCCGATGATCCGGATCCACCGCTTCCTGCGCCTCCGCCAGCTGAATTGTCCGAGTCATCGCTGCACCCGGTCACAAACCCGCCAACACAGCTGAGGAACACCAGAGATGCGAGAACTGTATGCATTGCGGTCCCCTGATGGTGAAGAACTTCTGCTTCCGACAACGTCCCTGGAGATGACTATAAGCAATGGCTGTGCCGGTATGCATGAAACTTTCGCCGCACAGGTTTTTTGGTGGCCTGCAGTGGGCAGCGAAGGAACCTGCATCGTCTTTCGAGATCCGCGCGGTTTGGCGGCCGCTGTCACAAGCAATTCGTCAAGGAGAGAAGCCGTCATGATTGACGTTCCCGTCGGCATCGACGACGTACACATAGACCGGAGAACCTGGCTGGAAGGAGCCTAGATTCGCCGTTAGCATGATTGAAGTGTCAGACCATGCGGAAGGAATCTGAACTTCTTTGTGCTTGCAGTCCTCCCAAATTGGCGCGTCGCCGATCTCAACCCGCGCCATTGTCGTGTCGACATACAGTTCGTCCCAATATCGTTTTGCCCAGGGCTTCGGTGTTCCGGTGTCCGTGGCAAAGTAGTGGCCGATGAGCAGGTAACCGATGTCGCAAGACTCGCCCGTAAAACCGCCGCTGATCTCCGCAATTTTTACGCCGTCAACCCATACATCCCTGTAGCCATTCGCTCCGATTCTCAAGTAGGTCTCGATCCGGTGCCACTTCTTGTCCGGCAGCATCACATTGTTGGGCTTCGCACTCCAATCGTGAATATACGTCGATGAATCTTCGCAGGTCGTGCTGCCATGGGCATACAAGTGTCCCGAGCTCGTGCTGGGGTAGACGTCGATCCTCGTCTGCCACCCCGCGCCCGTGCCCATGTTGATGATCTTCACGTTGCGAGAGGGGGCGCCCCCGGTTTCCATCCAGAACCAACCCGTCACATACATTTCCTTGGTTCCTGGCGGAATCGTGGTGCCGGAATTCTCTCGGTTATCGAGGCTCAGACTCTGGCCATAGTAGGTGCCGAAGCTCTGGAGTGCAGATTGTCGACCTGGGTAGCGTGCCACCGCGTCGCTGTAGGTCGGATAGTTGGGCGAATTGGTGGACCACCCGCCACCGTCCTGGTTGTTGGGAATACGCTCGCCCAGGATCCCCTTCTCAAAGTCGTCATAGCGAAGGGGGGCCGCCGTGGACTTCGTCCCGAAACCTGAGCCATTGATCTCCAACGTGCCGCCCTGCGTTATCGCTCCTGCGACATCATTGATTGAAGGGCCTTGTGCGGCCTGGCCCGCCGACCCGCCCGTCGCACCGCCCACTCCGCCCACCCCCCCTGCACCCCCCACTCCCCCCCCTCCCCCCCCCCCCCCCCCTCCCCGCCCGTCCCGCCCGTCCCGCCCGTCCCGCCCGTCCCGCCCGTCCCGCCCACACCACCGGCGGCGCCCCCTGTGCCAGTCGTGGCCCCCGAACCACCCGTCTCGCCCGTCGTTCCCCCCGCTCCCGCGGAACCGCCTGTCGCGCCAGCACCTGCTGCGTTCGCCGATGACCCCGAACCGCCCGACGCTGCGGGATTACCTGCCGCGCCCCCTCCGCCGTTCGTATCGGGATCGTCGCCTGCCCCGCAACCGACAACAGCGAGCGCTAGCAATGACACGCTCAACAGTCTAATCATGACATCCCCTTCTTGCGAGCTTGCGGCCCGTAATCTTGAGTTCGTGATGAGTCCGACTGGGCTTCATATAGCAAGCGCTGCGCCACCTTCACCATATCCGATGTCCTGGCTCTACGTCGGCATTTTTGGGGCGGATTCATCGTAAGCGGGGCCACGCTTCGGACACATGCGGGAGCCCATCCCCAAGGGAATCACGCGCGGTTTGTGATGGGACCTTCGCGCTACGTGTCCGCGTTCATGTCCGGACACCAGGAAGGGCCCCGGGGCCGCTTGTTTCCGATGCCAGCACGTGGGGCTCGAAGCCGCGGATGAAGGTTTCACCCTCCTTCGTAGGCCCCCATGTCGGGGGCGCCCGTCCGAGGGTTGCCCTCCAGGTCGTGGTCGACGTCGCTCTCGGGATCGCCGGCGTTGATGCAAGGCGATTCGGTCCCGAGGTGGAGGTCACCGCTGTCCGGGTCGACGAATTGCGGGTCAGCGTCGAGGTTGCCGTCGCCGGCGAAGCCGCCGCGCACCAGGCTGTGGTGAACGTTCGCGACTTCCGAACGGTTGGTCTCGATTTCGCCGAGCGCGCCGTCATTCCACAGGATGCTGCTCGAGGTGAGAAGCGAGACGACCCCCGGGGACGTCTGGCTCATCGTCCACCCGTCGTCCGCGACGTTCCCAGCCATGGTGCAGTGAGCGAGCTCGAGCTGACCCGGGCCTGTGCCCAACGCGGCGCCATCTCTGGCGCGGTTGCCGAGCATCACCACGTTCGACAGACGGAGCCAGCCACCCGCGTCGCCGACTCCGAACGCCCCTCCGAGGTCCGAAGAATTTCCCTGAAAAATGGAGTACTCGACGTCGTACGGACCCGCGGAGGGTCGCTTCGCTGTCCAGCAGCCCCATCGCTCCGCCCCACTGGGCCTCGTTTTCTTCGAACAGGCTGTCCACGACGAGCCCCTCCGCCCCAAGAAGCAGGATGGCGCCCCCTCCTTGGCTGGTCGCTCGATTCCCGCGGAACGTGGCCTCCATGACCTCGACTCGCCCGCCGTCCGCGTAGATTCCGCCACCCAGCGTCGCGGGCGGGCCCGCGAGCGCCTCGTTGGACTCGAACAGCGAATTCTCGACCGTCACGATCGACGTCCGGCTGGCGATCCCGCCCCCGCCCTCGTCGGCGACGTTGTCGCGGAAGACGCAGTTGCGGTGCCACCGGTGCCGCCGGCCCCGGAGCTCCCACCCGTTCCTCCGATACCTGCCGAGCCGTCGGTTCCCCCGGTCGTTCCGCTTCCTCCCTCGTCATTGTCGCTCCCGCACCCGACTGTCACGACTGCGCACAATAAGATTGCCGCTAGACCCAAGACTCTCATCGCCCTCTCCTTTCGAAACGACCCTATCGGATCGACGAATTCACGAATGGTATGCCAGAGAGCGTCGTCGCGATAACAAGAAAATGAAATGGGGCGGATTACCGTATCCGGGGTCCGGACGCGCAGCGGCCTGGGTTGCTGGGACGCCTCACGCCCCCGACTTGGGTCGACGCGGTGGCTCGGTGGTCCCCAAACCGAGAATCGACCCAGACCACATCACTGGTTCACGTATTTGAATCATAATCAGAATGCGTGGTAATCTCTCTAGGTCCGTTCACCTCTTGAGACAGGCAAACTTGCCGGGGAGCACAACACATGCCTCGTCGCCCCTTCGTCCACGCTTCCGTTCTTGCGGCGCTGCTCATCGGCTGTAGCTCCTCCGAGGAACAGCAGCCCGCCAGTTGTCCCACCGGCCCCGCGGTCGGCAAGACCATCGAAAACACCTACGGCACCGTGTCCTTCAAGCCCGACGTCGCCTTCCCCGAAGACCTCGACGGCTACCAGGGCATCGAGGCGGTAGGTCACGACGACGGCACCGAGACCGTCACACTCCGCTACGCCGGCGCTGCCCCAACCTTCCCCGTAGGCAAGGTGATCGTCGGCTACCAACAGGCGCCCTTCTACTTCCGCAAGGTGCTGGCGTCGCGTCCGATAAGCGGCGGCGTGGAGATCGACGTCGAGTTGGCGGCGTTGACGGATGCCGTCGCCAAGGCGGATGTGTCGGCGTACTTGCCGGTCGGTGAGGACCCAGAGGCCCTGGGCTCAGGGCCGCCGGTTGTCGATGGGGCGATGTACACCCGCGGAGCCGACCAGGGCACGTGGACGCCGTTCGATCTCGCCAACCAGACGCTCTACGAAAAGAAGAAGAGTGACGGCACGACGGCGGTGCTCCTGAAGACGTCAGAGAACAGCACGCTGATCCTGGACGGTGGCTACGACGTGCGGGTGAATGTGGACTGGGACGAGGTGTACTTCTACGCGAAGTTTCACGGTGGCTACTACCTGAACCTCGGGTTGGTCGGGGAGCTGGACTTCGAGGGGTCGGACACGTTCACCAAGAAGCTGTACCCGACGGGGAACGACGACTGGAAGACGCTCGCGCGATTCAGCGTGTGTGGCATTCCCTTGCAGCTCGACTTCCGGCTGGACGGCACGGCGAGTGTGGCGGTCGACGCCACCGGGTCGTTCTCGAGCGTGTACTCCAATCGACGGAGCTATGGTTTTTGGTTTTCCATGCGCAACGGGACGTGGGATTCGGACACGATTCACACGTTGGAGAGCGAGTGGGAGCAGACGCCGCTCTGGACGCTGGACGGCACGGCGACCCTGGAAGCGGGTGTGAAGCCGATTCTTGCGCTCGGGCTCGGCGGCAGCTACGCGGGAGTCGGGATCCAGGCCCACGCGGGGTTCACGGCCAACCCGCGTCTGAAGCTGGGCGCGGAAGTCAACGCCCACAGCAACGCGGCCAGCACCATCGACTGGGACCTCGACGGGTGTCTCGACCTCGGGGTTCACGCCAGCGCACAGGCCAGCTTCTGGGGAATGAAGAAGAAGAAGGAGTGGGAAAGGTCCTTGTGGACAGGCTGTCTCGACATCGACGAGGGCAGCAAGTGCATCCCGAACTGCGACGGGAAGGACTGCGGTTCCGACGGCTGCAATGGCATTTGCGGAACCCACTACGGGCAGTGCGGGACGGGCTTGACGTGCCAGGAAGGGGTGTGCGTGTGTGTTCCGGATTGCGGCGGAAAGATCTGCGGTGGCGACGGATGCGGTGGTGAGTGTCCGGACGGGTGTGAGGCGTACGGGTCGATCTACCAGTGCGTGGAGGGGACACAGCAGAACGTGTGCGCGTGCATCCCGGACTGCACAGGCAAGGAATGCGGCTCGGACGGGTGCGGTGCGCAGTGCCCGAACACCTGCGGCACCGGGGAGCGCTGCAACGCCGGGAACCAGTGCGAGCCGATCCCGGACGATTGCGTACCGGAGTGCGGGAGCAGGCAATGTGGGTTCGACCCCGTGTGCGGGCTGCCCTGCCCACTGGGCAACCCGGGAAACTGCAGTGCAACAGGGGGCGCGTGCTCCAGCCACGGGTTGTGTTGCGGCCTCATCGAGGAGTTCGACGGCGCGGTCGGCGTCGCGTATTCCGGGAAGCTCGCGAGCATCGGGACGCCGCCAGGTGGGTCGTCCGCCGAGCGTGTGACCTCCGGTCCCGACGAGCTTCCGAGCGCCCCCTCCGTGTTGAGGCTGATCGCGGGCGGAGATGGGTCCATCACCTACCGAGCTTCGTTCGACAGCGTGTCGACCGATCTCCAGGGCCTGCCGTTCCGGCGCGCGGAGACGATGGTCTGGGTCGACGCGCCCACGGCGCTCAACGCGAATGGCGACGTCGGGGCGGCCTTCGGCTTCCCGGACGGCGTCGAAGTGGCCTGGGGAATCGAGCTAGACAGCGTGGACAAGGTCGCCCGTGTTCGCCAGAACGGCACCACGACCGACCTCGGCGCCATCGAGACCGAACGATGGTACAAGCTCATTGCGCGCGCCAACGAGGACTTCTCCCAGATCTACTTCGAGGTGGCCGGCGTGGGCGGCACGTGGGTTGCGGCCGGAAACGGGCTCCAAACAGCGGCTTGCGCCATGATCACGACCGTGAATCCTCCCTACTTGCGCTGCCCTCTCGCCATCGAAACCTACGGGTCCGTGCGCCCGAACGGCATGAGCGCGTGGCTGCCGGTCCCTCAGACTGCCTACTTCGACGACGTGTTCGCCTGCCGGTGAGGGATGGGCCCTCCCATTTCTGTCGCTTTTGCGCCCTCTGTGGTTGCCTGGCTCGCCGTCGTTCAACGGGGCGCCCGCTCGAGTAGGCGTCGACGACCCACCCACACGGAGCAGGCCGCTGCCAGCAGCAACCAGCCGAAAGCTCCGCGAGCAACATGGGTCGTGGAGGCCATTGCGCAGGAGCCTGCATCTCCCTCATGGGTCTCGGTCCAGCTCGATCCCTCCTCGGGCACGATGTCGACGCCTGGGGTTCCCGTCGCGTCGGGCCCCCCGTCCTCCCCGGACGGCAACACCGGCTCTCCCCCCCCAGCGTCCGAAGCGTCCGAAGCGTCCGAAGCATCCGGAGCATCCGGAGCATCCGGAGCATCAGGCTGGCGGAACGGGTCATCGACCAACCAGATCGCCCCCTCGCCTGACAGCAGCACAGGTCGCGCTCTCCAGGGAGGTCCGACCTCTAGCGCATTCACCTCTGCCGCCGGCTTCGTCTGGAGCGCTGCCCAATCGAACCGCCACCCCGTCATCACGTCAGGACCAGGCACGTGCCGCCGGTACTCTCCATCCACCACCCAGACCTCAGGCGACCCGTCGTCCGCCTTCACCAACGTCGGCACAGCGGGCACGTCCTCCCCCACCGGCAGCTTCGACGCTTCGGCCTCCGCGATGGGAAGCTGATCGAAGAAACCGTCGAGCCTCCACGCCGCGTAGCTGTCCGGATTGATCACGTGTCGCCGAACCCCCGTGGGAAGGGTTGCAGCGCAATTCAGGTTTGTGGGACTGCCCGCCAACTCGGCATGGTTTCCCCCTCCCACGCCCATCCCGTACGCGTGCACCGCGTGGGGCTGCCCATCAAACAGGGACAGAGGCGATGCGATCGCGAACCCGTGCGTGCAGGACCCAATGGCATCGCACAAGTCATCACGATGAATACCCGCGTTCGTCGGCACGCCCACCGCGCCGGAGCCCGCCGGCCCCCCGAAGTACAGATGCACGTCAATCGCCGCCGCGGGATCATCGGGATCCTGCGCCCACCCGGAGACCACGTCGCACCCGGCCGAGTCCAACCACCCTTGGGGCGCCGCATCAGCGCAGTACGCGTGCACGGTCCCTCCGCCCCACCAAGTCCAGTGCCAGTCTTCCCCTACGGACGCGCCTTCCGCGTTCGACCAACCATAGGTGGGCGCGTTTGCGAAGATCCACGCATAGGCGCTGCCCGACATGTCGAAGTCGATGGCATGGCCGCTCTGGTGGTTGCTGTACCCCGGGGCGGCAGCAACGTGGCAGCCGTTGCAGCCGCAGGTCACGAAGCAGTTGTAGTAGTACTCCTGCTCGGCGTAGGTCCGGAACGCGTCATTGATGTTGATGTCGACGCCGTCCTTTTCGGCGGCCGCCATCATCGTGAGCAGGGCGTCCGCCGTGTGGATCTCGACCGGAAATCCCTCGACGGTCACGAGCTCGATAGGAAAAGGGGTGCCTTGGTCGTAGCCCATGTCCTGGGTCACGGTGCAATCGTAGTCCAGCGCGGACACGACCTGCGCGGTTGGGCCTGGGTCCTCGAGGTTCTCCGCGGGATCGGCGGCTCCACATCCCACCAGCAAAGCGCCCGTTAGGGCGGAAAGGACCAGCGTCCTTCCCCCGCGCCGCCGACTGCCACGCAGGGCCCACGTGCAACACACGGCTGCGAGCAGCAACCACACCGAGGCTCCTCGGCCAGCACCTCGGGAGGTGGAGGCCAGCGAGCACGATCCCGCGTCTTGGTCCTGCTTCCCTGCCCACCACGTCTCGCTTTCGCCTGGGTCGACGCCCGCTCCCGCGGCGCCTCCGGTCCCAGCGCTTGCGCCTCCCGTCGAGGTCTCTGGTGTTGTCGAACCGCCCCCGGCGCCACCCTGTTCGCCCGGAGAGACCGACCCGTCGCCTTCCGGCTCGGGGAAGGGGTCATCCACCAGCCAGATCGCTCCCTCGCCTGACACAAGCACAGGTCGCACCCTCCAGGGAGGTCCGACCTCGAGCGCGTTCACCTCTGCCGCCGGCTTCGACTGGATCGCTTCCCAATCGAACCGCCACCCCGTCATCACTTCGGGACCGGGCACATGCCGCCGAACCTCGCCATCCACAACCCAGACCTCAGGCGACCCGTCGTCCGCCTTCACCAGCGTCGGCACGGCGGGCAAGTCCTCCCCCGCCGGCAAGCTCGACACCTCGGTCTCCGCGATAGGAAGCTGATCGAAGAAGCCGTCGAGCCTCCACGCCGCGAAGCTGTCCGGGTTGATCACGTGCCGCCGAACGCCAGTGGGAAGGGTTGCAGCGCAATTCAGGTTCAGGGGGCTGCCCGCCAGCTCCGCATGGCCTCCGCCGCTCACGCCCATTCCGTACGCATGCACGGCGTGGGGCTGGCCGTCGAAGAGCGACAGGGGCGATGCGACCGCGAACCCGTGCGTACAGGAACCAATGGCATCACACAGGTCATCACGATGGATACCCGCGTTCGTCGGCACCCCCACGGCGCCGGAACCCGCTGGCCCCCCGAAGTACAGGTGCACGTCAATCGCCGCCGAGGGCTCGTCCGCATCCTGCGCCCACCCGGAGACCACCGCGCATCCAGCGGAATCGATCCACCCGTGGGGAAGCTGGTCCGAGACCCAGAACGGCAGCCCCGACTCGTCCACCACGTATTGCAGACTGTCGTTGTAGTGGCCGTAGCGCTGGCTCCAGCAGCTGTACTCCGGTTTGCACCCGTTGTAGTAGTGAGTCACGGTCTTGATCCACTGATCGCGCAGCGTGGCATTGTGGATGTCAAAGTCGTTGAGCCACTGAAGCGCCTTCGCATCGGTCTCCGCGTTCGTGGTGTACGCCGATATCTTCACCATGTTGACCACGTAGTCGATGGCCTGGCTCACGTTGCCGGCCACGGTGAGAACGTGCGCGCCGTAGGCATCGAGGGTCTGAGAGTAGGTACCGGCATCGAACTGGAACATGCCGAGGCCACCCTGCTGCGCCGAGCACGGGCCATCGCCAGCCCCTGCGATCACGGGACCGTTGCCACAATCGGCGGAGCCAGGGCCCTGGCATGCCCAGGTCGCCTCCGACCAGCAGTGCGCCAGCCCCGTCTCCGCGTAGGCGATCCCGGCAAGCAGGTAAGCTGTGCGGTCGATGCCCCGTGTCGAGGCGGCGTCTCGGATTTGCGCGTACCGAGCCATTCGCTCGGCCTGGTTCAACTCCGCTTGCACCGCCCGCAACGACTCCTGCGCGTCGCCCTCGTCACTGCCGCATGCCGGCGCGAGCGCAAGCAGGGGCGCCAAGGCCAGCCAGGCCAGCCAACGAGAACCCGTAGAGATTGTCGCGTTCATGGTTCGCGCCTCGGGCGCTCAGAATGCGCCGTGGTTCCGGACTGTCTCGCTCGAGCGCAGGCCCGACGAGATACGCCAACGCATGTGCCGTGCCAGGACTTGTTCGGAGTCTTCTGTGGCGCGACGGCGGGTTGCCTGTTCCCCGCGGTTCAGTGCACGTGACCGCAGCCATGATCCCCGGGATCCCGGGTGGGATGGCCGGGATCATCTCGTGGAACCCGCGATCGGGGGCGAAGGAGGCCCTCGTCTGCAGCCGACACCAGACCGAAATCGGTCCCGAGAAACTTGGCCACGTTCGCCGGAGCGCGCTGTGTTCTCCGCATGAGCGCCGTCCACTTACGACTCGCGTCGCGCATCCGAACCGGACTGCGTGTCGATTGGAACATCGTGGGCCGACGCGCACATGTCGTGTCCAGCATCGATGACATGAGCGCCGGGGGTGCGTTCGTACGCACCGCGTGTCCCGCCCCGCAAGGATCGCAGGTGAGCATGAGCTTGCTCACCGACGGCGGCGTCGTGCCGACGTTGGCGCGCGTCGTGCGCTGCGACGAACACGGGATGGGGGTCCGATTCGAGACGTCCGAGCCGGAGGACGCACCGTTCGACATCCGTCTGGACGACGTCGACGACGAGTAATCCTCACCTACCGACCTCGTTTCGGATCAGCGAAAGCTGCGGACCTGGGCTGACCACGTGCGCCATGCTATGCTACTGCCGAAATGGAGAAGGATCCCGTCACCGGTGAGGTCTTCCTGCGCGTGGTCGGCCGGCGCCGCACGCCAGCTCTTGGTGAACCTCCCTCGCCGGAATCGCGCACCGCGTTAGCGGCAATGGCTCAGTACCGCACCTGCGCCCCCAAGGGGATCTTCATCTATCGGTCCCACGAAGAAATGACCGCGGACCGCTTGCGTTGGACAGTGCAGGCCATCGTGGAGAACGAGCGACGTGGCTGACACGACGCGCCCCGCCACGTGGGAAGATGTCAAGCACCTCGCAGTTTTGCTCGACGCCGAGGGAACCCTCTGGGCCTTGATCGGCGGATACGGCATTGCGGCGCACGGGTTCGTCCGCTTCTCGGAGCACGTCGACATCCTCGTCGACCCTTCCCCAACCAACACACGTCGATGGATTGCCGCGCTGGCAAGGCTTCCCGATGGAGCAACCCGCGAGTTGGAAGGCCAGGATGACCTTTTCGTGCGCGAGGGGCCCTACGCCATTCGCGTCAATGACGAGTTCACGGTGGATGTCATGCCCTCCGCTTGCGGTCACGGCTGGTCGGAGCTCGAAAGGTTCGTGGAGGAGCGCTTCGTCGACGGGGTCCGTCTCCCTGTGCTGGCACTCGAAGGGCTGTTGCTCACCAAAGAAGGGATGCGCGACAAGGACAGAGCGGACGCCGCGGTGCTCCGTCGTGCCATCGAAGTGTTGAAGGGCGGGGACTGACGCTTTCCACGTCCTCGAACGGGCATGGCCCTGCTCACTTCACGATCGGGGCCGAACAGACCACCACGGGCTCTGCGGAGAACTGGAACACCTCCCCATCGACGTGAGGAATTTCAGCGCAATATCCTATGTAAAGATAGACCATCTCCCCTACGGAGAAGTCCGGCATCTGGTAGAGAAACGATCCCCATCCCCAACCGACTCCGTCGCACAACGGCTCCCCGGTGAGCTTGACGATCGTCACGGGATCCTCCTTGGTGGCCACGATCACGCCGCCCAAGGGGATGTCTTTTTCCGCTTGCTCCCGCGAGTACGCGCGACCCGCCGCGACATTGGCCTCTATCAACCCGCCGTTGTCGGACACATCGACGAACTCATGACCCGGCTTCACCTCGGACCACTTCATCTTGTACGAGCCCGCTTGCGGGCTGAAGGCCGCGACGTCCTGCCAGGTCTTGGGCATGGCCGACGCCGGATACGCCGCGAGAAATGCCTCGTAGACCTCAAACGTCGGGTTCGCGCCGATTTCGGTGCAGCACGTGGTTTCGCCCGGCGCGGGCATCCGCACACCAGCGCAGGGTCCCCATGCCGAGCCCGCACAGGTCTGGCTGCCCATCAGACACCCCGTGGGCGCCGGAGAGGGGTGAGGATAGCAATCCTGCGTCTCCCCATCCGTGCAAGAGCACCCCTCGTCAACCGTCCCATCGCCGTCGTTGTCGAGCCCGTCGCAGGACTCCGGCTGGGGAGTTCCGGTTCCGCCGGTCCCCGTGCCTCCGAACCCTCCTCCTGAGCCTCCGAGCCCGCCTCCCGAGCCGCCCTCGCCGCTGGCTCCCGCGCCCCCCACGCCACCGCCGCCGCCGGCGCCCGACGCGTTCGAAGCGGCGTCGTCCTCGGAGCCGCAGCCCGTGGCTGCGACCAGCGCCCCAAGGATTCCGCAAGCGACCTGCGCCCTGATGGCTGAGCTCATGACGTCTCCCGTGGTTCAGAATCGTTGGAACAAAGAGTGCGGGACGCGCACCGCGAGGTCAAGCACTCTCCTGCCCGCTTCACAAACGCGCTTCACCCGTCTGCCTCCCTCGCCCCGCCACCACCAAGTACACCACCGGCATCACCACCAACGTCAGCAGCGTCGACGTCACGATCCCCCCATTCACCACCACCGCCAGCGGCTTCTGAATGTCCGCCCCCGCCCCCGTCGCGTACAGCATCGGGATGTGACCCATGAAGCTCGTCAGCGCCGTCATCAGCAGCGGCCGGAAGCGCAGGTCACAGCCCTGCCGCACGGCCTCCCGCACCGCCACCCCTCGGGCCCGCAACTGCCCGATGAACGCCACCAGCACCACCCCGTTTTGCACCGCAATCGCCAGCAACACGATGAACGCAATGGCCGCCGACACCGACAGCGGCATCCCGAACGCCACCACCGCCACCACGCCCCCCACCAGCGCGAACGGCAAGTTGAGCAGCACCAAGAGCGCGTCGCGCACGGAGCCCAGCGCCAGGTACAGGAACACCACGATCAGCAAGAGCGCGACGGGCACCACGATCGACAGCTGTCGCATCGCCCGCTGCTGGTTCTCGAACTGACCCCCATACTCGACCCAATACCCCGGCGGGCGCGCATCGAACACCGGTCCCAGCTGCTCCTGCGCGTCCTGCACGAAACCTCCGAGATCCCGCCCCCGTACGTTCGCCTCCACCACCACACGGCGCATCCCGTTCTCCCGGCTCACCTGAGCAGGTGCCTCCACCGTGCGAAACGCGGCCACCCGATCGAG
Source organism: uncultured Polyangiaceae bacterium (assembly GCA_964488865.1). Taxonomy (GTDB): domain Bacteria; phylum Myxococcota_A; class Polyangia; order Polyangiales; family Polyangiaceae; genus MWCO01. The sequence goes on along the minus strand of CAZAWR010000008.1, from coordinate 111,687 downwards.
CGGGACCCGCTCGCCCCCCGGCGCCGTCACAAGCAATCGCCGGATCCGGTCCGGGTCCGCCCGCGCCTCCTCGGGAAACCGAACCACCACGTCGATACGACGCTCCCCCTCGATCAGCGTCGTGGCCTTGGTCCCCGCCAGCGCCGTCTCGATCGCCGCGTTCACCTCCGCCACCCGCAGGCCATGCCGCGCGAGCGCCTTGCGATCAAGCACCACGTCAAGTTGGCTCATCCCCGTGACCTGCTCCACCGTCACATCCTGCGCGCCCTCGATGCCCCGCAGCACGACGGCCGCCCGGTCCGCCAAGTCCTTCAGCGTCTCGAGGTCCGGACCGAACACCTTGACCGCCACATCGCCCTTCACGCCCGACACCAGCTCGTTCACCCGCAGCGCGATGGGCTGCGAGAAGGCAAACCGAAGCCCGGGAACGCCCGCGAGATCCTTCTGCATCGCGCCCACCAACTCTTGCTTGTCCCGCCCTGTCGACCAGGCGCGCCGCGGGTGCAGCATGACGACGACATCGGTCTGTTCGGGACCCATGGGGTCCTCGGAAACCTCCGCGCGCCCGGTCTTGCTCACCACGGTGGCCACCTCGGGGAAGGCGAGCAGCCGCTTCTCGAGAAAGTCCGAAACCTGGACGGAGCCCTCCAGGGACGCATTGGGGAGGCGAACCACGTTGATCGCGATGGCGCCCTCGTCCAGGGGCGGCATGAAGCTCGTGCCAATCAGGGGCACCAGGGCCGCCGACCCGGCGAGCGCGAACAGCGACACCGCGACGGTCGCGGCCGGTCGACGCAGAGCCCGATCCAGCCATCGCAAGTAGCCCGCGTGAACCCACCGGATGAAGCGGAACTCGCGGTCTTTCGCTTTGGCCAGCAGCGCCTCGGACAGCACCGGAACGACGGTGAAGGCGACCACGAGCGACACCGCCAGCGCGATCAGCATCGTCGCCGCCAAGGGCGCAAACATCTTGCCCTCCACGCCCTGCAGCGTGAACAGCGGGACCAGAATCACCACCACGATCAACACGGAGAACGCCACGGGTCGCGCCACCTCCCGCATCCCCTCGATCACGGCCTCCCGGACGGAGGTCTCCTGGCTCCGGGACGCGAGGTGCCGCCGCACGTTCTCCACCACCACGATCGAAGCGTCCACGACCATGCCGACGGAGAACGCGAGACCTCCCAGGCTCATGAGGTTCGAGGAAATCCCCAGCGCCCCCATGACGATGAAGCTCGCGAGAAACGTGAGCGGTAGGGAGACCAGGACGATGAGCGAGGTCCTGAGCTCTGCGATGAAGAGGAACAGCACGAGGATGACGAGGATCCCGCCCTCGAGCAGGGCGTTGCGCACGGTCGCGATGCAGGCCTCGATGAGGGACGTGCGGTCATAAAACACGTTGAGCTTCACGCCTTCGGGCAACGTGCCGCCGATGCGCTCGACCGCGTCCTTCACGCGGGTCACGACCTCTTTCGAGTTCTCGCCCTTGAGCATGACGATCATGCCGGCAACCACTTCGCCGCGTCCGTCGCGGGTCACCGCGCCCTGCCGAACCTCGGCCCCGATCGTGACGTCGGCCACGTCGCGCAGGTACACCGGCGTCCCGTCCTTCACGTCGAGCACGGTGTCCTCGAGGTCGGGGATGCTCGCGAGCAGGCCGACTCCGCGCATGTACATCTGCTCCCAGTCGCGAACGACGATGCCGCCGCCCGCGTTCGCGTTGCCGGCCTCCACGGCGTCGACGACGTCCTGCACGGTCAGGCCATAGGCCACGAGCTTCTCGGGCGAGACGAGGACTTGGTATTGTTTGACCTCGCCGCCGAAGCTGTTGACTTCGTTGACGCCGGCGAGGGGCTCGAGCAGGGGCGCGACGATCCAGTCCTGGATGGTGCGCAGTTCCATGGCGCTCTTGCCCTCGCCCTCGACGGTGTACTGAAAGATCTCGCCGAGCCCCGTGCTGATGGGGCCAAGCTCGGGCTCGACACCGTGCGGGAGGTGTTCGCGCACGGTCGCCAACCGCTCGAAGACGATCTGTCGCGTCCAGTAGGTGTCCGCGTCGTCCTCGAACACGACCACGACCTGGGACAGTCCCGGCTTCGACAGGGAGCGGACCTGCACCACGCGGGGAAGGCCACGCATGACCTGCTCGATGGGATAGGTCACACGCTGCTCGACGTCCACGGCCGCGAGCCCGGACGCTTCGCTGAGGATCATCACCTGGGTGTTCGTGACGTCGGGAAAGGCATCGATGGGCAGGCGGTGCCAGGCCACGACACCGCCCACGACGAGGGCGAGCGTGACGACGAGGACCATGGCCCGGTGCCTTAGCAGCAGGTGGAACATGCTTGTTGCGTCTCCCCGCTAGTCGGCGCAGCCGGCGCCCATCTTGGAGCGAAGGACGTCGGACTTCATCAAGAACGCCCCGCGTGCGACGACGTGTTGGTCCGCGCTCACCCCGGAGGTGATCTCCACCCAGCCAGCCCAGGACCGGCCGACCTCGACGGACCTGCGCACGTAGTAGTCCTCGCGGTGGTGGAGGAACACGAACTTTCGCCCCTCGTCCTCGAGCACCGCGGACCGGGGCAGCGCGAGGGCACGCGCCTCCCCTGGCAGGAACACCTGCACCTTGGCGAACATCCCGGCGAGCAGCCGGCCGCCCGCGTTGTCTACGGCGATGCGCGTCTTCACGGTCCTCGAGGACCGATCCATCGACGGGCTGATGAGGTCGACCGTACCTGGGAAAGACTCGCCCGGGTACGCCTCGACGAACACGGCGGCGGACAGGTCTCCCGACGCGCGGGCGTTCATGACCTTGGCGATGTCCCGCTCGTACAGGTCGGCCCAAACCCAGACCGCCCCGTTGTTGCCGACGGTCGCGAGGCTCTCGTCGGGCGAAGCGAGCTCGCCAGGCACGGCGTGTAGCTCGAGCACGGAGCCGTCGACCGGGGCGCGCAGCACGATGGTGCCGGCTCCGGTTCCGCCGAGCCGGTGGAGACGCCCCTTGGCGGCTTCGGCTCGGATCTTGGCTGCATCGAGCTCCGTCTTGGCCTCGAGGTAGTCCTTCTCGGACGCGAGGCCACCCTTGCGCAGGGAGTCCGCCCGCTCGAAAGCGCGCTCGGCGAGCTGCAACCGGGCGCGGGTCTCGAGCATGTCGCCGTGAGCGTCTCCCGCAGCCACGCTCTCGATCTCCACCAAGGGCGCATCCGCCTTGATGTCATCGCCGATCATGACGTGCACCTTGCGGATCACGCCTGGGGCGACCGGCCGGACATGAGCCACCCGACGATCGTCGAAGCGCACTTCGGCGGTCAGCTCGACCGGAAAGGCCACCGTCTGCAAGGATGGCTGCACGACCTCGAACAACCCCTGACGCACGAGGTCGTCGGGGGCGCGCACCACGCCGACCTCGAAGCGGCAATCCTCGCACGTAAATGCCTTGATTTCGTGCTCGCACACGCTCTCGAACAGCTCCGAAACCGGGCGATCCAGGTCACTGGGGTGGTCGTGTTCATGCGCGTGGTCGGTCCCCGCCGAGACCGCATGATCCTCACCCTTGTCCTGCGTGGCGTGGGCGTGACTTGTTCGCCCGCAGGCGGGGGTCGACATCAAGAGGGTTGCGACGGCGCATGCGCCTAACCACTGCGTCAAGGACCTCGGCAAGCTGCCGTTTCCCATGATTCACCTTCCATCGCTCGGACGTGCTCGTCCGTCATGCCGCATGATCGTGAGGCTCGTCGGGCGTCACGCGCGGGGTGGATGGAAGATGCGACGGTCGATTCCCTCGGCGTCGGGGTCGGCGGGGTTTGGGGAGGCGCGCGCTCCGGCCGGGGCCGCGCGGCTGATGGAGAGGTCTTCCGAGGTACGCGTCGCGAACAGCCGGGCGTGACAGCACACGCAAGAGCAACCGTTGCCGCAGTCGTGTCCGTCCGAGCACGGGTCGGGGCACGGGGAACCGTCGACGTGGGCCGCGACCGTATCGTCGTGGTGATCGTGGTGGTCGTGGGCGAACAAGCTCGTGAGCGTGGGGCCGGCAAGCCCCATGATCAAGGAGAGCACGGCGAGCAGCGAGACAAACCACCCCATGCGGGAGTCGCGGCGGGAAGGGTGTCGTCGTCGTGAGCTCATCTCGACATGGGGATCATAGTGTATGGAGGCACGGGGTCAAGCGGCCGACTTGGGAGGTGACTCACTTGGCGACGCGATACACCCGATCCGTCTGGCCCCTGACAATCCAATACAACCAGGATCCATCCACGACGAGGTCGTCGGGCTGCACGGACCCAGGGTCCGTGAGAAGCCGCTTTTCCTCCCCGTACTTGGTCATCCGCCAGATCTGAGAGTCGTTGGATACGTAAAGATAGTCTCCATCCAGGGTGATGCTCCTCAACGCCCCCAGCCCCGTTGCGATAGTTGAGAAAGCGTCGCCCGCTGCCGTCCGGACCTGCCCAAAATCAGTCACCCAGTACAGCCTCAAACCGTCCACCAGCATGTCCGCCGGAGCTATTTGTTGATGGTACATGTTGGTGACCGTCCCTCCCGCGGTCGACACGCGCATCATCTTCCCCTGGCCGGGCGAAATCCAGTACACCATGCCGTTCTGCACGTGCAGCTCCTCCACGTCGGTCGGGATGGTGGCTAGGGAAGTGCCATTGGCATTGGTCTTGGTCACGTCCGCCTTGAAGAGGACGTCGAGTGACCTCCAGTAGACCATGCCGTTGTCGTGGGCGAGCGCGGCGGGATAACCAGCAATGGTGTTGACGATGGTCGAGATGAACGGCATCGAGCCCGTCGACACGGCCCGGATCTTGGTGTTCGGATAACCATCGAAGAAGTACGCCCGCCCATCGGTCACCACAGGTTCCCAGATTTCATCGTCGCTCTCGTACAGCACCTTCGTGAGCATGCCTCCACCCATGACCTTGCGCAGCATGGGTCCGAACGTCGTGTACAGGACCCCGTCCAGGATAGTGAAGTCACGCGCCCCAGTGACGACCTGGGGAACGCACAGCCCGTCCTCGCAGGTCGCTCCAAGACAACTCCTCCCGCACTGGCCGCAGTGGTTGGCATTGGTGTTGAAATCCACCTCACACCCGTTGGCGTTCACGCCGTCGCAGTCCCCGAAGTCCGTTTGGCAGGTGAGCTGACAGTCGCCCGCGCCGCACGACGCCGAGCCATTGGCGTCGCCGCATGCGTTGCCGCATGCACCACAGTTCGCCGTCGTGGCCGTGGAGGTCTCGCATCCGTTGGCATTCACCCCATCGCAATCGGCCCAGTCCACGCTGCAAGCAATGGAGCAGGCGCCCCCGGTGCAGGATGCCGCGCCGTGCGCCGTGCCGCAGGTCTTGCCGCACCCGCCGCAGTGGTTGGTGCTGCTCTGCAGGTTCGCTTCGCACCCGTTGCCGACCTGTCCGTCGCAGTCCTCGAAACTCCCGAGACAGGTGAAGCCACACTGTCCGGCCTCGCAGTTCGGCGACGCGTTCGGACGCGAGGGGCACGCCTGTCCGCACGCTCCGCAGTGGTTCGCGTCGGTCTGCAACGGGGCCTCGCAACCGTTGGCGGGGTCGCTGTCACAGTCGTCCCACCCGGACTCGCAGTCGTGGCCGCAGCCGCTCGCGCCGCAGGTGGCGGTCGCATGGGCGCTGCCCGCGCAAACCACACCGCACGCGAGGCAGTTGTCGGTGGTGGACAAATCCGTTTCGCAGCCGTTGGAGGCCGCACCGTCGCAATCGTCGAACCCTGAGTCACAGGACAGCACGCAAGCTCCCTGCTCACAGGTCGCGGAAGCGTGGGCGCCCCCGCAGGCATGACCGCAAGCGCCGCAGTGGTCAGGGTTGCCGGTCACGTTGATCTCGCACCCGTTGGCTGGGTCCTCGTCACAATCGGCCCATCCGGTCGGGCAAGACGGGTCCTGGTCCGGGGCTGCGTCGGGCGTGGCCGAATCGGGGTTGGCGTCTTGCTCCGGGGCGTCGGGGCCCGACGCGTCGACTTCAGGAACGCCCGCGTCGGTCTCGTCGCCCCCCTGACCTGCGGAGCCTGCCGCCCCCCCCGCGCTTCCCGGAGCGTCGGGAGCGGTGGAGCCGGACGCACCCGCGGCAGCGCCCGAACCAACGGCACCCCCCGATCCAGCGGGGCCTCCAGGTTCACCGGGCGCGGTGTCGTCGAAGTCGGAGCCGCAAGCCGTCAGAAAGACGATGCCGGAAAGGATGGTGGCTGCGTGAAGGAATGTGCGCATATCGATGCCTCGCGTGGCTTTGGGGGCCCCATCGTGGGGCCCGCGATCCTGGGGGTGGCGAGCGATTCGTCGCTCTCACTCCCCACTTCGGCCACGGGGCGAATCGGTTGCGTGATTTCTGATCGAGGGGCGTCGATTGTTCGAAGACGGCTTACTTGTCGGCGAAATCGGCGAGCTTGCCCGCCCTCCACGCGACCAACTCAGCGGCCACCGCGAGCGCAATCTCCTCCGGCGTGCGCCCACCAAGCTGCAGCCCGACCGGCATGCGCAGACGGTCGATCGTCTCCTTCGCCACGCCACGCTCCTCCAGCGCCTTTCGCGTCTTCACGGACTTCGATCTGCTCCCGATGCCTCCCACGTAGACGTGTCCACGTTCGACCGCCCACACGACCCCTGCCAAGTCGAGAGCGTGATCGTGGGTGGCCACCACCACGGGTGCACTGAGCGGGACGTCCCGGGCCACCGCATCCGGTGCTCCGAGCCGCGCGTCGATGCCGGGCAAGGTGGCGAGACGCTCGGGGGTCACAGCATCGGGCCGTTCGTCCGTCATGATGACGCGGAAGCCGACACGGGTGAGCAGGGTAGCGAGGGCAGCGCCGATGTGGCCGGCTCCCACGAGAAGGGCCGGGGTGGCGCAGAGCAGTGGCTCGAATAGCAGCTGAACCCGTCCGCCGCACGCCATGCCCAGGTCCTTGGCGAGGGCGTACCACTGCATTTCGGGGGCCGACGTGCAGGCGTCGAGCAGTTGCTTCATCCGATCGACGGCTTCGCGCTCGACGGCGCCGCCGCCCACGGTACCCCGCAGCGACCCATCTTTGGCAAGCAGCAGCTTCTGTCCTGGGGTCGACGGGCTCGAGCCTTCGGCTCCCACCACGGTGGCGATGCAGACGTCCACCCCTCGGGAGAGCAAGCTGGCTGCGGAGGAAAGGACTTCGGCCGGTGCGGCATCCTTGGACAAGCGGCGGGGGGATTCTTCTGCGGTCATGGTGGTTCCTTGAAAAGCGGGCTGCCGGGCGGGGTCGTAGTACGGCAGAAACGCTGGGTCCAGGACGAGGAGGGACGAGGGATCGCGGAGAAGCGCGACCCGCGACGACCTAGCCGCATACCCCGGAACAAGCCTGAATCAAGCACTGGAAGGCTTGCGTCCAACGCGCCTCGCAGGACGCAGGGCCGACTGCCATGCACTTCTCGAGGCACAGGCATAGCTGATCGGACGGCCCTTCTCCGCATTCGTTATTGGCACAGACGTTCACCGCACCGCACTGCCCAGACTCGGGGAGCAGGGGCTCGATCACGCCAGCGCAGGCGCCACTGACAGCGTTGCCGAAACACGAAGCGCAGGTCTCGTTGGGGCTGAAAGCCATGTTGATGTAGCCCAAGCAGGAGGAGACGAGTGCGCTGGGTCCCCCGCCCGTGCCCCCTATGCTGGTGCCACCCGTTCCAGGCGAGCCGCCAGTTGCCCCCGTGCCGGGGGCCCCGCCCGTCGCGCCCGTCCCGGGCGACCCGCCGGTTCCGCCTGTACCTGCCGAGCCGCCGGTGGCCTCCGAATCTCCCTCTGAGTCGAGCACTTTGCCGCCGCAGGCCAGCGCCGTGGCAGCAGCCGCGAGCAACATCCAGGACATGCGCTTCATGCGGTGAGTCTAGCCCAAAACAAGCATTGTTCGAAGAATGTGCTTGAGTTTGCGACTATCCGAGCCGAAGGCGAGGCGTTTTGGGGTGAGCCGCGGTGGACGCGCGCCGTGGTCGAATCTCCGGGGTCTCGCGGCGTCATCGACGCACCGCGGCGTGCCGGAGGGGAGCGTAGGGCTATCCCCATTTCTTGGGTTTTCCGCTAGGCTGCCCGCAGTGTTTGCTCCCCATACCGCAGAGCGATTCCAGTTGGAGACGCGCGTGGGCGCCGGTGCCATGGGGGAGGTCTACCGGGCCCGCGACCACCAAACCGGCGAGCAGGTGGCCGTCAAGCTGCTGCACCGCAAAGCCGCGCGCGAGGAGGGCGCCCGCTTCCACCGCGAAGTGGCGATGCTCGCGGACCTCCGCCACCCAGGCATCGTGGCGTATGTCGACCACGGCACGTGGACCGACGGCCGCCCGTACTTTGCCATGGAGTGGCTTGAAGGAGAGGACCTCGGCCAGCTTGCACGACGCCAGCCCCTCGGCATGACGGACGCGGTCGAGGTGGTGCGGCGCGTAGCCCAAGCCATGGCTGCGGTCCACGCCCGCGGCGTGGTGCATCGCGATCTCAAGTTGACGAACATCTTCGTCCCGGGCGGGAACCTGAAGAAGGGCGTCAAGCTAATCGACTTCGGCGTGGTGAAGCCCGCGGAGCCGGACGACTTCCAGACGCAGCCAGGGTCGATCATCGGCACACCGCACTTCATGGCGCCCGAGCAAGCGCGCGGCGAGCCCGTGGACGCACGGTCGGACGTGTACTCCCTCGGTGCGGTGCTGTTCCGACTCGTGACCGGGCGCCACGTCTTCGAGACGGACCACATCATCGCGTTTCTCGGGCGGCTGGTGCTCGAGGATGCTCCCCTCGCCTCCTCAGTTCGATTCGACGTGCCGGAGCTACTCGACAAGGCGATCTCGCGGACGCTCGCGCGCAACCCCGATCACCGTCCTGAGGACGCGGGTGTCCTGGCGCGCTGGCTGGCCCGACTGCCCGCGATGAGCAACGAGCCCCCCAACTCGGATCAGAGCGCGTCGGCCATCCGTCGTGTTCCGACCCATGCGGTGCCGTCGCTGGGGCCTTCCCTTCCAGAGTTGCCTCCTGGGGCGCTCGAGCGACGTGTGGTGGGCGTGGTGCTCGCTGCGCTGCCGTCGGAGACGTTTCCGGAGGAGTTGGCAGAGAAGACGCGCGCGATTCTCGGACCGGACGCGCGGCTGGAAGTGTTGCAGGGTGGACGGCTTGTGGCCGGTCTCGGGCTCGAGACGACGCGCGGCGACGAAGCAGTGCGGGCGGCGCGGGCAGCGTTGATGATCGCGACCACGATCCCGGACGCGCGCATCGCGGTGGCCACGGGGCATGCGGTGGCGGGACGTCGCGGGCTCGCGGGAGAAGCGCTGGACCAGGCCGCCATTCAGCTCGAGCGGGCGCCCTCGGGCGGAATCCGAATCGGGAAGGCCACACGTCCCTTGTTACAGGGCCGCTTCGTGGTGCGGATCGACGACATCGGCGGCGTGCTGCTGCACGAGGACATCGCGGCTTCGGACCGGATGCGATTGCTCGGCGTGCAAACGCCCACGCTGGGGCGGGACTCGGAGATCGAGCTGCTGCTCTCGACGTTCCGCCAGGTGATGGAGGATGCCTCCCCGCGGGCCGTGGTCGTGACGGGTCCCACAGGGGTGGGCAAGAGCCGGTTGCGCTTCGAGACCATCCGTCGTCTCGGCAAGATGTACGACGCGCTGGACGTGTTGATGGCGCGGGGCGACCCGATGCAGACGCGCATGGGGCTGAGCGCGCTGGGCAGGGCGTTGCGAGCGCGCATGGGCATCCGGGACGGGGAGCCGGCCGCATTGCAGGCGGAGCGAGTGACGCGCTACGTCCGCCAGCGCAGCTCGTCGCCCCAGGGCGCTGCCGCCTTTCTTGGGGAGTTCGCCGGGGTACCGTTCAGCGACACGAGCAGCGAGCCGCTTCGCGCGGCCAGAGACGCGCCCCAGCTGATGACGGCGCGAATCCTTCAGGTGCTGGAGTCGATCATCCGCCATGACGCACAGCTCGTTCCTCAGGTGATCGTGCTCGAAGACCTTCACCTCATCGACGACACAACGCGCGAGATGGTCGACTGGCTGCTCGGGTGCCGTGACCTACGCCTGGTCGTGTTCGGCTTCGGTCGAGAGCGGTCGGACGAAGGGGTGCGTGACCTGTGGTCCAAGCGATCCGTGACCCGGATCGGGTTGGCTCCCCTGCCCTATACGGCATGCGAGCGCATCGCCGCGATGGTGTTGCCCGACCTCGACGATCGCCGTCGCGAGAGCATCCTCGAGCGGGCCGAGGGCAACGTACTGTTCCTCGAGGAGCTTCTTCGCAACGCGGCGGACGGGCACGACGATCTGCCTGTGTCGGTACAAGCGCTGATCCAGGCGCGTCTCGATCAGCTCGCGCCGGAGTTGCGGCACGTCGTGCGAGCGTCGTCGATCTTCGGGCGCCAGTTCTGGACGGATGGCGTGTCGAACCTCATCGGCCGCCATGCGGAGAAGGACCTGCAAGCGCTGGCGGAAGCCGAGCTGGTGACGTTGCAGGAGACGTCCCGGATCGACGGCCAGACCGAGTGGGTCTTCCCCCAGAATGCGGTGTTCGAAACGGCCTACTCGTCGCTGCTGGACCGAGACCGAGTCGCGTTGCACCGAACGGCATCGGAGTGGTTGTTGATCGTGGGGGAAGAGGACATCGGGACCATCGCGAGGCACGCGGAGGCTGGGGAGGATCTGGCCCGGGCTGCCGTGCTGTACAACCGTGCGTCCGGGCAAGCCTACGGCAACGGACAGCTGGAAGCGGCCCTGGACTTCGCGGACGCGGCCATTCGCTGTGGCACGGACGCCACGACGCGAGCGCAGGCGTTGTTCCAACGCGCGCAGATCCTGTCCTGGTTGGGTCGCTACGAGGATCAGCTGGAGGCGGCGGAGACGGCGGTTTCCTGTGCGGACCAGGGGACGGACACCTGGGGCGAGGCGCATCGCCTGGCGGCGTCCGCGATGCGTGAGCTGGGCCGCCCTTCGGACGCGGAGGCTCGGTTTGCGTGGACGCTCGACAACCCGTACCTGGAGAAGCTCTCGCTCGCCGCGCAGTCCAAGCTGCACGCGGAGAGGACCCGCGCGCTCGCGGACATCGGCCGAGCCGGTGAAGGCGCGCAATCCGCGGAGCGGGCCATTCGACTCGCCCACGCCGCCGGAGAGAACGGCACCCACGCGATGCTGCGCGCCCTGGACGCGCGATTCATGGCCACCGCCTTTCTGGGCGACTTCTCCGCATCGATCGCGTCGGCGATCGCGGTCGTGGAGAATGCCGACCGCGTAGGCGACGCTGTCCTGGCCACACGCGCTCGCATCAACCTTGGCTTCGTGCTCACGCGCGTGGGACGGTTCGAGCAAGCGCGCGATCAGCTCGAGAAGGCGCTGGCGGACAGCCGGATGCTCAGGATGCGCGCGGGAGAAGGGTTTGCGTTGCACAACCTCGGCATGTGTTATGCGCGGTTGGACAAGCTCGACCGAGGAATCCAGTTCGAGCAGGAGGCGCGCGAGATCGGGGAGGAGACCCACCACTTCCGTCTCAAGCTCAACTCCCGGATCTACGAGGCGGTCATCCTGACGTGGCGTGGCGAGCCGGGTGATTTGCGGGAAGCTTTGGGGCTCATCGATGCCTGCCAGCAAGACGCGGGCGACCACCCCGTGTCCTACGTGGAGGCCACGGCGGTACTCGCGCAGGTGCATCGCGCGCGGCGGGACCTGTCGGGTTGCCTCGCCGCCTGTGAGGACGCTTTGCAGCGACTCGCGAGCATCGGGTCCATCGAAGAGGGTGAGGAAATGCTGCGGCTGACATACGCGGAGACCCTGTTCGACCTCGGACGTTCCCAGGAGGCTGCCGAGGCCCTGCGAGAGGCCTACCGATGCGTCATGGACCGATGCGAACAGATGAGCGGCAAGGAGCACCAGGAGGCGTTCCTGTCTCGCCTCTACGAGTGCAGGCGGGTCATGGACTTGGCGGAGTTGCACCTCGGGCACCCCCGGCCCACGCTCGATTCCGAACCTCCGCCTCCGGCCGTGCCCCGTCACTCCGCGCGACCCCATCCGCTGGGGCGCAAGTCCGATCCGCCGCGGTAGGGCCGGCGCAGGGACCGCCGTCCGGGTCTTCCGAGGTTCCACTTCTCCCGCAGGAACCTCCACGCGCGCCCGTCCCTCAACTTGACCCGCGACACCACCTCACGCATCATCGGCCTGGGCTTCTCGTCATGCCCCTTGGGAGAGAAAACAGCATGGTCATCGCACAGGGGATGCGGCCGCCGACCGGGCTCCGGGGTAGACCGTCCGGCTGGGAACGACTCGCACGAGTCCTCGCGCTCGGAATGGCTCTGGGTGTCACCACCGCAACCTTCGCCCAGGCGGAGCCGACGGCGGCCGACAAGGAGACGGCGCGCGCGCTGCTTGACCAGGGTGATGCCGCCTACAAGGCCAGTAACTTCTCCGAAGCCCTCCAGCGCTACGGCGCCGCTCATGCCATCATGAACGTTCCCACCACGGGCATCGAGGTCGCAAAAGCCCAGGAGGCCCTCGGCAAGCTCGTCGAGGCTCGAGACACGCTCCTCGAAGTCGCTCGCTTCCCGAAGAAGCCGAACGAGCCACAAGCTTTCAGCAAGGCCCGCGAGCGCGCCCAGACCCATGCCGCCGAGATCGCCGCGCGCATCCCCGCCATCCGCATCCAGGTGACCGGTCTTCCGAGCGGCACCACCCCTGCGGTCACCATCGACGGCGCCGAGGTCAACCCTGCGATCCTCGGCGTTCCGCGCAAGCTCAACCCCGGCAAGCACGTCATCACGGCCAGTGCCTCCGGCTACGCCGAGGCCCGGCGCGAGGTCGAGGTCGCGGAGCGAGCGGAGCTCGACGTTCCGCTCGAATTGACGCCGAGCGCTGCGGCCCCCGCCCCCGTGCCGGCACCCGTGCCCGCAACCGAAGCTCCCGCCAAGCCGTCCTCCCCACCGCCCGCTGCAACCGACGCCAAGGCTGACACGACGAGCGGCAGCTCTACCTCCTCCCTCGCGTACATCGGCTTCGGGGTCGCCGCCGTGGGGCTCACGGTCGGCGGTATCACAGGCGCTCTCGCGTTCTCCAAGGCCGGGACGGCAAGCGACCAGTGCACGAACAACGTGTGCCCACCTGCCGCCCAGGCAGACATCGATAGCTCCAAGACCATGGGCACCGTCTCCACCGTGTCCTTCGCCGTCGGCTTCGTCGGCGCCGCCATCGGCATCTACGGCCTCATGACGCCTTCGGAACCCGAAGCCACGAGCACGGCGAGGCCCACGAACCGAATACGTCTTCAGCCCACGGTTGGGGTCGGGAACGTCGGGCTCATGGGCCAATTCTGAGATGACGACTCTCGTCCCGGGCAGCTACGTCACCGCCAACGTTCGTCTTGTCCGCAAGCTCGGCGAGGGCGGCATGGGCAGCGTGTGGGTCGCGGAGCACCTCACGCTGCGCACCCACGTGGCGGTCAAGTTCATGTCGACGGCCCTTGCCCTGGACCCGAGCGCCAGCGCGCGGTTCTCGCGTGAGGCGGCATCAGCGGCACAGATCAAGAGCCCCCACGTGGTTCAGACCTACGACCACGGGATCACCTCGGCCGGCGTCCCCTTCATCGTCATGGAGTTGCTCGAAGGCGAGGACCTGGGTGATCGCATCAAGCGCACGGGCCCCATCTCCCTCGCCGACACCTCCACGATCCTGTCTCAGGCCTGCAAAGCTCTAGGTCGAGCCCACTCCCTCGGCATCGTCCACCGCGACATCAAGCCGGACAACATCTTCCTCGTCACGACCGAGGACGAGATCTACGTCAAGCTCCTCGACTTCGGGATCGCAAAGAGCACGCGCGCCGCGGGCGGATTCCAGATGACCTCCACCGGCGCGATGATGGGAACGCCCTACTACATGAGCCCCGAACAGCTCGTGAACTCCAAGGGCGTCGACCATCGCGCCGACCTCTGGTCCCTCGCCGTCGTGGTCTACCATTGCGTCACAGGAACCGTTCCCTTCGATGGAGAGACTTTCGCGGGACTCTGCATCGCGATCGACAAGGGTACTTACACCCCCGCAAGCACGATCGGACGACAGCTACCCCCGGCCATTGACGTCTGGTTCGGCCGTGCGCTCCAGCGCAACCCCGACCTGCGCTTCGAGTCCGCCAAGGAGATGGCGGACTCTTTCCGGGATGTCGTGGCGGGAATGGGCGGGTTCCGACAGCCCATGGTCTCGGCTCCAGATCCCGTGCCTGCCGTGACCGGGCTCGCCTTGGTGCATCCTCCCACCCTCGCGGGAGCCTCCGTCTCCACGTCCACCACGGCACATAAGCGCTCGAACCTCGGCATCGTGGTCGCGGCAGGATTGGGCAGCAGCTTGCTCATCCTCGCAGGCGCAGGGGTCCTGCTCTACAAGACGATCGATTCCTCGGACGGCACCGTCGAGGCTTCCGCCGACCCCGCAGCTTCCGTAACCGAGGTTGTGCCGACGGCCCCACCTCCTCCTGCGGATAGCGGCACCGCCGAAGCGCCCGATGCCGCGCCGGACGCGCCGGCCCCCACGACGCCTTCGGTGGCTTCCACCTCCGAACCGGTGAGGGTTCGCCCTGCAGCCACCGGGACCAGGACACCGCGAGACCGGGACCGCGATCCCCCTGCAAGGACCGACAGAACTCCGAAGCCCGTCGCCACCGAGGTGGACCGCGGCTTCTAGAGGCGAAGCGGTGCTGGACACCTGACCCGGCGGCCAGATCGAGTACGAGCACGAGCACCGCGCTTCGCGCTGAGCACGAGCACGATGCACCCGTCGATTCGAGGGAAACGAGGCCCTAGGCCTACCTCACCACCGGGTTCGAGGCATCGAACGAAAGCTCCCAGCGAAGCGTCGAGGACGGGAACTTCTTCGGAAAAGGCTCGAAAGGCGCTGCCTTCCGAACGGCACGCAAGCAATTCTCGTCGAACTCGTCGATGCCGCTGGGCCGAACGACCTGGGCGGTGCGCAGCGATCCGTCGGGCAGGATCGTGACGGCGATGATGACCCGCCCTTGGCGCATCTCGGCCCTGGCCCACCGAGGAAAAGCGTCCCCCCAGTAAGGCCAGATCTTTGCCACGACGCTACGGCGGTACAGGGACAGCATGGGGTCGGTGCCGTTCCAACCGTTGCTGCCGGGGCCGTAGCCCAGCGGAGAGGACCGCGATCCGGGCCCGTCCACGCCCCCAAAGGCAGGCCTGCCGGGGCCATCCTGCCCACCCTCCCCCGTGCCCAGCCGCCCTCCGGCCGTGCTCGCGTCCATCAAGGATTGCCGCACGGCCGCGACCTGCTGGGCGGCGTCGACGTTGTCCTTTGCGCTTCCCGACAGCGGCGCGGGGATGCTCGGCACCCCGATCTGAACGTCGGGTCGAGCGAACGCCACGTCGGCGCTGGTTCGGTGGTCAGAGCCCGGGCTGCCATCGGGTACGCCAACGCCGGGGGACGAGCGGTCACGACCCAGGGAACTGCCTCCAGCGGGGATTGCCGAGGTATCGGACCCGGAAGGTTGCGGGGCACGCCCAAGGCGGTCCGCACCTTCCTCGGACGGCGAGACCGAGGCGCGGGTGCCCGCAGAAGGAGGTCGATCGGCAGGGGGCCGTCGCTCCTGGCGCGTGCCGGATCCGGAGGCGAGGAACGTGAGCTCCATCGGCCGGGATGTGAGGCGCTGGTTCTCCAAGGATTCGCGCCGCGCGCTGCTGAGGATGCGGGGGATCTGGTCACGGTCGATGTGGCTCACGAGGTTGCGGGCGAGGCGGATCCCATGGTCGTGGTCGGCGAGATTCACGGCGGCTTCGGGCGCGCGATCGGAGCCACCTTGGCCGGGCCTTCCGGTGTCGGGTCGAGGGACGACGGCCCCTGCGGGCAGCGTGCTCAGCAGGGCGGTGGGGGGGCTGGGGGCGCGCCCGGGCTGATCGGATTCGCCGTAGAACAAGGGCAATTCGATGTCGATGGTCCGCGGGGGCGGGACGGTGGGAGTGAGCCGGGACCGTGGGTCACGTTCGAGACCCCACCAGCCCAAGCTGAGGAGACCGACCCCGGCAGCCACGACCAGACCGTGAACGGCGGCCGAGAAAGCCACAGCCATGGAGGCCACGAGAACGCCACGCGCGGATGAGGAACGCGCCATCTAGACGCATTATTGCGGCCCGAAGGGGAAGGCGCCACCCCTTCGTTGCGTCCGGGTGGACTCCGTGCTGAGACTTGGCGAGTGAGCTACGTGGTTTTTTGCCAGTCCGAGGACGCAAGGGTGGACGTGGCGCGGCTTCGAAGCCACGCCAGCCAGTTCTTCGGGGCCTCGATCGATGTGGTGGACAAGCCTACGGTCCGAGGGGTGGGCAAGGACCAAGTGAGGGAGCTACGGTTGGCGTTCAGGACACAAGGGGGGGCCGACGCGGGGTTCACCTTGGTCTCACGGCGCGTTGCGAACGCCGACATGATCGCGGCGCGAGAGGCGGAGGCGCGCGGAAACGTACCGGGCATGGGGGCGCTCGCAGAGGCGTGCGCTCGCGTCTGGGAGCTTCGCGAACCGGCCGATGCCCCCGCTGCGAACGTCTATCTTCTGTGTGCTCTGCTGGCCTCCGTGGCGCTCGGGCCCGTACTTCCACCGGACCACAGCACCTTGTTGGGCGTGCGCGCGGCACGAGATCGGGCGGCGGAAGCGGAGCGGACGTATCGGGGCTGACGCGGGAAAACGGCCGTGGGCGGCCCGTTTCTGGTCCGATAGGTCTTGCGCTCCCGCCCATCCGTGGTCAGGGTGACCGGCACGGCGCCCCGGGGCGCCTGCCGCCATCGCTCTCACGGGCACGGCGCAGCGATCAACACGCAACCCGAGCGTGGCGACCGTTCACCGGCGTCCACCTCTTGACCCAAGCAGAAACGACGACCACTCATGCGAAGCCAATTCGGTAAAAGCGGTGGCTGGAGCCGGCCCGACGCCGGCAGTCTCGAGCAAGTCTCGGAAGCGATCCGGAGGAACTTGCGCAAGCTGGGGCCGATCCTCCTCGGTATCGTCCTCGTCTTGCTCATCCTCAGTGGCGTGTACAGCGTCAATCCCGGTGAGCAAGGGGTCGTTCGAACCTTCGGCAAGGAAACCGGCAAGACCGGGCCAGGCCTGCACTTCGCCGTGCCCCTCGTGCAGAAGGTCAACGTGGTCAACGTCGAGCAGATCCGACGCATCGAGGTGGGGTTCCGCGGCAAGGAGCGCGTTCCCAGCGAGGCGCTCATGCTCACGGGCGACGAGAACATCGTGGAAGCCCAGGTCATCGTGCAGTACCGGGTGGTGGACCCGAGCAAGTACCTGTTCCGCTTGCGCGACCCGGAGCAGACCATCCTGGCGACCGCGGAGGTTTCCCTGCGAAGCGTGATCGGCCGCACGACCATCGACGACGCGATGACGACGGGCCGCGAGCAGGTGCAGTCCGAGACCCGGACGCAGTTGCAGACGCTGATGGACAACTACCAGAGCGGCGTGGCGATCACGGAGGTCAAGCTCCAGATGGTGGATGCGCCGGACGAGGTCCGCGAGGCGTTCCACGATGTGGTCCGGGCGCGCGAAGAGAAGGAGCAGAAGATCAACAAGGCGAAGGGGTACAACGAGGACCTGCTGCCCCGGGCGAGAGGCGAAGCGAGACAGCTCGTACGCGCAGCGGAAGGCTACAAGGAGCAGCGCGAGCTGCGCGCCAACGGCGACGTCGCCAACTTCCTCGCCGTCCTCGAGGAGTACCGAAAGGCCGAGAAGGTCACCCGGGACCGCCTCCACCTCGAAACGATGGAGCGCATCCTGCGCGCCGTCGACAAGAAGACCGTCGTCGACAAGGACGTGACCAAGAACGCCCTTCCGGTGTTGAACCTCGGCCCCACCGTCGTGGGCGCCCAGGGAGGCAAGTGACATGACCAGCAAGACCACAGCCATCGGCCTGCTCCTTGCCATCGTCCTGATCGTCGGTTGGTCCACCGCCTTCGTGGTGGACGAGACCGACCAGGTCATCATCACCCAGTTCGGCCAGTACAAGCGCACCATCAGCGAGCCTGGGCTCTTCTTCAAGATCCCCCTCGCCCAGACCGTCGTCCGCATGGAACGCCGCATCATGAGCAGCGACGCGCGAAGCGACAAGTACCTGACCCTCGACAAGAAGTGGCTCGTGGCGGACCCGATCACCCGCTGGAGGATCGTGGACCCGCTCAAGTTCTTCATGACGGTTCACGATGAGGTCGGCGCGCGGCAGCGTCTGGATGACATCGTGCTGTCCGAGATGCGCCGCGAGATCGCGAGCCGAAACTTCGGGGACATTGTCGGCAACGCGCGTGAGCCTCTCATGGTCGCCGTGGCGGAGCGGGCGAGCGGCAAGGTGAACGAAGAGTTCGGCGTCCAGGTCATCGACGTGCGGATTAAGCGAGCTGACTTGCCCACGGAGGTCCAGGAGAGCGTGTTCTCGCGGATGCGTGCCGAGCGCGAGCGCATCGCGAAGAAGTACCGGTCCGAAGGCGAGGAAGAGGCGGCGAAGATCCGTGCGGACACGGACAAGGAGAAGACGATCATCCTCGCGAAGGCCTACGAGGAAGCGGAGAAGCTCCGCGGCGAGGGCGACGCGACCAGCTCGAGGATCTACGCGGACGCCTACGGCAAGGATCCCGAGTTCTATGCGTTCCTTCGCAGCCTCACGGCGTACGAGCAGGTGCTCAACGCCCAGACGACGGTGGTGCTGTCCACGGAGTCGGCGCTGTTCAAGTACCTCGACAGCCCTGCCAAACGCTAAGCGTCATCATCCCCTTCGCCGCCACCACCCCACCGCGAGCTTGATCACGCTCCCGAGCAACACCACCGCGACCGCGCGTCCGGCTTCCAGCAAGGTGGCTCCCGTCATCACCACGAGCACCGCCCCGATCGCCACGATCCCCACCACCACGTCGGCGTTCCCGAGCCCGAGCTTCCGCTTGACGCCCATCCACACGAGCGATGCGGACGTGCTTCCGTACTGCGCGAGCACTGCGATGCTCGACATGGCGAAGAGCTGATCCAGACGGCCGAGCTGCACCAGCACCAGCACGGCCGAGGACGTGAGCAGCAACGCACGAAGGGGAACACCGCGCTCGTTGGTCGAACCCAGCCAGGCGCCAAGCCCGTCCTCCCGGCCAAGCGTCGAGAGGTAGCGTGGGGACATGGCGACCATGCCCAAGGCGATCCCCGCCGCGGACACGCTTGTGCCGACATAGATGGTCCAGGCCAGGGTCGGGCCGCCCAGCACGCGCGCCGCATCCACCATGGGCGCCTTGCTGGTGGACAGCTCCGGCAGCGCCTGTACGCAGGCGAGGTGGAGCCCGACGTACATCACGCTCGCCACGACGAGCACGACCATCGTGGCGATGGCGATCCAGGCGCGGGAGCGGACGTGGTGGGCGGGAACGGCGATGATCTCGAAGCCTTGCAAGGCGAAGAGCACGATGAGTCCGCCGCGCAGCAGGACGGACGGGTCCGAAGGCAGGAGAGCCGGCGGCGCTTCGACGGGCGCGGGGGTTGCGCTCGTCCAGAGGATCCAGACGACGAGCAACACGAGCAGGGGCGTGAGCTTGGCTGCGGTGATGGCGGTCCAGGCCCACGCCGTGACGCGCAGGCCCACGGCCACGAGCAGCGTGAGCACCACGACGGTCAGAGAGGCGACGATCCTGTGAGCGCCAGGGACTGACGAGCTCGCGGTGACGGCCTCGGAGAACCCCCGGATGACGGCGGAGGTGCTGAGAACGGCGGACACGTACGTGAGCCAGCCCATGACGAAGGCCGCGCGAGGCCCGAAGGCGGCGCGGGCATAGACGTAAGGGCCACCGTCCTCGTCGAAGCGCGGGCCCAGGCGGGCGAACGACAGGGCGATGGGCACGCAGAACAGAGCGGTCAAGGCGTAGACGCCGGCGCCCCACGCGCCCGGGACCTGCGCGGCCACCGAGGCGGGCACGAAGAAAATGCCCACGCCCACGACGCCGTTGATGCCGAGCGCGAGCAGGGCGACCGGGCCAAGCGGGCGGGACGCGGCCTGGGCCATCGTTACACGATGATGTCGTGGAATCGCTTGCGCACGATCATGGCAGCGGCGTCGCTCGCGCAGTGATCACAGTATCCGAACTGGTCCCGCATGGAATCGAGCGCCCTGCGGACCTCCGTCTTCCGGTCTTCGGGCACCTTCGCGCCGTTGCCACGCACGTAGTCCACCATGTCCCGGCACAGCTCGCCGACGGGTTTTCGCAGCTTCGTGTACACCGCAGCCCGCAGCTTGTGGATGTGGTCGGCGAAGACGACGTGGTTCGCGATGGGGTCGTTGGGGTGGTCGAGCGTCCAGGCCGCGAACTTGCTCAACAAACCACGGCGGAACTCGTCAGGGCTCCCTTCCCACCCGAGCAGACCTTCGACCTCTTCCATGAGGTTGGCGTCGGGCTCGATGAACTCACCGGTGACGCGATTGCGAATCCGCTCGCCCTTGCTCCACGCCGACACGTTCTCGGTGTAGCGCACGAAGAGGCCGGCATACTGCTTCTCGTCGACCAGCCCGCTCGCCGTACGGAGCTCTTCCTCCCAGACGTCGAGCAGGCGATCGGTCAAGAGGTGCCGAAACAGCGCGTGGTCGTGATACCCGCCGGTCTCGGCGGACTCTTGGAGCCAATCGAACTGGGCCGCGCGCTCGCACAGTTCGTCCAGTTCTTCGAGCACGGCGACGGGAGAGAGGCACTGGAAGCGAGGGTGCTGCGCGGCATCGAGGAGGACGGTCTGCATCTCGCGGGGACTCGCGCCCCGGATGCCCTCGTACAGAGGCCGAGCCAGGCCTTCCTCGAGGATCTCTTGCAGGTTGGCGTGCAAGACTTTGCGCTGGTCGAGGGAGAAGCGCTCCGGGATCGTGCCTGCGGCGATCAGGTCCGCTTTCTCCATGGCGGTAAGGGAGCCCGCGATGTCGCGCAGGGCAGCGTCGAGCTTCTCCGGGTCGGGCTTCACCATGCGGGTGAGCACGGCGAAGGTGGCGGCGGTGAGGGTCGCGTGGGGGGCCACGTGCTGCTGGACCTGGGCGGCCACCTGGTTCTCGTAAATGCGCTTTTCCGCGGCGTAGTCGAGCAAGTACCCGGTACGGATGAGCTCCATCCGGCCCCGGAAGCTCGGAAACTCGGGGTGCTCGCGGAACGCCGCGAGGTGTATCTCGTTCGCGCTCCCGATCATCACGCAGTTGAGCATCAAGTTCTGGCGCGAGAGCGCGACCTCCCCCGCCTCCACGGACAGCTGCAGGTACTTGTAGGCATCGAGCGGACGCTTGAGCAGGTCGCTGAACTCCAGCAGCCCACCCGCCGCATCCACGAGCTCACCGAACGCCTCGTACAGCGTGGTGGCTTGCAGGGCGACGGGCAACGCGGCCAGAGAGTGGTCGGCTGTCACCTGCCGCTCCCCGGCGTCGATGGACATCTGCGGGCCCAGCGTCACAGCACCCACACGGTAGCGGCGCGAGATGAAGTAGCGCTCCACCTGCACGTGGCGGAGCACCTCGGACAACGAACCCTTGTACTTGGACAGGAGGGCCTCGAGCACCTGGCGATTCTTGTGAGCCAACTCGCCGTGCACCAGCCAGTCCGGCGGGGTCTCGTCCAGGTTCGCAGCAGTCCACAGCTCGTCCAGCAAGACGCGTCGCTCGGGTCCCGGGATCAGGAACAGGGGGTGATCGCGCACCTCGATGAGCAGACGGGCGTCGAGGTCCTCGTCCGGCATGTGGGCGTAGGAGGCTTCGTCCGTCACGCGGTGGCCGTCCTTGCCCGTCCCACGGAACCCGAGCGGTCCGCGGGTCCGCTTCTCGTTCGGGAACACCCAGTGGAACCGGTAGAGGGCGCCTTGGTCCTGCTCACTGTAGTGCTCGAGGGCCTTCATCATGCAGGCGGCCACGGTGCTCTTCGAGCTTCCGTTCGGGCCGTGCAGCAGCATCACGCGGTTGGGCCGCCCCCCTCGCACGAAGTTCTCCAGAACGCGATACACCTCCCCCTGGACTTCCTCCTGCCCGACCAGCGCGTAGCGGTGCGCATCCGGCCCCGACTCCCAGGGAAGGTCGAACAGCTTCCAGCGGGTCGCCTTGCCCCAAGGCCGGTCCATCGTCTCCGTCCCGTAGTGGTCGAACACGTCCTTGAGGTACGTCGACGCGTCTCGCCCGAAGCGTCTCGGGTCGGTCGAGAACAAGTCGAGATATTCCGAGAAGGACAGCTGCAGACGGCCGCGCTGGAACCGCTCCTCGAAGGAGGCCGCAATCCGGTCGATCTGCTCCTTGCAGCGCTTAACGCGTTCCTCTTGGTTCATCGCGGGCAGGGTATCACTTGGCGCGGTTTTCCGGGCTCAGGATCTTCCTGATGACGCGTCGTGCCAAACGTCCTAGGCTCGGCCCCGATGCATCCGCGAATCCGCAAGCTGCGAACGGTGGCCTACTTCGGTCGGGTCTGGGCGTCGGGGCTCGCCTTGCAGCTCGGGCTCCGCCCCATGCGGGACCGCATGCTTCGACCGCGCATCACAGGCGATGTCCCCCCGTTCAGCGAGCGAGAGGTCGAGCGCTACATCCTGAGCACCGGGGGCTCACCGGACCTGTACCGGGACCCCGACGGCAACCTGTTGGTCCCTCACACCTACTTCGCCACGTGGGGCCTCGCGGAGCTCGCGAAGGCGCTGCTCGCCGCACGCTTGCCGCTGAACTTCACCCGAGTGGTGCACGCCACGAGCCGGGTCCGCGTGTTTCGGATGCAGAAGGTCCTCGAGCCCGCTCGCTTCTCCGCCACCGTCGAGACGGTCGTGCGGACCGGCAAGCGGGTTCGTATCGAGCAGCAGCTGACGACCATGACCGCGGAGGCGCAGCCCCTAGCCGAGCACACGCTTGCCATGGTGATCCCAGACGGACAGCTGAAGCGAACCCCCGGGAGCAAGCCCCAAAACATCCCGTTGGACACCACCTTGCTCGCGGCGATCCGCCTGCCCCCCAACGAGGGCTGGCAGTACGCCCGGCTCTCTGGCGACTTCAACCCGATCCACTGGGCATCGCCCTTCGCCAAGCTCGCGGGGCTGCACGGCCCCATCGCCCACGGCTTCGACTTGATGGCGCGAACTTGCCACGCCAGCGTGCGACATCTCGCAGGGGGCGACGCGCGCAAGCTGCGGAAGGTGGACGTCGCGTTTCGCAAGCCCATCCAGCTTCCTGCGGAGGTCCACATCTTCGCGAGCGAGCCCGTAACGACGGGTGGAACGAAGCGAGTCCAGCTGTGGGTGGGCCCGGAGCAAGAAGCGGCGGCCCAGATCATGGGCCACGTGGAGATCGAGGACTGATGCACAGGCCCGCTGCATCCTCCGCACTTCTGCGCCCCGGCCTTGCCGCAGTGCGTAACACCGGTTTCGACCGACATGCGAACGAAGAGCGTGGCTTGCTCCTGATGCGGACACGCTCCCAGCACGAGACAGGAGACCCATTCAGATGAGCGCCAACTACTTCCTGGACAACAAGGACCTGCGATTCCAGTTCGAGCACGGCATCGACTGGAAAGAGATCGTGGAGCTCACCGAAGCTGGCTACACGCTGCCCGACGGGCACGCGACCCTCGAGGACGCCATGGAGTTCTACACCATGGTCATGGAGTCCGTGGGGGAGTTCGCGGGCGACTTCATCGGCCCACGGTTGCTGAAAATCGACACGCAAGGCAACCACCTGGTCGATGGCAAGGTAGTGAGCGGGGAAGCCCTCATGGAGGTGTACGAGGGCTTGCGGGAGCGCGAGCTGTTCGGCATGCCCATCCCTCGGGAGCTCGGCGGGTCGAACTGTCCGATGAGTGTCTTCTTCGCGACCGGCGAGGTGCTCGGACGCGCCGACGTCTCCGTAATGACGCACTTCAGCTTCCACGGCGGCATCGGCCTCGCCATGCTGATGTACGCGGCCCAAGAGGGGTCCCTCAAGATTGAGAACGGCCAAGTCGTCGAGACGCGGTGGGAGAACGCGATCCGTGAGATCGCCGCGGGACAGAGCTGGGGCGCGATGGTGCTCACGGAGCCGGGCGCGGGCAGCGACCTGGCCCGCATCCGCGCCAAGGCCGAGAAGCGCGACGGCAAGTGGTACCTCACGGGCGAGAAGATCTTCATCACCTCGGGACACGGCCAGTGGCACATCGTGCTCGCGAAGACCGACATCGACGATCCCAAGGCGAAGAAGGATCCGCTCAAGCAGCTGAGCCTGTTCATGGTGCCGCAGTTCTTCGAGCGTGACGGCGAGACGGTCCGCAACTTCGAGGTCACCAAGGTGGAGGAGAAGGTCGGCCACCACGGCTCGGCGACCTGCTCCCTGCAGTACGAGAACAGCGAGTGTGAGCTCATCGGCAAGGAGGGCGAGGGGTTCAAGCTCATGCTGACGCTGATGAACAACGCCCGGGTGGGCGTGGGTTTCGAATCGATCGGCATTTGCGAAGCGGCCATGCGGCAAGCGCGTGCCTACGCCGCGGAGCGCGTGACCATGGGACAGACGATCGACCGTCACCCCATCGTGGCCGAGATGTTGATGGACATGGAGCTCGACGTCGCGGGACTGCGAGCGCTTGCCTTCGCTGCCTCCAACTACGTGGAGCTCTCCTCCAAGCTCGACATGAAGTTGCTGGTCGACCCGCCGACGGACCCGGACGAGCGCAAGGCGATGAAGCGCAAGGCGAAGAAGTACGGCATGCGCGGCCGCATCCTCACGCCGCTGCTCAAGTACGCGGCGGCCGAGGGGGCGGTCCGCATCGCCCGGCAGAACATGCAAGTCATCGGCGGCCCCGGCTACATCTCCGAGGTCGGCGCGGACAAGCTCCTGCGCGACGCGCTCGTGCTCCCGGTCTACGAGGGAACGTCCCAGATCCAGGCGCTCATGTGCCTGAAGGACAACATGACCCAGGCCCTCTCCAAGCCCGGTCCCTTCGCCCGCGATGCCGCCCGTCTCACCTTCCTCGGCGCCACCACCCACGACGAAACCGAGAAGCTCTTCTACAAGGCCGAAGCCAGCCTCTACCAGGCCCTGCTCACCATCCTGGCCCGCATCGCCTCCGGAAAGCTGCGCCGCACCGTCGCCGACAAGGGCATCGCCGAGATCGGCCAGTTCGCCAAGATGAGCAACTGGGACCCCAAGCTCGACTTCACCCAGGGCCTCGTTCACGCCGAGCGCTTCACTCGCGCCAAGGCCGACGTGGAGACCGCGCGCATCCTTCTCGACCAGGCGAAGCAGTTCCCCGAGCGACGCCTCCTCGCCGAGCGGTTCATGCGGCGCATGGCGCAGCGCGTGGCGCGGGAAGTGGACGCGATCATGGCCAACGACAGCACCGTGCTGGAGTGGATCGCGGACCTCGACAAGCAGGAGTAGCGTTCACCCGTCCGGGTCCGTCTGCTCTCCAAACCAGAGCACGGCGTAGCCCTGGTACAACGCCGCGCCCACGGCCTTCCACGGGTGGCTGGCCCACATCCCCTCGTTCAACATCACCGCGTTGTGCGCCGAGCTGGTCTTCCACATGGTGATGGCCGCGCTCGGCGACGACGCGCCTGCCGCGGCGTTCTCGTAGCCATTGCCCGTGTAGACCGTCAGCTCCCTCGGCTTGTCCCACATGCACTGGGCTTGCGCGTGATCGGACGTGTAGCAGCACGCTGACCACGTCCCCTGGTCGGACCAGCTGTGCAGGTTGCAGCTCGCCGCCGCATGAGGCTGATTCTCGTCAAGATCATGCACGTGCGTGTCCGCCACCACCATCAGCGACGGAGAGCACGGGACCGCGCTCAACCCGTTCTGCGCCCGATAGTCGTTGAGCAAGTCCACGATCTCTTTGCCAGGCCCCGCGTCACACAACCCCAGCGTCGACCCGCCGCTTCCCCCGGTCGCCCCTCCGGTTCCTCCTGTGCTCCCGCCGACACCACCCGTCCCGCCCGTGCCTCCGGTCGAGCCGCCCGTGCCTCCGGTCGAGCCGCCGGTGCCTCCCGTTCCGCCGGTCGAGCCTCCCGTGCCTCCAGTCGAGCCGCCCGTGCCTCCAGTCGAGCCGCCCGTTCCCCCGGTAGCGCCTCCCGTGCCTCCCGTACCTCCCGTCGATCCTCCCGTTCCACCGGTCGCCCCTGCCGTTCCCCCGGTGGCCCCCGACGCGCCACCCAAGCCTCCGTCGTCTTGTGCGCCCGCGGCGTTGCCGGCCCCCGCGTCGCCACCCCCCTCGCCTCCTCCGCCATCCTCGTCCCGGAACGCCACATCATCGAACCCCAGCAAGCCCGTACACCCCACCGAGGTCGCGAAGACCAAGGCCCAGGCGGCCACGCCGCCCACCCGTGTTCCCCCGCAGCGATCACCCGGCCGTCCCGTCGTGTGCGTCATGATCGGCGTCTCCGGCGAGGAGTGTAGCACGCGCCGTCGGCACTCCGAACTCGTGGCACTCGTGGGAAGGTCAGCCAGCCACGCCGGCAGCGTCTTCAGGTCCTCGGAGCAGCCGGGCGTGGCGTCTTCGAGAAGCGGATTGCGCGCTTCGCCCTGGCGGTGCGCTTCGCTATGCCGCCGCCGTGCTCTCCCTTACGCTCATGCCGTCGTCCCAGCGCTGGTGGCCACCGGCGCTGCGGCCGGCCCGACCACGGGGAATGGTGCGAAGCTGACGCGCACTGAAGGTGGTCATGCTTTACAACCCGCCCCCACTCTGGGAGAAGCTGATGGCAGCCACGTCGGCGTGGAAGCCAGGAGGTCGGCGTTGTTCGGCCTCCCTATCGCAGGAGGAAGAGAGGACCAACCATGCATCAGATGAGGACGTTCTTGCCAGTGTTGACTGCGTTGACGCTCCTAGGGTGCGGCGACACGAAGCTGATGGAGCAGCATTGCCAGACGATGCGAGCAGCGTTGGAGGGAAGCTGTACGCCCGACAGTTACTCATCCGAAGTCCGGATGCTCGAACAGGGCTGCACGGCGAACGTTGGTGTGAGCGTGGACAAGAAGAAGCTTGCAGGGTTCATGGAGGATGCAGCAAACGCGGTGAAGGAAAAGAATTGCGTCGCAGGGAAGATCGCGGCGCAACGGTTGGGCGAGCTCGGCACGCGCGCTGCCAAGAAGTAGCCCTTCAGCTCGTAACGGGAGACGCTACGACGGGTGCTGGTCTCGTGCTGGAGCAGCTCACACGGGCGTCGTCGCGGCCACACCTTTGGCCCACCAGGCCCGAGCCCAAGCTTCACGCGCCGTTTCCCTCACGCCTTCGCTTCCGCTCCGAACCCGACCAGAAACGCCAACGGCGGCTCGAAGCCCGGCGGCGGTACCAACGCCTCGAGCCCAAGAAACGTTCGATCCACCTCGTCCAGGTGTGCCAGCTGCTGTCGTCGCTCCTGCAGCCACTTGCGTACCCACTCCGCAGCGTCCTCCCGTGACTCGTGGATGTCCCGCCGCTCCTCGTCGTCGACCGCGAGTCTGCGAATGTAGTCCTGCACGCTCGACAGCACCTCCTCGAACCGGGGCAAGGCGTCGAAGAATCCCTCGGCCCGGAGCTGACGCGCTACGACTTGATAGAACTCTTCGTTCACGTTTCCCAAGTCCTTCAGACAGGCGACGGTTACCTTCGCCCGCCAGGTCCTGCTGGGGTAGTCGTCGAACGCTCTCAGGTAGCCGAGCATTTCTTTGCGGTCCTCCGGGTCCGCGATCCCCGCGGCCGCGGCGAGGCCACGTTCTCGCCATCGGTCAGCGAAGCTCTCCAACTCGGCGACCTGATCTGGGAGGTCCGGGTCGCGCGGCGGGCGCAGCGCCCTCCACTCCCGCCACTCCCACATGGGCCGCTCCCCCGAGACCTGGCTGGCGCGATAGACGCCGTCGCTGTGGATCTCGGGCGTGTAGCCTGCCAACATCGCCGTGGTCACCCACTCGGGCCGCCGGATTGCGAAGAGGAATACGCGGATTCGTCGGAGCGCTTCGTCCGCTTCGGGGCTCAGGGGTTCCGGGTCGTGTTCGAATACCCAGGTATTCTCGGCCATGGGCGGAGTGAATCCAGATCGGTTGCGTCTGTCAATGGGCGGCGCAGCGTGTGGCACTTCGGGCGCCGCCTGGATATGTTCTGCGGTGGGGCGTGAGGCGACCCCTCCGCCATACTTCGTGCATCCGACAACGAGGATCCCATGGTCACAACGCAGCGGATCCCTGCCGAGGCCCCACGGCCCTCCGACACTGTGCGGGGCGGGCGATCGCTCGCCGAACGCTGGTTCACGACACGGCTCGGGGTCACGGGCGCACAACTCGCCGCGTCTTCACTTGCGCGAATGGAATGACGTTCGTAGGCGCGCTGGAGCGGCCCGGTCCAAAGTCAACCGCAACGCGCGTCAGGACCCCATCGGTCCAACCCAGTTGGCGGATGACATCGGCCCGGGCCACGCCCTGCTTCTCCAGCACCTCGAAGGCCAGGCGGACAAGCTCAGGCGGCTCATCGGGGGGCTCCATGGGCTCGCCGCGATGAAGGTGGCGGGCGTAGTACTGCTTGAACGCCGCTTGATACTGCGCAGCTGAGATCAGCCGCAGGTCGAATGCTCTGCGCACAATCGCGGCGAGGCTCGACTTCCAGCGAACTTTCATGGGGATCAGGGAGTCGATCTGAATGCGATTTGCGCCGGGTCTTGGGAATTCCCTGACGAACGCCGCGCGCGGCATCAATAGCGCGCTGGCAAACCGGTCGGCCTGTGCTTCCTGTTCATCAGAATCGTGGTCCAGCCCGGCATGCATAACAAGATGACCACACTCGTGCGCCTTGTCGTGCCGGGCCCGAGACGTACTCCCCTTGTCGGTGTTGAGTACGATCGTTCCTCGTGTCCCGGCCCTCGAAAACGCATCGATCTTTCCGGCACTCGCTGCGAACCGCGCAATGACTACGCCGGCTCGTTCCAACGCTCTCGTCATGCTCTGGATGGGCGCATCTGTGTTGAGCCCCCAAGCTACCCGCACCCTGTCCGCCGCCACTTCGATCTCTTCCGTCGAGGATATCCGGATGACTGGTACGTTGTAGGGAGGCAAGCGAACCGAAGCCTCAAGTGTCGCAGCAAGTTCGCCGAAAAGAGTGCCGGTCGCCAGAATCCTGTTCCGCACGCCGAGCGGAGTAGTCTTGCGGCGGCGGAAGTAGCACTCTTCCTCTCGGTACTCGGCAGGAGCGGCCTGGAAGAAGAACGACTGCACGAAGCCCAGCACCTCCGCCAGCTTTTCGACCACGCTCGAACTGGGCTGTCGAACCCCGTTCTCAGCCTGCGAAATTGAAGCATGGGTCACCTCAACTCGCGCGCCCAACTCGGCCTGGCTCAAACCGTTGAACACACGCGCGAGCCGCAGGCGCTCGCCTGAGAACTCTTGCGTCCTACTCGACATCGTCGGCCCTACGTCCCGGCGTAGAGATGGGCCCCACCTCAGGTTCATCCAGCTCCGTCGGCTGGGGCAGATCTCCGCCCAGTCCTACCAAGGTCGCGACAGTCGGAGTCACGTCGATGTCCCACGTCCGATCCGTCTTGCCCGCTTCGTCGACGCGCACGAGCGCCACCCGCAGGACCTCTCGTGTCTCAGGATCATCCTCGAAGTAGAGCCGCCAGATAAAACCCTGAGAGTCTGCGACCTGGGGGCGCGCCAGCTCCGACATGAACGCGAACGCCTCTTGCTTGAACGAACTCTCCGGCTCCAGCTCACGTGTGGTTCGCACCGCCGGATACTCCGGATCTGTTCGGTGGAACTTCATGGGAACGCCTTGGAGCAGGAGCAGGAAGTAGTAGCCCTGTTCGTACACGTCGAGCCAGTCCACGTCGCGTTTGAGCCGCCGAAAGGCCTCGCATGCACGCTCGAAAGTTCGTGTGCCCAGGCTCAAGCTGCCCTCTCCGGCATCCGGATCGTGCAGCTCAAGAGCTTCGCGCCGAGCGCGTACCAGTACCGCGGCCAACTTCCTGAGCCGGTCCGGCGTGAAGACTGGATGAAATTCGGTCGGGTCGTTCATGACAGTTGACCTTAGTCGATCTTCTAGAAACATCAACGGCATTTGTAACTATTCCTGTCAACCACAGTGGGCCTCTTGGACGCGGTGGCACGATCAGCACCATCCTCTTCGACCCGTCCGTGTTCGATGTGCCCAAGCCCATCGAGCAACGGCTCGCACTCGCCACAAGATCGGTGATTCATCCGCGTCTGCACGTCAACGGCGCCACCCTGCAGACCACCACAGTTGACGCATTCCTCGATGTCAGCCCGACTTTGACGCTGCAGATCGGCTGTGCCTCCCGTCGCCTCTTGGACCCGCTCGGACGTTTCCGCTTCTCCGTCCTCTGCGTCGCATCTACCCTCCCGCCCGTGTCCGCACGCAATCAGATCTGGACCACACCCCAGCCTCGGACACGAAGAGCCTCAAGGGTATCCGGCTGAACGCGGTCCTTGTTGGCAGCTGCACACAGGAAGTGCCGGGGCCGGGACATCGCGACGTAGAGATTCCGGTATTGACCCCTGAGGAGATCTGGCGTTGACGCGGCCATACTGCCGCCGTTTGCGATGACAGGTAGCGCCTCTTGCAAGTCAAACTTCTTCGACCTGCCGCCGTGCGCCTCGAGCACGAGGGTCGCGAGGTGAGTCTCCCCCTTCACAGAGTGGATGGTTCCGACTTGCACCCGCACCGACCGACCATCGCGTGTAACCACGCATTCGTTTGCTCTGCGAGCGACGCCGTTGCCGAGCGGATCGGCAAATAGCGGTAGCGCGCGAAAGGCGACTTTGCTGATAGCCTTGGACATCAACGGCGATAGCCCTCCGTAAATATGGTCCAGCGTTGCCTGCCACACAGAATCGTCGCTCGTGAGGTCCCGAGCAAGGACGAGGCTATGGCAAAGCCGGCGCAGCGGCTTCGTGTCAATTCCAGCGAACTCGAGCTTGCGCTCCATGCCGGACGCGTCATACACGTCCGATACCGCCGGGACCTTCGCGGCCTGGAGGCAGAGCAGTAGCGCCCGCCTGACCTCCCGCGCACGATGGCCAAGGGAGATCGGGGTCACGCCCATTTCCGATGGGGCGCGAAGAAGCTGGCGGACACATTCCTGCCCTAAGGAAACGGCTACGTTCGACGAATAGTCCGGCCAGTAGTCTACGAGGTGCCGCCCTGGCGGTTGCTTCGCTTCGCCGTGCTTGCGCGCACAAACCGCCTTTGCAGGTCCGGTCGCGAGCGTCGCGTCCGAGAACCTGTCCAGAACAAGCGCTCCAAACTCGTCGATCACTTTGGTTACCGAGGAAGCGTCATAGAGGATGAGAACCGGTGCATGGGCAGTATTGTCGGCTCGAGCAGCGATAGCCTCCCCGTGCTCCTGCACAGCCCTGACCGCATCCGCGATCTGCGCGGCGAACCGCTTCGTGCTCGTGATGTTCAGGCAGCCGGCACGGGGAAACGTCAGGCCAGCGGTATCGGTTGAATCCGAGGTCAAGATGCGTTGATTGCGATCTCCGCATCGCTGGACGATCGCCGAACCACCGAAGACCTTCATCAACAGGCCCTCCTGGATTGAGCTCGTGTCCTGCATCTCGTCGATGAGAACGAATGGAAAGCGCCACGAGAGCCGTTTCGGCATCTCGGGGAACCGGGCGAGCAGCTTCTCTGCGTAGGCGAACATGTCGTCGTGCCGAAAGTAACCTTGCGCTGCCAGTTCGTCCTTGAGTTCCCTGGCCTGCTTGAATGACGGCGTCTGCGAGCCAGGGAGCTTTCCCTCTTCCCAGCCGAGTTCCAATGTCGGGCCGACATACTTCAACGACTCTATGGCGCGTGGGCCCTGATGCGGGTTGTTCGCTGCCCAACTCTTGAGAACGTACTTGCGCTGTAGTCCGGCAAGGGCTCGAGCCGCAAAGACATCGTTGTCCACCGCGGCTAATCGGATTCCATCGCTGCGGAGCAGCGGAAGCGCGAGAAACTGATTAACGAACCCGTGGATCGTCCCGACGAAATGCGGATAAGCGAGCAACCTAGCGCCGACGGGTGAACTGCTAAGACGACTCGCAATTTCCTCACGTGCCACGTTGGTGTGACTGAGAACACAAACCCCTCGATTTGCGTGGGGCCACTTGGCGGCAAGCAGAGCGAGCTTGACTCCTAGGAGGGTCGTCTTGCCGCTGCCGGGCGCCGCCTGCACGTCCCTCGAGCCTGCCTCCAGGAGCACCCTGCGCCGCTCGTCGTCGGTGAAGTCCAACCCAGGAAAGGCCTCAGACAGGTGAGCCAAATCAGCTTCCTCGACGCGTGGGACCGTCATTTCGTCGCTCCGGGCGGAAGGGGGTCCAACGTCGAGGTCAGGTGGCGAATAGCTCGCTTGAGATAGGGCGGCAGAAGGTCGAGGAGATCCTGGCCTTTGCCGTAATTGCCTGTACGCAAGAGCTGGGCGGCGTACTCCGCCGCGACGGCCTTGGAGGCGTCTTCCTCATAGAGAGGTTGATACACGGCCGTGGCGAGTTCCTCGGCGGAGGCATGCTTTGCCTTCAATACCGCCCAGTCCGCGGCCGCCGCCGTCATTGTCGCATCTTCGTCGTCTAGCTTCAGTCGCTCGCGCTTGGATTTGGCTTGGACCGCCAGCGCGATCGCGCAGTGCATCAGTTCACCGAGTCCCGAACGCGCCATGTCATACTCGAGCGTCCAGTGGTCGCTGACAAACACCTGCACATTGGGGCTGCTCGGAGTCTCGACCCGGTCGATCTTCGCCTTAACCGCCGCACCGGATTCCTCGGCGGTGTAGTCTCCTTCGAACCGTTTGCCATTCTTCGGCGCTGCCACGTAACTTCGAGCACTTTCGGGAACGATGTCTCGATCCGTGACGCACGCCACAGGAATGGACATCGGAACACCGCCCCTGCGCTGCAGGATACGCGCGTAGTGGTAGAGGCCCACACTGCCGACGTTCACGATCGAGATGCCGTGCTTGGAGAGCGATAGCTCAGCCATCTCCGCAATAGCCGCGAGCAGTAGTGCCTCGGCGGGGCCTTCGACAATAGCCACGCCACGCGCGAAGAAGAGGTTCGACTTGGTCGCGTCCATGAAACGCCGCAGGAAGGCGTAGTCAGCCTTCGCCAGACGAGTTTCCTCTGGGCAAAGCGGAAAGGTTCGTCCCTTGTGAACCAGGGTCATCGCCTCAATAGCAGCCCCGGCCGCCAGCGTCGGGCTGTGTGTGCTCATTACGACCTGCACCGGCGGCTGTCCACCCTTACTGGTCTGGTTCTCAAGGAAGTCCATTACGCGCACCTGCAGTTGCGGATGCAGATGGGCCTCAGGCTCCTCGATCAGCAGCAATCCCAATTGGTCTCCGCCCCGGAGAAGCACCATCTCGGTGGCCATAAACAACGCGTTGTTATAGCCAAGGCCTCTCGGGCAGCGCTCCGCTGGCGGAACGGATCCGGGAGGTGCGAGGGAGAGTTCGAAGCGCTCCAGGATCGATGTAAGCGTTGAGTGCCCAACCAGGCGGATATCCGAGCTGAGGGAATCCCCTGCGAATGCGATGCTGCCTAGGTAATTGTCGTTGATGTTGGCCCGGACGGCTTTGATCGTCGCATGTTCGCCGATGTGGTACTGGGCTTGGTCCATGAGACCTACCAGCGTCTTCGGCGTTGAGGCGGGTGCGTTCTTGTCGAAGTCGCTCGCGGCCTGGGCTGCCATTGACTCGTGCGCCGCCAGGATCTGCGAGAGACGCGACCCCCGCCCCGGCCGCATTTCCCCCACGGCGTCGCGCAGCGGCCGTAGGTAGGTCGTGCGAACGAGTTCTCGTACCGCGGAACCGATCTCAGGGCCCGCCCCGTTGATCCCAGCGCGAACCAGTACGTCGACCCGACTCCTTCTCTTCGCTAGTGGCGGGTGGAGTTTCGCCTGAAGGTTAATAGTCAGGGTGCGCGATCCATCTGGCTCATAGGTCAGCCATTCAATAATCGCCCCCTCCTGATCCGGCGAAAGGTCGACGAGGCTCACCTCTATCGTTAGGACGTCGGCTCGTCCGGATGACGAAAGGTGGAAGTCCTCTTCCGTGACGCGAACGGACTCGTAGGTGGTCGTCAGCAGTACCTGCCGGATGGCGTCGATCACTGCCGTCTTGCCTGCATCGTTCTCCCCGACGAGTATGTTCATGCCGCGGTTCAGTCGCCAGTCGAGTTCTGGCGCGGTCTTTCCATCGCCGAAGGTGCGGTAATTGCGAGCGCTAATCCGCTCGAGGTGCATGCTGCACTCCTGACGTGCAAGGATTGGTGGTTTTTGAGGCTGCCGGTAGCAGAACCTCGCCGGATTCGGAAGTCAAGGCAAGCCTGGGCGCGCACCAGGGTCGAGCGCGTGCCCAGTGACGACGGAACCGGCAACCATTGATGGGACGAGGGGGCACTCGAGACGCAGCGGTGTCGCCGCATTTTCGTCACCCAACCCTTGCCACCCCATACCATGTGTGATAGCGCCCCTCACACATCACCCTTGACCCACAAGGAGGGGCACCATGCCGGCCAAGACCAAGAAGACCGTCGAAGACATCCTCGCAAGCGTGTCCGTGACACGAGAGACCCTGGAGGAAACCCCCGAGCGGGCCCTCCAGCTCCTCCGCGCCGCAGGTACCTCCCGCGCCATCCGCGCCATGTTGATGGACGTTGGCTACACCCCCCAAATCCACGCCAAGGCTTGGAAGAACCTTCGCTTCGCTTGTGGCAACAACGCGGATGACACCCTCATCGAAGTGGAAGACCCCGCCGTCCGGACCGCAATCACCTTTGTCGACACGCGGGACGAGTGGTTCTTCAAGATTCTCGGCGCGGTCTGGAAGTACAACTTCCCTGAGCAACTCGCTTACGTGCTCAAGGGGGACCTCGGCCCGTCGACAGGCATGCAGTCGGTGCTGAACATGAGCATCGCGCTCGACCGGCTCGACGTTCTCGAGAAGGGCCAGGAGCGCAAGGCGACCCGCAAAGAAGACGCGGCGGCCCTGGCCCTCCTGGCGGAGCGCAAGATCGACGAGCAGCTACGTGCCACGATGCGAAAGCATGTGAACACCGCCCAGGACGCGACGCCCGTGACGCTGAGCGACGTGACCCCGAGCACCGACCCCGAGGTCGCCCGGCTCGAGGCCCTGGTCGAGCTTCGGAAGTTCTACGAGGAGTGGTCCGAGATCGCCAAGGCCACCATCAAGCGGCGGGACCACCTCATTCGCATGGGCCTCGCCAGCCGGCGCGCGCCCACCAAGCCCGAGCCCACGGACCCCGAGGTCTGACCTACACGCGCTGCTTCCCTCACGCCTTCGCTTCCGCTCCGAACCCGACCAAAACACCAAGGCCTGAGTCAATCGGTCCCGGCCGTCAATCCGCGCCCCACCGTGGCGTGCTCCGCGCTTCCGGCGCCGCCCCGACCCCTTCCGCCGTGGGCGCTACCCCTTCCGGCGCGTCTGCGAGCTTCCGGCGCCCGAGAAAATGGCCTTCGCTCGCGTGGAGGGGCCCTCGGTCGCCGTCGGCAGGGTCGAAATTCCCGCGCCGGAAGCGCCCTCCGCGGCGCCCATGGGCCTCGCGCTCGCGCCCGAAGCCTCCGGTTGACGCCGGAAGCCAAGACGGCAGGACTGGCCGTCGGCCCCTCTGGACGCAGCGCCCGCGCATCCTGGAACAAAGTAGGACACGCTCAGATTGCGGCCTGCCCCGCGCCGGTATTCAATGACCCGGATGAACCCGTACGCGCTCATGGTCCTCCTGTTCTTCGGCGTCTTGGCCATCACCTTGCTTCACCGTGGAATTCGAAGCCGTGTGCGCCGAGGTCGTTACGAGGAGGGAGTGACGGCACAGGGGCCGTCCTTCGTAACCGACGAAGGGTCGTTCGTGGTGAACAGAAGCACGCAGGCTCTGGACATCCTACTTCCGAGCGGCACGTTTCATCTTCCCCTGAAGGACATCGAAATGCTTCAGCTCCAGCATGAGGTTCGCGAAGCGCTCCTCGAAGAGTTGTTGTTCGAAAACTTTTCCTTGTTCGATCTCCACCGCAAGTACCGGGACCACGTACACTCCTATCGAATCGTCGCTCGAACCCAGGCACGTGGCGAAGTCCCTCTGTTCGAAGCGTCCCAATACGAGGTGCGAGACTTTCTAGACTTCACAACACCCGTGCTTCTATGGCTGCTCGGCTTGATGGGGCTTCACCGCGAGGCGGACATCGTTGCCCGGGAAGTGCAAGAAAAGATTCGAGTGCAACTCCGAAAGGGCGGCGTCGACGTGCGGGGGGGAATGTGGTGAAAGCCTACTTCGCAATCCCCCGAGCTGTCGGTCATGGAGTACGGCCTGCCGCGCGGCTTGCCGCGCCATAGGTCTCACACGGGATCTGCACCCGTTCGGGGAGGGTACGGATTCACCTGCGCCATGCGGGGCGGACCGTGCCCCAAGCTGAAGCCTGGTCAGCCCTTCACCCAGGAGGGCTT
Source organism: uncultured Polyangiaceae bacterium (assembly GCA_964488865.1). Taxonomy (GTDB): domain Bacteria; phylum Myxococcota_A; class Polyangia; order Polyangiales; family Polyangiaceae; genus MWCO01. The sequence goes on along the minus strand of CAZAWR010000008.1, from coordinate 75,292 downwards.
TCCCATGTACCGCACGGTGGCGTCCTCGAACGTGCCCGCCACCCAAGAGTTCTTGAAGTCGGCCCCTGCCTGGTACACGACGACAACCCGGCCCGAAGCTTTGCCTGCTTCCTGGAACATTTCGCCCGCCGGGTCGTACGGCTTGACTTCCCACTTGGTGATCTGAATGACCCACGAGTTCGTTCCGTTCCAGCTCGTGGTCTCACTGGGATTGTCGACCTTGTTGATCTGGAAGTACCCGCCGCCGTACTCGGCTTTTCGGGTCATGGTTCGACCAGCTGCCGGCTCTTCGGTCAGCGAGATGTTGACGCTCTGCCCGCCCATCATGATGGCGGTGGGGCTATCGAACCGCTTGTCCGAAAGGATGAGCCGCCACGCGTCGTTGCTCGGCTCGAACACAACGGTTTCGATCTTCATGGGCTTGCCGTTCGCTTCGCCCTGCGCCGGTTTGCTGGGAATGCTCTCGAGCGTCGGGGCGTCGGTCCAGGTGAAGCTCTCGGGACCTGGTGCTGCCGTGGCCGGTTGCGGGGCAGCGGCTTGCTCCGGCTCCTCGGTCTCCGACTTACAACAGGCGGCGAGCACGATACTGGCTGCGAGCACGACAAAAGAAAGTTGCTTCATGCATCCTCCGACGGGTGGTGTGCGTTGCGAACGCCAAAGATGATGGCGCTGTTCGTGACAGAAGCGCAAGTTTCACCACGATCTCGAGTCGAACCTTCGACAAGCAGGAGCCTGCCCGGTGGCTCGACGCCAGCTACTTCGTGCAACAGAACAGCTTAGAGGGGCTCTCCTCGTAGAAGGCCATGCACCCGCGGTTCTTGGCAACGAGCATGCATTCGTCCTTGAACGGGAACGCGTCCCCTTCCTTGACGGTGGTGGGGTCCTTCGGCTCGCAGTTGTAGCTGTTCTCGTAGGCGCGATTGCGAGCCATGCACCGCTCGGAGTAACCCTGCGGGTCATTGGGCGGGGTGGAGACCTGGTTGAACACCACCTTGGCGTTGGCGGCTTCGAGGGCGCTGGCGTCCGCGTTCTCGAGCGCGGCGGCGGCCCTCTCCTTCTCTAGCGCGGAGATCTTGTCGTGCAGCTTGCTCTCGAGGGAGATCGCCTTCTCGCCGAACGGGCTGCGCGCATCTTTCTTCTGCGCTTCCTGGCACGCCCGCAGCGCGTCCTCGAACTTCTTCTCCTTGTCAAGCTGTTCGCAGCGCCTGAAGTCCTGCTCCGCTGCGTCCGTGCAGCCAGCCACAACCAACAAACCACTCAGCACAACCGCGGCGCGGAGGGTCGCCCGCGAGAGTTCCCGGATTCTGGACGTCATGGTTGTCGGACTAGCCGATCTGGGTCCCGAAACCAAGGGGGCTCCGCCGGCGCTGCGGACAGCGCCTGCACCTGCCTCATCAACTCCGCCACTTCCCCGCGCGACAGCTTCGTCCCCGCACCGTCGATCATCACTTTTCGCAAGGTCGCTCGCGCGAGCGCCACGGGCAACGCCACGAACGCGATCATCCCGCTCGGAGCCCCGTGGGCCCGAAGCGTCTCGACGTAGACCCCGGCCTTGTCGAGGTCGTCATGGGCCAGCGCGAGCACGTCGTTCACGCTCATGGACGCGGGAATGAAGGACCTGCCCTCCTTCGCGTCGTCGAGCGCGTCCCTGGCGATGTTCACGAGCTGTAAACCTTCCCCGAACGCCGGGGCATGACGCTGGAGGTCCTTTGCGACGGCTCGCAAGTGCGGCGCTTGCACCAGGAACAGGTCCGTCAACAGTTCGCCCACGATCCCGGCGACCGCATAGCAATAGGCCTGCAGATCATCAAGCGTGTGCAACACGACCGCGTCGTCCTTCGCCGCACGACTCACGAAGTCATCCATGCGGTCGATGGTGCGAAGCAGGTGGTGCTCGATGCGGCTCGTCGCCTCGGGGCGCAGCGCCCGCGCGTCCCGCAGCAGCGACGGAAACGCCTGAAGGAGCGCGAGGTAGCCGGCATGGGACGTCGGAGCCAGCTGGACCCAATGGGACGCCAGACGCGCGGCTTGCTGCGGGTCTCCCGTTCGAAGGACGTCACCGCAAGCGCGCAACGTGCTGCTGCGGAGCGAAGCGGGCCACGTCGCGGCGTCTTCCAGGGTGTCCGCCACGCGAAACAGCAGGTACGCGAGGGTGACCTCGCGCCGCAAGGGCTCGTCGAGCAGAGGAATGGAAAGCGCGAAGGTGCGGCTCGTCTTTTCGAGGTGAATTTGCCAGTCGTTCATGGTGGGCCCCCGTGCGGTGGGCCAGGACTTCGGGCCGATCGCGCCCCATGTCAAGCGCTTGCCCATTGGCGAGCGGGAACGAGCCCTGGGGCCCGCGGGGGTCAGGGCAACTTGGCGACGTTGATCACGGCAGTCTGGAGCGTGGCAATGTCGTGAGACGTGATGCCCGAACCTGAGACGCTGCCCCGGTCGCTGCGTTCGAACGTGAGCATGTTCAGGAAAGCCATGTCCCCAAGGCTCGCGGCTTGCACCATCGCCGCGGGAATGGTGAACGCCCCCGTGTCGTTCGTCCGGCAAGTGATCGTGTGGCTCTCTCCGCTCATGGTCCCTCCGGTGAGCGTGATCGCCACCTCGGCCCCGGGGTCCGCGCCGGTCCATCGAAGCACGAGGTCCTGGCTCACGCTCACCTGAATCCCGTCAAACCCCATCGGCAGGGCGGTCATGGCAGGCTCGGTCAGCTTGATCTCCGGCCCGAGACGTACCTCTCCGGTGAACGCCCCGAGCCCCTGCGCCGTGTCACCAGGCCCCTCCAGCGTATAAGTCTTGTCAAACGCGATGTCGGCATACGGGAGGGTGCCGTCGCCCCCGACCGTCGTGTACCCGCCGCTCTGCTGGGCGTTGTAGGCCAACGTCTTGGGACCGGTGGCGAAACCGGTCACGGTGAACGGCCCCACGTCCAAGGGGGAACGGGGCGTCACGCAAGTTTCGCTGTTGGCGATCGGCTTTCCATCCATGTCTGTCTGGGGCAAGCACTGCTGCTCGGGGGCGCAGTCCTGGGGACCGCTGCACGTCGGCGTGTACGTGACCGAGGTGACCTCGCAGGTCTCGAGTGGCACCTCGGGCGGATCGGGCTGGGGTTCCAGGTCCTCGCGCGCCGTGGTCATGAACGCTCCAGCGGCGAAGATAGTGGGCTGGCCCATCATCAGCGCGACACCGATCGTGAAGGACATGCTCATCCCGGGGTCGTCAGGGTCGAAGGTGCTGGTGCCCCCGCTTCCACCCTGTCCCCCGGTTGCACCCGCTCCTGCGCCTCCCGTCCCACCCGTGCCGCCAGCGCTCCCCCCCGAGCCAGAGGCACCCGACGCCCCCCCTGGGTCCGAGTCGGCATCCGACCCGCACCCTGCCGGAAGGAAGGAAACGAACAAAACAAACGCAGCAAAATGACGGTGGAACATGGTCAACCTCATGAAGGGAACGTGGATTCTACCACGTCCCGAACTCGCCCGTTCGAGTCTCCCCAAGCCCGTTCCTTCTTCCCCAGTTCAGGTCGATCTCGCTGTTGCTTCCGCACGCGGACCCGCGTACCGACACGTCGATGCCACGAGCACGCTTGGTCGTTCTGCCCCTGTTCTTCGCGCTCGTTGCGCCGGGCTGTCGCTCCGCGCCTGCGGAACCGTCTCCGACGCCGGAGGCCCCATGACCACCTCCACCCCGGAGACCGCCCTCTCCCTCGCCCCAGCGCGATCCGACACCGCGCACCAAGCCTTCCTCAGCACGAAGCACTTCCCTTCGCTCGATGGGCTCCGCTGTCTCGCCATCCTCCCCGTCGTCTGGCACCACAGCACCCCCTGGCCGCTCGAGGGTGTCCTCGGGCGAGGGCCTCTGGGCGTCGACCTCTTCTTCGCCATCAGCGGCTTCCTCATCACCACGCTGCTGCTCCGCGAATCGACACACACGGGGAACATCTCGCTGTCTGGCTTCTACGCGCGGCGAAGCTTGCGCATCTTCCCCCTCTACTACGCCATACTCCTGCTCTACGTCGCGTGGGCGTGGTTCGGGCTCGACGCCGGCCCCCAGCGCGATCACTTCTTCGCTAGCCTCCCTGCCTACGCCACGTACACGTCGAACTGGCTCGTGAACTTCGACGTCGCCCACCCGGTGCTCTTCGCGTTCTCCTGGTCGCTGGCGACCGAAGAGCAGTTCTATCTCTTGTGGCCCTGGGTCCTTCGTGCAGCGCGCCGCAGGTGGGTGCCGGTGCTCTTCATGGTCGTCGCGCTGGTCCTGGACCAGAGCGCGAACCTCGGGCTGCTGTCACGGGTGCTCGACGCGAGCGGACTTCCCTTTCGCATGCTGGCAACCATCGCAGGCCCCATCTGCCTTGGCGCCTTGCTCGCGCATGCGCTCCACCACCCGCGAGGCCATCAGGTCCTGCGAACCGTCCTCGGATGGAAGGCATCCGCACCGATCGCACTCATCGTCCTCGGCCTCCTCGTCAGCCAGCCGGAACCATCCTTGCTCGCCATCCACCTCGCCATGACCGCGCTCGTGGGGGCGTGCTGCATCCGCACCGATCACGGCCTGCGCGCAGGGCTCGAGACCCGCGCCGCTCGCTACGTCGGCACGATCAGCTACGGCATGTACATGCTCCACATCTCCGCCATCAGCCTGGCCAAGCGGGTCTTGCCCTCGCCGTGTCCGACCCTGGTGACCTTCCTGCTCGCCCTCGGCATCACCGTAGGACTCGCTCACCTCTCCTACCGACTCTTCGAGACGCCCTTCCTCCAGCTGCGCCATCGCTTCCGTGCGCGCAGGGCGTGAGGCACCCAGACCTCGGAGAACGTGTCAGCGCGGCTGCGGTCGCTGCCGCAACAGTTCGGCAACCCTGGGGTTCTTGACCCGCTGTCGCTCCAGAAACGCCTTCGGGTTCTTCAGCGCATCATGCAACTGGTGGCGTTCGTAGGGATCGATTGCGTAGTTGTCATCGCGATCCATGTGGCGGATCGCGGCGTAGAGCAGCTCCAATTCGAACTCCGACACCGTGTCGTTGTCCGAGTCCGCGTGAGCGAATAGCTCGAAGATCTCGACGCACAGGGTCACCTCTTCGATCTCGAGCAGCGCATTGTTGTTCAGATCGAGATAGTCCAGCACGCGGTTGACGAGCACGAGCATGTCCGCGTTCGGCCTCTGCAGCAAGCCGAGCACACGCCTCGCCATCAGCCGTTGCTCCGCATCGAGCACGCCGCGATGCTGAAAGTCGAAGCGTCCGAGCACGCCTCCCAGCTCCACCCGTCCCTGCGGATCGAGCGCCGCGAGGTACTTCGCGAGGCTGGGCGCTTCCTCCTTGGTGTCGGCGAGGAAGGCTTCCACCAGGCTGTCGAGAGGAAGGCTGCTGCGTTCCAGGGGGCGTTGAGGATGACCCTTTGCGTCCATTTCTTCTCCGGTGGCGAGGCAGTGTCTTCCGAGACGCTACAACGACCCGAACGAATCACCCAGAGCAAAGGGCCACGGAGAACCGGGCAGCTACTCGGCCGCGAGCACCACACGCTTGTCGCTGGCTGCCGCTCCCACGACCTTCTCGGCAACCTTCGACCAAAGATCCGACTTGGCCGCCGACACCAAGCTCGTCTCCTTGTCGGACTTGGTGCCGAGCACCACCTTGAAGGACCGCGTCGGAGGACCGTTGGCTCTCCCCGACCAGTGCCAAGGCAGGGAGCGAAGGGCTTGTTCGTCCGCCCGACAACCGCACGCTTGCCACGCCCCGGGGGCGCGCTTCGCGAAGAACTCGACCTTCTCGCGAGCGCCGAGGTCCCGTTTGACGATCTCCTGCAGCACCGAAATGGCAGGACGGCAAGTCGCGAGCGCTTTGTCCCCTGGTCCCGTCGTCGCAGGCGCGAGAGGATCGTCGTTCCCTCCGACCTCATCGGCATTCGCCAGCTCGCCAAGCAGCGTCGAGGAGGGGCCCTCGAGCTTGCCAGGCGCGGCGAACACGAACCCGACGGTCCGGAACCCCGCCTTGACCGACGCCTCGAGCGCTGCCACCACGGTCCCCCAAGGTGTCTTGGCATCGACGTAGAGGTCGAGCCCGAGGGAGACTCCGGCGGAAAGGGCGACCTGAGCGCGCGACTTGAGCTGGGTTGCGAGCTTGTCCAAGGTTCCCGCGTCCGAAGGAGCGCCGAGGGTTTCGTGGTCCAGGTGAATGGCGCTGCTAGAGAGCAGCAAGGCCGCACCATTCCAGGCCCACGCGTCGCCGTCGCTTCTCACAACGAGGTCGACGTTTGCATCCCGGAGCGACACGGGCGGCCCTGCGCCTTCGTCTTTGAGCGTAGCGAGCCATGAACCCAGGTCCTCGGCGCGCTTGGCGCACGAGGCAACGCTGGGGGCGGAGCCGGTCGACGACGCGCTCACCGACGGCGAAGGAGGGGCAGGGTCCTTGCACCCAAGGGCGAAAACGACTGGTAGGAACAGGAAGGAACGAACTCGCACGGAGACCTCCGGGGCTGAGGTGAGCATGGTAGATCGAAACCGCGACGGGTTGACAGGTGCCCGACCGCTCGCAAGGATTTCGTCATGACTGACCGCATGGAGTGGACCGCCGTCCAGACGTATCTCGAAGGCCTCGTGCCGGCTCGACACGACGAGCTCGTTCGCATGGAAGGGCGCGCCCGCGAGCTGGGCTTCCCCATCATCGGACCTGCCTGCGGCTTCTTCTGCTACCAGGTGGCGAGGATGATGGGAGCGCGGCGGGTCTTCGAGCTCGGGTCCGGGTTCGGGTACTCCACGGCATGGTTCGCGCGCGCTGTGCGGGAGAACGGGGGCGGCGAAGTCTTCCACGTGGTGTGGGACGACCGGCTCTCCACGGACGCACGGGAGCACCTCGCAACGATGGGATTGGAGGACCTCGTGAGGTTCCGCGTCGGCGAGGCGATCGAGACGCTGCGCGAGACCGACGGCCCGTTCGACCTGATCTTCAACGACATCGACAAGGAGGGCTATCCCGCGGCCCTGCCGGTCATCGAAAGCAAGCTCCGCCTCGGAGGCGTCCTCATCGTCGACAACCTCCTGTGGCATGGTCGCGTGCTCGACGATGTCGATCAGTCGGAGTCCACCCGTGCCGTGCGGGAGCTCACGCGAAGAGTGTTCGAGAGCCCGCGGTGGGCACCCAGCATCGTCCCGCTCCGAGACGGGATGCTGATCGCCACCAAGACCGGGTGAGCGGAGCGATTGGAGATTCCTCGGAGGCGCCGGGTCGCGATACTCTGGCGAGAGCATGCAAAGCTCCCCTCCCTCGAAGCTCGCGCACGCCGAGCCGCGTGTCGCCAAGACGCAGGATGGCGTCAACATCTTCTACGAGGTGCTTGGTCGGGGTGACCGGACCCTAATCCTCGCGAACGGCCTGGGAGGACGCCTCTACTCCTGGGAACCTCTCATCGAGGCGCTCTACGACGACTACCGCTTCATCGTCTGGGACTACCGCGGGTTGTTCGGGTCGCAGTGCGAAGACGGCTGCAGGCTATCGGTCCGTGATCACGCGCACGACGCCTTGCGTGTTCTGGACAACGAGGGCGTATCACGCGCGACGTGGGTGGGATGGAGCATGGGGGTCCAGGTGTCGCTCGAGGCGACGTCGCTCGACCCGTCGCGGGTTGCGGGGCTCGTTCTGCTCAACGGCACGTGGGGTCACGTGTTTTCGTCGGCGTTGCAGCCGGGCTTGCGGTTCCCGATCGTGACCCGCTACATGCACGAGTTGCTCGAATGGGTGCGGCGCAACCCGGAGCTCGCGGAGGTTCTCGCGGCGCTGGGCAAGCACGGTTCCGCGGTCACGGTGGGGGTGTTCTGGCTGCTCCTGGGGCGTCGCGCCTCCATTCTCGGGCCGATGCTGCAGCAGTACATGACGGACATCTACAAGCCGGAGAACTTCCCGAACTACCTGTGGCTGTTCCAGGAGCTGGATGCGCACTCGGCCTACCACCATCTTCCGAACATCGAAGTTCCGGCGCTCGTGGTGAGCGGTCGGTTCGACGTGTTGACGCCGCCGTACCAGTCCCGTGAGATCGCGCGACGGATTCCTGATGCCGAGCACTTGCATGTTCGCAACGGGAGCCATTTCGTACTCATCGAGCGACCCGAGCAGGTTCTGCCGGCGGTGGAGCGATTCCTTCGTAATCGGGCGAAGTGGTGAATCTTGCCGCGGCCCGGCACATCGCAAGAACAACGACACAGTCATCCGAGATTCTCCCACGAGCGTCTTGCACGCCACGCGACAGGCCCCGGGGTATCAGTCTGATTCCTTGGTGAATTGTGCATGGTTTCGCGCAAGGTGATTATGGTGACGCGGCGGTCGTGACGTAGCCAATTGGCACTTATTTCTTCACCATTCCTTGCGCGACATCGAAGTCCCATGCTAGCCAGCATTCACCATGCCTGATGGTTACCTCGCCCTGTAACGGAAAGCGCCGTTGAGAGGGGGAAGACGCCGGAGCCTAGGTGGCTTCGGGGTCGCGAAAGGAGACGCGCATGGCGAAGATCCTCATCGTAGACGACGACCCTGATGTTGTGGATGCGTGCCGCATGTTCCTCGAGCGGGAGCATCACGAGGTGGCCGCCGCCTACAGCCGCACGGAAGGGATGAAGGCGGTCCGGGAGCACAACCCGGACCTCATCATCCTGGACGTCATCATGGAGCAGCCCGACGACGGGTTCGCGATGGCGCAGCAGCTGCGAAGGGACGGTTTCATCAAGCCCATCCTGATGCTCACGAGCATCGGGAAGGTGACTGGGCTCACCTATGGAAAGCACGCGGACTTGCTCCCGGTCGACGCGTTCATCGACAAGCCCGTGGAGCCGGCCACGCTGGTGGCCAAGGTCGCAGCCTTGCTGCGCGGAAAGGAGGGGTAGTCCCATGCTGCTCACGGAACGCCAGCGACTGCGAGACGACGTGAACGCCTGGACGCAGCAGTATGGCAACGACCGTTCGGCCATGCTGCCCATCCTGCAGAAGCTCCAGGAGAAGTACCTGGAAGTGTCGCCCTACTCCATGCAGATCGTCGCGGACCAGCTCGGCATCCACCCCGTGGAGGTCTACAGCGTCGTCACCTTCTTCTCGTTCCTGCAGGAGTCCTGTCACGGCAAGTTCGTCATCCGCCTGTGTCAGACCATCACGTGTGACATGGCCGGCAAGGACCGCATCGCGTGCCAGCTGCGCAACGACCTCGGCATCGACTTTGGCGAGACCACGGCCGACGGCAAGTTCTCGCTCGCCTGGGCCAGCTGCATCGGCATGTGCGATCAGGGTCCCGCCTTGCTCGTCAACGACCAAGTGTTCACCCACGTGACACCGGACATGGTGCACGACATCGTGGAAGCGTGCCGTCGGAGCTTCGGCCCCCTGGCCTTCCACGGTAACGGCATCCACAAGCGGGAGGTGAGCCAATGACCACCACCGTCCAGCAAGGGCTGGTCACCTTCAAGACCATCGAGCCGGACGTCGGGCTGCGCGCATCCGTGGCCCGGAGCCGCTCGGACGTCATCCACGAGATCTCCACCTCCAAGCTCAAAGGGCGAGGCGGCGCTGGGTTCCCCACGGGAATCAAGTGGAACCTCGCCGCCGCTGCCTCCGGTGAGCCGAAGTACATCGTTTGTAACGCAGACGAGGGCGAGCCCGGCACCTTCAAGGATCGCCTCATCCTCACCGAGATCCCCCACCTCGTGTTCGAAGGGATGACCATCGGCGCCTACGCCGTGGGAGCGACCCAAGGCATCCTCTATCTGCGCGCGGAATACACCTACCTGCGCGCCTCCCTCGAGGACGTCCTGCGCAAGCGACGCGAAGCTGGCCTCCTCGGCAACCGCATCCTTGGCACGGACATGTGCTTTGACATCGAGATCCGAATGGGCGCCGGGGCCTACGTGTGCGGCGAAGAAACCGCCCTGATCGAGTCGCTCGAAGGCCACCGCGGCGAGCCTCGCAACCGACCCCCCTTCCCCGTGGACACCGGCTTCCAGGGCAAGCCCACCGTCGTCAACAACGTCGAGACCTTCGTCTGCGCCGCCGCCATCATGGGCCGTGGCGCGGCGTGGTTCACGTCCATGGGCACCGAAAAGTCCAGCGGCCCCAAGCTCTTCTCCGTGTCGGGCGACTGCGCCTTTTCGGGCGTCTACGAGTTCCCCCTCGGCATCACCGTCGCTGACCTGCTCGCAGCCGTCGGAGGTACGAACGCCAAGGCTGTGCAGATCGGCGGGGCTTCAGGTCACTGCGTCCCTGCCAGCGAGTTCGGCCGCGCCATCTGCTTCGAGGACATCTCCACGGGCGGATCCGTCATCGTCTTCGGCCCACACCGAGACATGCTTCACATCGCCAAGAACTTCATGGAGTTCTTTCTCGAAGAGTCCTGCGGCCAGTGCACGCCCTGCCGAGAAGGGAATGCCACCTTGCTGCACGGCATCGAGATGCTCGAAAATGGGCGCTGCTCCATGGCCTACCTCAACGAGCTCTGCAAGCTCGGCGAGGTCCTGCAGCTGTCCTCCAAGTGCGGTCTGGGGCAGTCCAGCCCCAACGCATTCCTGTCCATCGTCAAGCACTTCCGCGAAGAGCTGATGGGCCGTACCCATCCGGCAACGAGGTAAAGGAGCGCCCCATGTCGGAATTCAAGCCTGCCGTCCCTGCACCCCGCGCTCCCGTCAGCCAGCGCGGTCACTACGTTCCCGCTTCCGCAAACCCTGACGCCATCGGCGCCAAGGTCCGCGTCAACATCGATGGCAACGACATCCAGGTCCCCATCGGAACCACCATCCTCGAAGCCGCGCGACAGCTCGGCATCCGGATCCCCACCCTCTGCCACCACCCCGACCTGTGCGTGGCCGGCGTCTGCCGCGTCTGCGTCGTCGAGGTCGAAGGGCAGCGCACCCTCCAGGCCTCCTGCGCCTTCCCCGTCACCGCGCCCATCACCGTCAAGACCCACACCGCCAAGGTCCGACAGTCCCGTCGCACCATCCTCGACTTGCTGCTCTCCAAGCACTACGGCGAGTGCTACTCCTGCTTCCGCAACCTGAACTGCGAGCTGCAGACCCTCTGCAAGGAGTACGGGGTCGACTACTTCCGCTTCGGACACCCGAAGGAGCCCGCCCACAAGGTCGACAACTCCTCCTACTCCGTCCGGCGTGACATGAACAAGTGCATCCTGTGCCGCCGCTGCGTGCGCACGTGCATCGATCTGCAGGAGGTTGGCGTGCTCGAAGCCACCAACCGCTCCGACAAAACCACCATCTCGACCTTCATGCAGCGTCCCCTCGCGGAGGTCGTCTGCATCAACTGCGGCCAGTGCATCAACCGCTGCCCAACCGCCGCCTTGGGCGCCGCGGACCCCACCGACGAGCTGTGGCGGGACATCAACGACCCGACCAAACACGTCGTGATCCAGACCGCGCCCGCCCCCCGCTCTGCCATCGGCGAGTGCTTCGGACTGCCCCCGGGCACGCCGCTGACCTTCGAGATGAACTCGGCCCTGCGAACCATCGGCTTCAACAAGGTCTTCGACACCAACTTCACCGCCGACCTCACCATCATCGAAGAAGGCACCGAGCTCATCCTGCGCCTGTACAAGGCCCTCGTGCTCAAGGAAGCGGTGGCCTTGCCGCAGTTCACCTCCTGCTCGCCCGGCTGGGTCAAGTACATCGAGCACTTCTATCCCGAGATGCTGCCCCACGTGTCGTCCGCGAAGAGCCCACAGCAAATGTTCGGGGCCATCATCAAGACGCACTACGCAAAGATGCACGGGATCGACCCCGCCAACATCGTGACCGTCGCCCTCATGCCGTGCTCCGCGAAGAAGTACGAATGCAATCGCCCAGAGATGTGCGATTCGGGACACAAGGACGTCGACTACGGTGTCGTCACCCGCGAGCTCGCGGGCATGTTCCAGGAAGCTGGCATCCATCTGCCCAGCATGCCCAAGAGCGACTTCGATGACCCCTTCGGGACAGCGACGGGCTCCGGCGTCATCTTCGGCGCCACCGGAGGCGTGATGGAAGCCGCGCTGCGCACCGTCATCGAGCTCGTGTGCGGCATCAAGGTCGAGAACCTCTTCGACCACGCGGACATCATCCCCATCCGCGGGTTCGAAGGGATCCGGATGATGGAGCTCACCATCCCGCAGGTGGGCCCCGTGCCCGACGTGCTCAAGATGAACAAGCACCTTCCCTTCGACACCTGGGACTGGCTGGCTGGCGTCACGGTCAAGGTCGCGGTGGCCCATGGCACCGCCAACGCCAAACGCGTCGTCGAGGACATCAAGGCGGGTGGCCCGCTGTCCCAGTGCCACTTCATCGAGCTCATGGCCTGTCCCGGAGGATGCCTCGGAGGCGGAGGCATGCCCATCCCCACATCCCCAGAAATCCGCGCGGCCCGCGCCAAGGCCATCTATGCCGAAGACGCGGCCTACAAGGTCCGAAAGTCCCACGAGAACCCAGCCGTCCTGCGCCTCTACCGCGAGTTCCTCACCGACGGCCCCTGCGGACACACGGCCCACCACCTGCTGCACACCCACTACACACCACGCGGCAAGTACATCGCCTGACCCCGCAAGACAGCGATTCGGGAAGGGTCCCGTGGAGATCCGGCTTGTGTCGGCCGGACCACGAGGCCGCTCGTCCATTCCCGGTCTCCGGCTCACCCGTTTCCCACCGTGCGCCCCAACCCCCGCCCCCCCTTTGTCCATGGCCGCAGTCCCTTCCCCGCACCCCCATCCAGAGCGAAGCGCCGGGAAGAGATGGCAACCTTCGGCTCCTGCGTTTCGAATGGCGAGGCGGTCCGCCACCCATCAGGTGGGGCGCTCAACCCGTCGCCACGCAGCTACGCACATCCGCGCAAGCAACGAGTCCATCTGCGGCTCTCTGCGGAATCTGCGGCCAACTCCGGTGGCTCCTGATCTGGGTCACGCCCCGAAAGGCGACACCGCACCGAAGCGTGGTGTATCCTCGGAGGGCCGCCCATGACCGAGCCAACCCGTCGGAACCCCACAGGTTCACCAGGTCCGGACCCCGAGGCCGGACCGCAAGCCGTTCGCTCTCCCCGATCCATGCGACGCCTTTCGATGATGGCGACCTTTGCTCTCGCGTCCTTGCTTGGCATCTCGGCTCCCCTCGCCGACGGCGACGAGAGCGAAGCCCGCGATCTGTTCAAGAGTGGCGTGACGCTCCTGAACAAGGGAAGCTTCACCGACGCGCTCGATCGGTTCGAGCGTGCCTACCAACTCTGGCGCAATCCCAAGATCTTGCTCAACATCGCCACGACCCTTCGCGAGCTCGGACGACTGACCGAGGCCGCCTCCGCCTACGACTCCTATCTGCAGGACCCCGAGGCTGACAACACACGGATCGCTGACGTTCGCAAGGCGCTGGCCGAAATCGACGCGAAGATCGCCGCCATCACCGTGGACGTGAAGACGGAAGGAGCGTCCGTGTCGGTCGACGGCACGGAGGTCGAGCGCAAACCAGCGGGCGCCGGCGGGACGTGGTTCGTGCGCGTCATGCCGGGGGACCATGTCGTGACGATCTCCAAGGAAGGCTTCCATACGCACACGGAGAAGCTCACAGCCGAAGCCGGCGAGAAGCTTACCCTGCGCGTCATGCTCGAGCCGATCGAACGTGACACCCCACCAGCGCCGCAGCCCGTGAGCACCACCCCAACACCAGCCCCTGCGCAACCCGAGTCGCTCAGCCACGACAGCCAGGCCAGCGTCTTCGCCCGCGGCGACATCGACGGCAAGTTCCGGGGCGCGGTCGCCGTCGTCGGCGTGGGCTACGGCTTTGGAGACGTGCTCGAGCTTCAAGCGGCCGCCCTCGTGGGGCGCGACAAGGGCTTCGAGGTGGGAGCGTCGCTCTATCTGAGCACGGGCGTCCTCAAACCCGTCGTGTACGTGGGCTCACCGACGTTCTTCGCCGACGGCGCGAGCCCGGGCCTCCATGCAGCCATCGGCCTGCAGGTCGACCCGTCGCGACATCTCGGGCTGTTCGCACTGGTGGGGGGAGCCGCCTTCCTCAACGCGCCAGAGACCAGAGAATCCGCGGCCTTCGTCCCTTCGCTTGGCGCACAAGGGAGGTTCTGATCGTGAGTCCCTTAGCGATACCCCGTGGTGTGCAAAGCTCAGCGTGGCTGCTCGGCTTTGTGTACCTGCTGACTCCCCTTGCGGGTTGCTCCACACCCGAAGAGCCAGCATCGACTGTCCCGATCGGCCACGCATCGCTCGGCGTGCAGGCCGTCGAGCAGGCACCCCTTACCCAGACCGACCCGACGTCGGGCGACGCGTTTGGCACCGCCACCGCCGTGTCGGGCGACACGGCCATGGTCGCCTATCAGGACCCTTCCAAGAGCAAGGTCCTCGTGTTCCGGCGGGTCGGCTCCGCTTGGAGTCTCGAGTCCACGATCACCGTCCCCCCGACCTCCGCCAACCTGGTGTACTTCGGCTACAGCCTCGCGCTGCAACAGGACCTGGCCGTCGTGGGGGCCCCCGCCGATGATCCCGTGAACGCTCGTGCGTTCGTCTACGAACGAAGCGGCGGGACCTGGACGTTGCAGGCCACCCTCGGGCAGGCCTCCCCCCTGATGAACTACTTCGGACTCTCCGTGGCCGTCGACGACGGCACGATCGTGGTGGGGGCCCCAGACTACATCTCAGGCGACTCCGACCGCACGTATGTCTTCGTGGGTTCCGGGGCGGCGTGGTCCCAACAAGCGGTGCTGGCCCCCAAGGACCCAGCCAGCCAGGGCAGCTATGGAGTGGCCGTGAGCGTGACGGGGGACGACCTGCTCGTGGGGGCTCCTTCTGCGCTTACCACGTCGGGGGGCGGCGTGTTCGCCTATCGACGGGAGGGAACCACCTGGAACGATGCTGGGTTCATTGATCCGCCTTCCGGCTCGCCGAAGGCTGGTGCGTTCGGCAATTCCGTGAGCGCCCAGGGAGCAGTCGCCGTCGTGGGCGCCCCGGGGATGCTCTTCGGTTCCACGGGCCATACGGGGTTCGCGTTCGTGTTCGCACGCGATGCCTTGGGTTGGAGTGCGACCGAAACGCTGGCGCCGACGGGCGGGGAGTTGGACGGGTACTTCGGATGCTCGGTGGCGCTGGACGGCAGCGCGACGTTGGTGGGGGCGTTCGGCAACAACCAGCCGGGGAGAGCCTACCTATTCGAGGAAGCGGGAGGCGTCTGGACACAACACCAAGAGCTCGTTTCTCCCACAGCCGATACGGGTTCCGCCTTCGGCTACGCGGTCACGCTGGCCGGGACAGCGGCTGTCGTCGGGCAGCCCAGCTTCTTCAGCGCCCAACCCGGTGAGGCGTGGGCGTACCATGTGCTGGGGGGCATCGGCCGGGCTTGCGGAACGACGCAAGACTGCGAAGCGGGGTTCTGTGTCGACGGTGTTTGTTGCGAGAGCGAGTGTGGAGGCGGGGCTGTGGATGATTGTCACGCATGCAGCGTGGCGGCGGGGTCGGCGGTGGACGGGACGTGTTCCCCGTTGTCTGGCGTCTCGTGCGCGGGTGGGGTCTGCGATCAAGGCGTGTGTTTGGCCCCGGACGGCGGTTCAGCGGGCGCGGCAGGCGCAGGCGGAGCGGCGGGTGCGGGCGGCGCGGCGGGCGCAGGCGGAGCGGCGGGTGCGGGCGGAGCGGCGGGCGCTTCGGGAATGAGCGGGTCGGCCGGCGCGGCGGGGCTCGGTGGCTCGGGCGGATCGGGAGGCGGCGACCCCACGGGCGGAACTGGCGGCGAAGGACTGGCAGGCGGATCGGGTGGTGACTCCGGAACGGACGCCGGGACATCAGGGTCTGCAGGCACCGGCGGCTCCAACCCCGCGAGCTCACGAGAGGGCGTAGAAGATGGCGGTTTCTACTCCTGTGAGGTGGTTGTCCCTCGCCGCCCACGCCCGCTCGTGCTCGTCGGTCTCGGCGTCTTCGCCTTGTGGTTCCGGCGGCGTTCCTCACGGAATTGACACGTTGAGCGGCAGAGACGTAGCCTTGGGCGGACTCTCGGCGATCGAAGCCTTTCGTGCCTATGCCCCTGAATCACATCCCCCACGCGCTCATCCCCAAACACACGCTCATCGCGTGTCTCGTGGTGCTTGGCGTGCCGTGCTTCTCCTGCGCCCCACCCGTGACGCGAACCACGGTGCACTCCGTCACGGTCGCGAACGTCCGGCAAGCTGAGCATTGGCTTCCCGAACGAGGGGTGGGCGCCCTCGCCGTGCATCGTGAGGGTGATGCGTACGTGCTTCATGTGCACGCAACGCGCGTGTGTCGCGTCTTCGAGGTCGAACAGAGGTTTCAGAGGGAGCGCTGGGTGACGGGTCCCAACGCTGGCATGCTCGTGGGCGAGCTCGTCATGATCGGGGCAGGCGCCGGGATCACCTCCGTGGCGTGGGCGACCCACAGCGACCAGTGCGGCAGCGGGGACGTGCTCGCCAGCTGCGATCAGACCGCCAACACGTACGCGTTGGTCGGCCTCGGTCTCGCGGCCGCAGGCACCGTCGCCCTGGCCGTCGACCTGGCCTCGGCCGATCACGGGGAAGAGACCACGACCCGATTGGGCCGTGCCGTGCCACCTCACGAAGCCCCCTGCAAGAACCCCACGTACCAGGGCGCGGTCGTTCGACTCGTAGGTCCGAACGTGACCCTCGCGGGAACGATCGACGCCCAAGGCAAGGTACGCCTGCAGGTTCCCGAAGGCGCATGGGGAGAGGGCCAAGCCTTGGATCTGGACGTCGTGATCGACGGGCGCGTACTCGGACGTGTCGTCCTGCGCAGGGAGGCGACATGCGACGGCTGCTGATGTCGATGGTGGTCGCGGTCCCGTGGGTGCTGGGGTGCTGGGCAACGACGACCCGTGTCGAGCCCATGGACGATCGCCATGTACGGTTCGAGCAGGGCGTCCCGCAGCCTCACCTGCGCACGGTGGCGGTCTCGATGCGGGAGGAAGACGGGGGGCTCACGTTCATCCTGGTGAAGCGAGAGATGTGCTCCGTGCAGGAGGTGCGCAGCACCCAAGAGCGCGTAACGACAAAGGTCGAGGCATCACCGGTGCGCTGGGTTCCAGCGAGCGTGCTGGTTGGCGCGACCGCAGGGGGCGTCGCGCTCCAGGCCAGCCAGGACGATGACGAGGCCGACGGGCAGGACGACGACATCCAGCCGATGCTGCTCAGCTCTGCGTTGCTGCTAGGCTTGGCCGCGGCGGTGGTGACCATCCCCACGCTCGCGGAACGAGAGCGAACGCACACGGGCGCCACGCACTACCGCTCGGTCCCGGCGCCGGAGCGTCCTTGCGGTCAAGCCGTGATGGCAGGAGCTTCCGTCGCCGTGCGAACTGCCGCAGGGTTGCGAGAAGGCATCACGGACGCCCAGGGTCGAGTGCGCTTCGAGGGGCTCGCACCGTCGCAGGTGCAGTCGGTCTTCGTCGACAACGTGCGCCAGAGTTTGTGAGTGCCGCTTCGCACCACGTGCTCACGCCATCTATCGGGCCACGATCTTCTTGTACTTCAGGCTGCCGTCGTCCCCGTATACCAGGTGTATGTCTCCAGCAGCGTCAGTGGCAATGCTGCATTGCACCCCGTCGGCAACCTCGACGATCGGTCCGAAGTCACTCACAATCGGGGAGGGTTTGACATAACGGAGCTTGATCTTCCCTTGCGGGGACGTCCAGCACAGGAAGGCGCCTCCGCCATGGGCGGGGGCCCACTGGGGACCGAACCTTCCTTCGCCATTGCCGTTGGGGTCCTCGGCTGCCGGTCCGTCGAACATCGGCGCGCTGTCGACGTCGAACAGCATCTTCGTCCCGTCCCAGATGTTGATTCGGACACCATAGCCGCCGATCGAGGTCTGGACGCCGACGTAGGCGATCGCCGCATTCGAGCTGTCGATTCCCACGGACGGATGGGTGAAGTCCTCGCCGAACGCGTCCATCGGAAGCCAGGGGACCGAGTTGCCCACCGCAGCCCTGAGAGAATTCTGGTAGACGTTCGGCAACGTGGTATCGCCGAGCCCGACCAGGTGCAGCACGCCGGCCTTACCCTTGCGAGGGCTGATCTCGAAGCGGAACTTCTCTCCCGTCGACCCCATCGGTATGTTGCCCGAGTCGACCTCGTTCAGATTGGCGTCGAACTTGTACCACCTGGCATTGTCCACCTTCGAGCCAACCGCCATGAAAACGAAGCCGGGTTGGAACGGGTCGAGCGACAGGTTGCCCTGTCGCCCGTATAGCCCGTCCCTCTCAAAGTGCTTGTACTTGATGATCTGCGGATTCGAGGATTTCAGGTCGGAGATGATCCATACGGAGTGTCCGAGCAACGAGCCCCCTTCTTGCTCCGCCACGCGGGCGTAGACCCAGCCCCTGCCCTCGGCATCGATCACGATGTCCGGTATGAGGATCCTGCTGGCGTCGAGCCCGGTCGCACTCTCCGGCGGTGCCCCGATCTCCGTCCAGGCGATCTTCCGTGACTCCCACTTGCCCTCAACGGTCATGTTGTACATCCGCAGCGCGTACTCGAATTCGGCTCCGTTCCTGTGGTAGGCCACGACACACGGCGTGCCGGTCGCATCGACGGCAATCGACGGCGTCTTCGCCCCCTGGCCGATGATTTGCTCCGGTCCGATGGAATCGACGTCGGCCTTGGCCGGATCCTCGACGGTGCTCGTGACGGTGACGATCGCCGACGTTACGGTGCCGGGGCCATTGGCAACGCTCCACCGGTACTTGCCCGTGAAGAAGTCGAGCCCGGTCGCCAGGGAGCACTCTACTGCGGTGCACAGATTCGCCGCCGTGTCCTTCTTGCTGAAGTAGGGGACCCAGACTCCCCCGGACTTCTTCGTCACCGTGAGCTCGTACTTCTCGAACGTTGCCCTGGACCACCGGAAGGCCGGATTGCGGGCTTGCTCCACCGTGGTGATGTCATCGACGGGAGCGATGAGCGTGATGGCGTCCGCTGGCGCATCCTCGCCGGACGCATCGCCGGTCGCATCGCCGGTCGCATCGCCGGTCGCATCGATGCCAGCTTCCTGGCCACCCGTCCCGGAGTCCAGGCCCACTGCTGAATCAGCCTGATCCTCCGAGCAGGCGATCATTAACACCAGTGCGAGTCCGAGCGACAGGGGTGCGAGGCCTGTTCTGTGCTCCATGGGCGACCTCTTTCGGATGGGGCGAACGACTTCGATGCCCGACGAGCGTTAACCTTTCCACGGTAGAGTACTTGCAGCAGGCAGCGCAAGCGGCAGGGGTCACGACCCGTCCAGCACGAACCGCACATGGCGCGCCATCTCCGAGGCGCTGAAAGGCTTGCGCAGAACGGTCCACGCCGAGGGGTCAACCCCACGCCGCTCGAGCGCGTCGAAGGCGTGACCGGACATGTACAAGACCTTCGCGGCCGGCTGGGTCGATCGCAACGCGGTCGCGAGCGTGGGCCCATCCATCTTGGGCATCACCACGTCCGTGATCAGCAAATCGATCGGGTGCGACGGGTCGGCCTGCTCGAGGGCACCCGGGCCATCCGCGGCGGAGAAGACCTGGTATCCCAGGTCACGCAGAACCAGGGAGACGGCTTCCCGCAACGCCTCTTCGTCTTCCACCACGAGCACGGATTCGTTGCCCCCCGGGGGCGGGGCGAGGTCAGCTCGTTGCGTGCCCGGCGCGATCTCCTCGTGCGCCTTCGGAAAGAAGAGACAGAATTGGCTCCCGTGTTCGGGGGACGAATCCACCGTCACGTGGCCTCCGTTCTGCTTGGCGATGCCGTACACCGTGGCCAACCCGATCCCATGTCCGCGAGACTTCGTCGTGTAGAACGGTTCGAACAGGCGATCGAACGTCTCCGCGTCCATCCCCGTGCCCTCGTCGTGCACCCAGACGACGGCGTACTCGCCTGGAGGGATCCTGGCGTGGTGCGTGACGACCTCGTCAGGCAGGGTTCGGAGCTCCGCCCCGACCCGCACGCTGCCCCCACGGGGCATGGCGTCCCTCGCGTTCAGAAGCAGGTTCATGGCGGCTTGCTGGAGCTGCACGGGATCGACGATCGCGAGAACGGGGGACGCAGACGCCTGGATGTCGATGCGAACGTCTTCTCCGATGACGCGGCCGACGAGCTGAACGACCTCGGTGAGGCTCTCGCAAAGATCCTGGAGCCTTGGCTGAACCACCTGCCGCCGTGCGAAGGCCAGCAGCTGGTTGGGCAGAGAACGGGCGCGAAGCACGGCATCGCCGATCACGTCCACCTCGCGTCCCAGAGGGCTGTCCGAAGGAAGCTTCGTCCGCATGGCCTCTGCCGACAGCCAGATGATCTGCAGGACGTTGTTGAAGTCGTGGGCAATGCCTCCCGCCAGGGTGCCGACCGCTTCCATCTTCTGTGCTTGGCGCAGCTGCTCTTCCTTCGTGCGAAGCTGCAGCTCGTCTTGGGTTCGTTGGATGGCGGCCCCGAGGATTCCGGAGGCCGCCTTCAGTGCGTCGATCTCCACCGCGGACCAGGCTCGACCGTGCGCGCAGTCATCGAAACCGAGAAACCCTACCCACGCATCACGAGTCATCATGGGCACGATCGCGATCGACTGGATCTTCTGGGGATCGAGGAACTCCCGCAGCCCTTCTGGCAGATCGCGTACGAGCGCCACGACCGGCTGCCCCTTCGAGAGGTTCGAGCGAAGCGGCTCGAGTGCCTCGAGCGCGAAGGGCATGTCCTGCAGCTTGGGGTTGTCAATCTCGGCAGGGATCCCGTCGGCCACCCACTCGTGGGTGTGGGACGTGAGGGTCGAGCCATCGGGTGCGGTTCGGTTCTCGAAAATGTAGACGCGGCTCACGTCCGCCGCCTCGCCGAGCTTGGCGAGCACCTCGTGGATGGAGCTGCGCCAGTCGACGGCCTTGAGGAAGCGTTCTGCGGCGAAGGCGACGGCACCCAGGATCGCGGCTTGGCGAAGAGCCCCGCCTCTCGCGGCGTGGTGGGCGTCAGCGTCCGGGTCGCGCTGGTGGACACCTGCGAGGGGCGGTGAAGGGACCTGGTACTCCATGGTGCGGTGGATAGTCCTGCCGCGGTTCCACGTCCAGGTGCCGCGCGATCGGGTTCCGTTTCGTCAGGTAGAAGAAGCGTTGATTCCTCGACGGCTTGGATTGAATCCCTTGGGCAAATCGGTATAACAGCGCCGCCTGAATCACCCATCCCATGACAAGGTCTCCGTGAACGAAACGATGCGTGCACCGACGTGCGGGGCGTCCATCCTGCCTGTGACGATGACGCGAAGGAAGGCTGGACCGCTTTGGCTCGAGGGCGCTCGTGGTGATGGGAGAGAGCTTCCGAAGCGACGGCTTCGTGGGGGCGAGCAGGATCGAACGCAAAGCCAGGCATGACGGGCACATGACCGTCACGCGAATGACCGAAGGAAAGGATGCCAGAATGACCGATCTGTCAACGACCTATCTGGGGCTATCACTCCGCAGTCCCCTTGTCGTGTCGAGCTCTTCGTTGACCGACAGCGTGGAGAAGATCAAGAGCTACGAGGAGAACGGCGCGGGCGCGGTGGTGCTCAAGTCGATCTTCGAAGAGCAGATCAACAAGGAGGCGGAGGACATGGATGCGGCCCTCGAGCAGGGATCGCACAGCTTCCCCGAAGCCGCCGGCAGCTACTTCGCGAACATCCCGATGGAGATCGGCCCCCAGGAGTACGTGCGTTTGGTCGAGAGCGCGAAGAAGGGCGTGAAAATCCCCGTGATCGCCAGCATCAACTGCGTCTCCGCCAACAGCTGGACCAAGTACGCCAAGCACCTGGAGAACGCGGGAGCCGACGCCCTCGAGCTCAACCTCTACTACCTGCCCACGGACCCCGCGAAGACCAGCGCCGACATCGAGAAGGTCTACGTCGACATCGTCCAGCAAGTTCGCGCCCAGGTGAAGCTACCCATCGCGGTCAAGCTCGGCCCGTTCCTCACGTCCATCCCCAACACCGTCGCCCAAGTCGCCAAGGCCGGCGCCCAGGGAGTCGTGCTCTTCAACCGCTTCTACCAGCCGAACTTCGACATCGACGAGCTGAAGATCGCCTCCCAGCTCCAGCTCTCTCGCCCCGAGGACGTGCTGTTGCCGATGCGCTGGATCGCCATCCTCAACGGCCGGGTGGACGTCGACTTCGCCGCGACGTCAGGCATTCACGACGGCAGGGGGGCGCTCAAGGTCATCCTCGCCGGCGCCAAGATCGCTCAGGTCGCCTCGGCGATCTACAAGCACAAGGCCCCGCACCTCAAGGTGATGCTGCGCGAGATGGAAGCCTGGCTCAAGGAGAAGGACTACGCGACGCTCGCCGAGACGCGCGGGATCCTCAGCCAGAACAAGATCGAAGACCCCGACGCCTTCGAGCGTGCCCAATACATCAAGGTGCTGGTCGGCCACGGATGACCACGCGCTCCCTCGACACCGATACCAGCCCTTCCCTGGAAGGGAGAGACGTTTTTTGGAGGTTCCATGTCTGACAAGAAGATTCCGGCCGACCGCAAGCCCTCGCTCGTGACCATCGACGGCAACACCGCCGCTGCTCACGTCGCCCATGCTGTCAACGAGGTCATCGCCATCTACCCCATCACCCCGTCATCCGTGATGGGCGAGATTTCGGACGAGAAGTCCGCGGCGGGCGAGACCAACATCTGGGGGACAATCCCCCAAGTCGTCGAGCTCCAGTCCGAAGGCGGTGCTTCCGGCGCCGTGCACGGTTCCCTGCAGGCGGGCGCGTTGACCACCACGTTCACCGCGTCCCAGGGCCTGCTGCTCATGATCCCCAACATGTTCAAGATCGCCGGTGAGCTCACGTCCACCGTGTTCCACGTGTCGGCTCGCGCCGTCGCCACCCACGCCCTCTCGATCTTCGGCGACCACTCCGACGTGATGGCCTGCCGCACCACGGGCTGGGGCCTCATCGCCTCCGGCGCCATCCAGGAGGTCATGGACTTCGCTCTGATCTCCCATGCCGCAACCCTCGAAGCGCGCGTGCCCTTCATCCACTTCTTCGACGGCTTCCGCTCCTCCCACGAGGTGCAGAAGATCGAGGAACTGAGCATGGACGACATGCGCTACATGATCGACGACGATCTCGTCCATGCCCACCGCGCCCGCGGTCTCACGCCCGACAAGCCCGTCATCCGCGGCACCGCCCAGAACCCGGACGTCTTCTTCCAGCACCGCGAGACGATGAACAGCTTCTACACGAACTGCCCCGGCATCGTGCAGAAGCACATGGACCGCTTCGCCAAGCTGACCGGACGCCAGTACCACCTGTTCGACTACGTCGGCGCTCCCGACGCCGAGGACGTCGTGGTCATCATGGGCTCCGGCGCCGAAGCCGTCCATGAGGTCGTCGAACACCTCGCTGCCCAGGGCAAGAAGGTTGGCGCAGTCAAGGTCCGCCTCTTCCGCCCCTGGAGCATCAAGGACTTCGTCCACGCGCTGCCGACGACCACCAAGCGCATCGCCGTCATGGACCGCACCAAGGAACCCGGCGCCATCGGCGACCCCCTGTACCAGGACGTTCAGTCCTCCTTCGTCGAGTCCATGGCCGACGGCAACTGCCCCTTCGCCCAGATGCCCCGCATCTACGGCGGGCGTTACGGCCTCGGCTCCAAGGAGTTCAACGCCGGCATGGTCAAGTCGATCTTCGACAACTTGGCCTCCGCCAAGCCCAAGAACCACTTCGTCTGCGGCATCGTCGAGGACGTCACCCACTCCTCCCTCGACTGGGACAATTCCTACGACTCCGAAGCGCCGGGCACCGTCCGCGCCCTCTTCTACGGGCTCGGGGCCGACGGAACCGTCGGCGCCAACAAGAACTCCATCAAGATCATCGGTGAGGAGACCGACAACTACGCCCAGGGCTACTTCGTGTACGACTCGAAGAAGGCCGGCTCCATGACCGTCTCCCACCTTCGCTTCGGTGCCAAGCCGATCCGCTCCACCTACTTGCTCACCAAGGCCAGCTTCATCGGTTGCCACCAGTTCGTGTTCACCGAGAAGTTCGACATGCTCAGCTACGCCGTCGAAGGCGGGACCTTCCTGCTCAACTCTACCTACGGACCCGACGAGGTCTGGGACAAACTCCCCAAGCTCGTCCAGCAGCGCATCATCGACAAGAAGCTCAAGTTCTACACGATCGACGCCTACTCCGTGGCCAAGGCCACCGGCATGGGCGCCCGCATCAACAGCATCATGCAGACTTGCTTCTTCGCCATCTCGGGCATCCTCCCCCGAGACGAGGCCATCGCGAAGATCAAGTCCGCCATCAAGAAGACCTACGGCGTCAAGGGCGACGTCATCGTGGAGAAGAACTGGAAGTCCGTCGATCAGACCCTCGAGAACCTCCACGAAGTGAAGGTGCCCGCGAAGGCCTCCAGCACCCTCGAGATGCCCCCCGTGGTCAGCGCCGACGCCCCGCCGTTCGTCCGCGACGTGCTCGGCCCCATGATCGGCGCCCTCGGCGACTCGCTCCCTGTGTCGGCCTTCCCCATCGACGGCACCTACCCCACCGCCACGAGCCAGTGGGAGAAGCGGAACATCTCCCTCGAAACGCCGTCTTGGGACCCCGAGCTCTGCATCCAGTGCGGCAAGTGCGCCATGGTCTGCCCCCACGCCGCCATCCGAACCAAGGTCTTCCCGCCCGAGGCCCTCAAGGACCCACCTCCGACCTTCAAGGTCCTGGACTTCAAGGACAAGGAACTCGCCGGGATGAAGTACACCATCCAGGTCTTCGTCGAGGACTGCACCGGCTGCCAGGTCTGCGTCGAAGTCTGCCCCGGCAAGGACAAGAAGAACCCCAGCCGTCGCTCCCTCACCATGGTCGACCAGGTCCCGCTCCGCGAGCCCGAGCGCAGGAACGTCAACTACTTCCTCCGCCTGCCGGACGCCGACCGCAGCAAGGTCAAGCAGGTCACCGTCAAGGGCAGCCAGCTTCTCCGCCCCCTGTTCGAGTTCTCCGGCGCCTGCCCCGGATGCGGCGAGACCCCCTACGTCAAGCTGCTCACCCAGCTCTTCGGCGACCGCACCCTCATCGCCAACGCGACGGGCTGCTCGTCCATCTACGGTGGTAACTTGCCCACCACGCCGTACGCCGTGAACGAAGACGGTCGCGGACCTGCTTGGTCCAACTCCCTTTTCGAAGACAACGCCGAGTTCGGCTTCGGCTTCCGCCTCGCCGTCGACAAGTTCAAGCAGCTCGCCGAGGAGCTGCTCGTCAAGAGCGAGATCGCCAAGTCTCACCCCCAGCTCGTCGAGCAAATCAAGGGTGCCGCGCAGAAGGAAGAGCACCAGATCTTCGAACAGCGCTCCCGTGTCGCCGAGCTCAAGAAGCTCCTCGACGGCAAGACCGACCCCGAAAGCAAGAACCTCTCTACCGTGGCCGACTACCTCGTCAAGAAGTCCGTCTGGATCGTCGGCGGCGACGGCTGGGCCTATGACATCGGCTACGGCGGCCTCGACCACGTGCTCGCCTCCGGCCGCAACGTCAACGTCCTCGTCGTCGACACCGAGGTGTACTCGAACACCGGTGGACAGATGTCCAAGTCCACACCCGTCGGTGCCGTCGCCAAGTTCGCCGCCGCGGGCAAGCCCATCCAGAAGAAGGACCTCGCCCTCATCTGCGCGAGCTACGGCTACATCTACGTCGCCACCGTCGCCATGGGCGCCAGCGATGCCCAGACCGTCCGTGCCTTCATGGAAGCGGAAGCCTACGACGGGCCTTCGATCATCATCGCCTACTCCCACTGCATCGCCCACGGCATCGACATGGCCACCGGCATGAACAACCAGAAGCGAGCGGTCGAGTCCGGCCACTTCCCGCTGTTCCGCTACAACCCAGACCTCGCCGCCAAGGGTGAGAACCCGCTCAAGCTCGACAGCAAGGCCCCGAAGATCCCCTTCGAGGAGTACGCCTACGCCGAGACGCGCTGGAAGATGCTCACCAAGAGCAAGCCCGAGCGTGCGAAGGAGCTTCTCAAGGTCGCCAGCGACAACGCCCAGAAGAAGTGGAACTACCTCGAGCAGCTCGCGAAGATCAGCTTCGAAGTCCCCGGCAAGTAGCCACTCCCCTCTCCCCCTTTCCGTCACCCTGACCTCGGTGCCGCCTCGACTTCGGTCCCGGGCGCACTGTCCTATTTGGGTCTGCTCACCCCCACGGCAGCATCACTTGGATGGAACGTTCGGTGGGTAACCGGACTGGGCAAGCTTCCGATGGAGGCACGCCCGGGCCGGTACCTTGAGACCACCCGTAAACCCGCGCTTGTTCCCACTCGTCTGCATCTCGGTCACGAGCCACAGGCCGGAGAAGCCCCAGTGGCTCCCTGAGTAGCAGGTAACGGGGTGGACAACGAAGGTCCCGTGAGGGTCCCCCGATGCGACGATCTCACCCGTCACGGAGCCCTGCGGGTAGCTCAGTAAAAGACTGGCGGCAACTCCGAGAAGACCAAGCCCATTGACGGCCACCACGATCGGAGTTGGATTCTTCTTTCGTGCAGTCGGCCCGGAGGCTCGGACGTCATGGCACCAGTGGAAGCGTGCCGCGGCCGCCCTGTGAAGACACTGGGGGTCGACCTCAGTGGGTCAACTTGGCCGGACGATCCGCCGCAACCTTGACGATGCCGACCAGGAGCAGTCCCCATCCCGCGGCACGGACCACGCCGAACGCGAGGTTCACGACACCCAGCATCTGGGCATAGTCCTCCACTTGGCCCGCCCGCGCGGTGCCAGCGTGCGCGAAGGGCGACGCGATCGTGGTGAGCAAGAACACGACGGCCGCCCCCGCCATCATGGCGGCAGCACTTCCGCTCCGCTTGCTCACGAAAACAAGCGCCACCACCAGCAACGCGAGTTGGCACAAAAGGGAAATGCCCATCGACACGGCGTTGCCGACGGTCGCCCACCACATCGCGTCACTCATGGGGTCTCTCTTGGATCAGCGCAGCTCAGCTCACGCCGCGGTGCTGGGTCGCCTTGAAGCGAGGTTTGAAGCCTCCCTTCGAGAACACTCGCTCCTTGCCACCCTTCGCGACCGTCGAGCCTTGCATCGCAGCAGCACGCCCTCGGTAGGCAGGATCGTAGTGCGTGATTCGGATGTGCGGGTCGCGAGGATCCGGCTTGCGAACGCAGCGCGCGAAGTCCTCTGCCGCCTCCGCCAACACCTCGAACGTCGAGAACGTCTCGCCAATGCGAATCGCCCCGATCTGATGGCCCTGAATCCGACCCCGCCGGCACACCATCGCAAGCAGACGACGAGCGTCCGCACCAGCACGCGTCCCGAAGTTGATGTGAAACGCCACGTGCGCCTCTTCACCTCTCGCGTCGCGACGCATCGGACGCGCGCCCTTCGCCTGCGGCGCATCGACGGGCTCCACGTGCTTCGGCTGGGACGGGCCAGCATGCTGCGCTCGGATGAGAAGCTCGCGTACCAACGCGACAGGATCCTCCGCGTCGCGCACGAGACTCTCCGCCAGGTCGCGCATGCGGTCCTTGACCACGGCCGCTTCCTCGCCCTCTTCCACGTGCAACGCTTCCTGGATGCTCGTGCGGAGGCGCGCATCCGCTGCCTTCCAGACATCTTCCTCCGAGGGGACCCGAGTCCACTTCGCGCGGACCTTCGCGCGCGAGATCATCCGCTCCACGGACTCTCTCGCGGCAGGCGTGACGAGCAGGATGCTGTTCCCCTTCTTGCCAGCTCGCCCCGTGCGCCCCGACCGGTGCGTGAGCACCTCGGAATCACTGGGCGGGTCCGCGTGGACGACACGCCCCACGTCAGGAATGTCGAGACCACGGGCAGCCACGTCCGTTGCCACCAGGACCTTGATCACCCCCGACCGGAATGCGTCGAGTGTCCGCGTCCGCTCCGCTTGCTCGAGGTCCCCGCTGATGGGCCTCGCGGAAAAGCCTACTTCCGCCAACTGCTGCGCAAGCGACGCGGCGTCGACGCGCGTGCGCACGAACACCAACGTTCGATCCTCGGGGCAGAGCAACAGCACGTTCACGAGCGCGGCAAGCCGGTCCGCGGGGCGAACGAGGTGGGCCACGTACGAGATGTCCGCATTGACTTCCCCGGGAGTAGCTCCAAACACCGCTCGCGGGTCCGATTGATATCGCTTCGCCAAGGCCTGCGCATCGGGCGGGAAGGTCGCCGAAGCCATGTGCATGCGCCGGCCAGGAGCCGCGCGGTCGACGATGGCCTCCAGGTCCTCGCGAAAGCCCATGTCCAGCATCTGGTCAGCCTCGTCGAGGACGACGCTTCGGACCGCCGAGAGGTCGATGAACCCACGCTCGATGTGATCACGCAAACGACCGGGCGTACCAATGACGACCGTGGGTCGTTCACGCAGAGCGCGCATCTGCAACGGGTAGCTCGCGCCACCGGTGACGGCACAGCAGGTTCGGCCCGACGCGCGAAGCAGCCACGTGAGCTCTTTGGTGAGCTGCGCGGCAAGCTCGCGGGTGGGCGCCACGACGAGCGCGGCGGGGGTCGCGCCTCGCTTGCTCTGCGGGGCTTCGTCGTCATCCTGCGTCGTCGACGGTTCCTCGGCGGACAGAATGTCTCGCGCGATGACGAGCCCGATGGCTACGGTCTTGCCAGAGCCGGTCTGGGAGCACAGGCGCAGGTCGCGTCCTACCGTGTCGGGCTCGAGCACGGCTTGCTGGATAGGGGTCAGGGTGGTGAAGCCACGGCGCGACAGCGCGCCGGACAGGGATGGCGGGAGGTCCTCGATGGACGATTCGGTAGTCATGATAGAAGGCGCGGAACGTAGCAGAGCCAAAGCAAAGCGCCAGGAACATCGCCCGACATCGCCCGACATCGTCGAACATCCCGACGATTCAGCTGATACAATCCCCGTCATGCGTTCACGCCCCCTGCTGATGCTCTTGCTCCCCGCGGCCGTGTTGTCTCTGCTCCCCACGTCCTGCGGCACGGACGGCGGGGGCAGCGCGAGCAACACCTCCGGCGCCTCCGGGGATGGCGGCCTTGACGGGTCAGCGGGCAGCGGGGGGGATTTGCCCGACGGTTCATCCGGCAGCGGAGGGGCATCCCAAGACGCCTCGGCCGGGTCGAGCGGATCAGCGGGAACGGGAGGGGGAGCGGGCGGATCGGGAGCTGCGGGAGGTGCGAGCGGCACGGGCGGTGTCGCGGGCACGAGTGGCGGGGGAGGCGCGAGCGGCTCGGGCGGCTCTGGCGGCTCCGGGGGTGTCGGACTCCCCTACCCCACCCGTGACCTGTATCGGATCAAGGGCCTGCAGCCCGACTTCTGGCCCAACAAGGACGAGGTGTCCGGCAACAACACGGGCGGCGTCGCCATGAACCTCGTCTGGGCTATCTGGGAACCCGCCCCCAAAGCCCCTCCCTGTGCCTCCGGCGAAGAAGAGTGGGACGGGCATTGCTTCACGGTCGACACGAACGTCGACGCTGCGATCGCGGATTGGACCGCCCGCGGCCTCGTGGTGACGGCCATCGTGTACGGTGTGCCCGAGTGGGCACGGATTTCCTCGGGCTGTTCACCGGTGACCGCCGGCTTCGAGATCTTCTGCGCCCCGAAGGACGCCGCCGACTACGGCAGATTCGTCCGGATGCTCGCTCGTCGCTACAACGGCTTGCAAGCGCACGGTCGCATCGCGGACTTCGTGATCCACAACGAGGTCAACGCGAACGACTGGTTCGACATCGGCTGCGGCCAGGGTACCCCCTGCGACACGAACCAGTGGCTGGATACCTACGCGGACAACTACATCGCAGCGTACGACGCCGTGATGGCCGAGCAGACCCACGCGAAGGTGCTCGCATCTCTGGAACACCACTTCGGCACGACCTACGACAACCCGTCCGCACAGAATCCCTTGCTCTCCGGCCAGACCCTGCTCACGGGCCTGGCCTCCCGTGTGGGCTCTCGCGCCTGGCGTGTGGCGTATCACCCCTACCCCCCGAACCTGCTCGCCCCCGCTTTCGGACCCGACGACTGGCCCCGCGTCACCTACGGCAACCTCGGCACGCTCGCCGGATGGCTCCGCAAAACCTTCCCGAACACGCCCAGCGCTTGGGAGATCCAGCTCACGGAAAGCGGCGTGAACTCCATCGCCCCGCAATCGAGCCAGGCCGCCCAGGCCGACGGCGTGTGCCGGTCCTTGCGCAACACCCTGGGAACGCCCGGGATCGAGAGCTACATCTACCATCGCATGTCCGACCATCCCGTCGAGACCGCCGCGGGACTGGGCCTGGGACTGCGCGACGACACAGGACAAGCCAAGCAGGCCTGGGCCGTCTGGGCGCTCGCCAACCGCAATGACCTGAACCCGCCGCAGCTGTCTTGCGGCTTCGAGGACCTGCCCTACACGCGGCTCACTCGCTCGCACCATGCCACGCGGGGGCACTGGGCTTCTTCCCGCGTCGCGCCGTCCGGGTTCACGGCGGAACAGGCCTGGCACCTTCACCGCGAGCCGCAACCGGGTACCAAGCTTCTGTACGAGTGCCTCGCGGGTGAGCACAACGTGCTGTCCCCCGACGTAGGCTGCGAGAACCTGCATCCGATGGGCCCCGTCGGCTACATCCATGAATCGCAAGTGGCCGGCTCCGTGCCCTTGCACCGGTGCCGGATCGGGGCAGGGTCGGACCACTTCGTCTCCCCCGACCCGGGGTGCGAAGGCCAGACGTTCGAGCAGCTCCTCGGCTACGCGCTCCCGTAACCCGTCCGGTCGGAGAACCCTTCCTCACGGGCCAGAAGCCCCAACTCGCTGGGCGCACAACGCACTGTGCTCGTTTTGCACGCGGTAGCGTCGCGCCATCGACGCACACGTCTCGAACGCGGCTCGCGCCCTCGCACGCAACGGCTCCGTGGCCGCTTCGAGCGCACTCCGATACGCCTGCATCACCACGGGGTCGTCCTTCATCCAGCCCGGGAGGGGGGCCTTCTCGAAGTCCTCCGCGAACGCTTCCCACATTTCTCCGACTCTCGCAGCCGATGCAACGACCCACTGCGGGGGCGGGGCCGGCTGGATGTCCAGCACACGAAGGTATCCCTTTTCGGTCTCCTCCAGCACACGCTGCTTGCCCTCGATCCACTGCCGCACGGGCCCCTCGATGTGCTTGCGAACCGACTCGGTCTGCGCCTGCCTGCGCTGCATCTCCCGCTGAAACTCCCTCTCACTCATGTCCGCGATTGCCTTGCGCGGAGCCGGCGCCCCCGGTCCTCCCTGGTACGCGGGGAACCGGACCGCGTCCGCCTCGCGTCGCTTCTGCTCCGCCGCATGGAATACCGCCTCCCCTACCCCGCCCAACGCCCGCGCAAGACGCACGTAACGCACCACGTCAGGCTCGCCCGGACCCACGCTCGTGGACGCGACAGCGGGATCTCTCCACAGCCCCACCACCTTCCCATACTCCGCGCGCGCTGCAGCTTCGTTCCGTCCTCGCTCGTGCAAGCGGCCCTTCAACGCATGAGCCACGATCCTCTCGTCGAGCGGCCCATCCCGGTCGAGCCTTGCCACGAGGGGAAACAACGAAGCCTTCGCCTGGGACAACTGCCCCTGGTCAATGAGCGCCGCGATGTTGACAAGCTCCTGATGCACCGGCGACGGCGCAACAGGTGGGTCCCGCACCGGCTCGGCTTCCGCGGCCGCTTCGGATGGCGAGGGCTCTTCATCGCCGGCCGACACCGATTCCGCATGCGCGGTGAGCGATGGTGGCGCGTCCGGTTCCGATGAGACTGCGCTTGTCGGCGATGTCCCCTCAGGGGGCTTCCCCGCCGTCCCGCCGTGAGAACAACCTAGGAAAGACAGCCACCCGAGCAGCATGGCGGTCGACGCCCCACGACGTGGCGAACGAAACATGCCCATGGCTACCACGGACAACCCCGGCAAGGGGTGCATCTTGGCAGTTCAAATCGACGGGCATCATCGTCATGTTGATGGAGCCAGCGACTCGAATCCTGACGAGGGGAGGGAGCCAGCCCGGCAAGCCATGTGGTCTCAAGTGGGATAGGTGGCGCGTTTCTTTGCCCTTCCGAGGGGCGCGATATCCGCGACGTGCGTTCCGTGGCCCGTCTGTTGCACCGAAACGGGTCCTGGAGACCGCTCCGAACATCTCTCGTGCTCAGAGCACGGACATGCGCGGCACCCAGGGGAGGATTTCATGGCGGCGGACTACATGCACCAGCAGCGATCGGCAACCCCACGGCAGGCCACAGCTTCGCCTCCGTTAGCAGGGTTGACCCATGTCATCGCGGCGGCGGAGATGGGCGGCGCAGAGCGCGTCGCCCTCGAGCTTTCTGCACTCCAAAGGGCGCAGGGCATCGACGTGAGAGTTATTTCACTCGCCCCTCTGGGCAAGAGCGCCTTGGTGGAGGAATTCCGCGATAGACACATCCCCCTCGAAGCCGTTCCCAAGCGGCCCGGATTCGACCTGTCGCTGGTCCCACGCCTGGCCGCTCGATTCCGCCAGCTCCGGACGTCCATTGTGCACACGCACAACCCCCAGCCGATCATCTACGCAGCTCCGGCTGCCAGGCTCGTGGGCGCAGGCGTCGTTCACACCAAGCATGGAGTCAACCCCGACGTCGGCCGACGATTGTGGCTTCGTCGGCGGGGTGCGTCCTTGAGCCATACGTTTGTTGCTGTTTCCGAGGAAACCGCGCGTGAGGCGATCCGCAACAAGGAGGTCAGCCTTCGTAAGCTACGTGTCATTCCCAACGGCATTGACCCCGCCCGCTTTCGCCCCAACCAGGAAGCCGCCTCCGCCGTCCGTTCGGACCTGGGAATCGATGCGAGCGCCCCGGTCCTTGGGACCGTCGGTCGGCTCTGTGCCGTCAAGAACCAGACCTTGTTGCTGCGCGCGGCGGCTCCTTTGCTTCACGCAGGAGCATGGCTCATCGTCGTCGGGGGCGGTCCCGACCGCGAGTCGCTGGAGACACTCGCCGCGGAGCTCGGCATCAGCGAGCGCATCCGATGGCTCGGCGAGCGCGGCGGCGTGTCGGGCCTGCTTGCGGCGATGAACGTCTTCGCGCTGTCGTCCCATTCGGAAGGGCTTCCGCTCGTCATCCTCGAGGCGATGGCCACCGGATTGCCCGTGGTGGCCACGGCGGTGGGCGGCGTTTCCAGTGTCGTCGACGAAGGCGAGACAGGATTTCTCGTGGATGCAGGCGATGAGTCGGCCATGCGGGAGAGGTTGCAGCGACTCCTCTCGGACCGCGAGCTGGCGTCCGCGCTTGGGCGTCAGGGACGAGCGCGGGTGCGCGCGGAGTTCTCCTCCGATCGGGTCGGTCGCGAGTACCTGCGCCTCTATCGCGAAGCAGGCCTTGCCACGCGTGGCCTGCTGAGGCGCCGACAGCCGCGGTGGGCGGAAGCGAGCGCTTCGGTTCCCATGGGATGATGGGTGCGAAGGCTCCAAGAGCCCAAGTCAAGCTTACCGATGCCCCGACTCTGGGGGCGGTCTTAGGCAGTGCTTCACGGATACGAATTCTGCAACAAGCACCGAACGTAGGAGTGGAACATGGGAAAGAACATCGACAAGACCAAAGGGAAGATCAAGCAAGCAGCAGGCGCTTTGACGGGTGACGCGGCTCTCAAACGGGAGGGAGAACGCGACGAACGGAAGGGCAAGATCGAAGGCGCAGTCGACGGCGTGAAGCGCGCTGCCAAGAACGCGAAGAAGGCTGTCAAGGATGCTGTCAAGTAGCAGCCGAAGCAGTCACAGGCTGCGCCGTGAAGCGGCGCCAACCCAAAGGAGAGATTATTCATGCTAACAACCATTCTCATCGTATTGCTGGTACTGGCGCTCGTGGCAGGCGGAATGGGACATTCCCGGTGGGGCTACGCAGGGTGGTCACCGCTCGGCGTGATCCTGGCGGTGTTCGTCGTCCTCTGGCTCACGGGCAATCTGCACGTGTGACGCGGGTTCAGCTCAGCCCGTCCGTACTCGTTGGCGTCCGCTCGCCGTCGGTGTTCACAGCCATCCGATTGCTGATACAGTGCACGATTGATCATGGCCGACCCAACCAGCCTCGAGAACCTCCTCGACTCCTTGCCGAAGGACGTGGCAGCACGCGTACGGGCCATCCTGCCGTCGGCGAGCCTCACCGCGGCTCGCGCCCAATTGCAGCGCTTCCAGGCGAAGATGCGGCTCGGGTCCCTCGGTACCGGCACCTGGCAAGGCAAGAACATCACGGGCGAGGAGATTCACATCCACATGAAGGCCGAGTCCGTCGCCTTCGAAGACTCCCAGGTCCAGCTGCACGTCGACGTCGCCTTGGGCTTCCAGGTCCCCAGCCTTCGCAAGCCCAAGGTCTACAAGCTCGGTCCCGTCCACGAGAGCGTCTCCACACCCAAGCTGCCGCGCATCAACATCTCTTCGCTCGCCGAAGAGATGTCCGCCACCTTCACGCTCTCTTCCGTCAAGGCGGACGAGGTCACCGCCGACGTCGCACCCATCCTCGACGTGGACGCCGGCACCGCGTTCGTCGAGGCCATCGACGTGCAGGACTTCGTGGCCCCCCACGGCGGCTTCTCCATGGGCGGCATGCACGTGGGCGACACGACCGTGAAGGACGCCGGCCTCGAGGAGGCTCGCGCATCCGGCAGCCACGCCGCCAGGGTCGGCATCCGCACTACAGCCCGCGCGTCGGACGTCGTCTTGCAGGGCGCCACGATCGTCAACGGTCGCGCGACAGCCGCTGGCAAGGACCTCGACCTCGGGTTCGAGGTCCAGCTCCCTGCCCTGACGATCAAGACGTTCCCCTCGATGCCCAGCGCCATCGACCGCCTCGTGACACGATTGTCCGTCCGCATCGAGCCAAAGGTCGTGTTCCAGATCGGCAAGCTGAAGCTCGAAGGCATGACGCTGACCACGCGCGTGGGGACCCTTCGCATCGGCGCGCTCTCCGTACCCGTCGACGTGGCTGGGGTACGGCTCGAAGACATCCGGATGGATGGCATGCGCGTGGAGGGTGTAGCGGTCGGTCGGGGCGATAGAGGATAGCCAGCTAGACAAGATCGCTAGCGGCCCAACGGGTGAGCAGGGAACCGGGAGTTCTGAACGGAGGCATTCCTCGGTTCCCGGCCGCCAGCTCCGCTTTCACCAGCTTGGCGACGAGAATCGCCGCAACGACGGCGTCACACCCGAAGGCGCTCCGGCTCCGCCACGAAGTCCGCGAGCATCCTCACCGCTTGGCGCGTATACGCACGCTTGTCCAGGGACGCAGGCGCGTGGTGGGCGATCCAGCGGCTCAACGCCTCCGTGGCCTGGGCCAGGACGAGCGCCATCGCCAACGCGTCATCGGACCGGGTGTCGCGCCGCCGCTCGAGCGACGCCGCGATACGCATCGCGACGGAAAGCTCACCGGCCGCGTGCATCTTCTCCACCACGGGCGGCAGCGGAACTTGCTCGGCCAGAACGCGGCTCAGCTTGGGCTCCCGTTCGTGCATCTCCACCAGTCTCGCAAACAGCCTCTCGAGCGACCGCGCCACCGGTATGCTCTCGTCGTCCATCGCCTCGATGGCTTCCTGCACGATCGGCTGCACCTGCAGCAGATGGCGCTCCATGAGCGCGACCAAAATGGATTCCTTGTTCGGGAAGTACTGATACAGGGAGCCAATCGAAACCCCCGCCCGCTGCGCGACGTGGTTGGTCGTCGTCTCCGCCCAGCCTCGGTCGGCGATGACCTGCCCCGCGGCTTGTAGGATCGCGTCCACCGTGTCTCGCGCACGTTGCTGCCTCGGCCGCCTCCGCCCGTCAGCTTCCTGGCCAAGAGGCAAAACGCGAGCAGGCCCGTCCTTCGTAGCGGCCTCACGTCCCCGCGACGTGCGACGATCTCTGTCTCGGGAAGGTGGTTTGTGCGTGCGTCGTGCGGTCATGCGGAGCCTTCCGGAAACGCGAGTAGCGAACGTGAGCAATAGCTCATATATTGAAGCTTGCTAGAAACGACGTCCGACGACAAGCACGAGCTCGTCGTGGCGTAGAAAGGCAGGATGATCATGAGCGAAGCGAACGTGGGAGACAGGCCGAAGGGTGGTGCGGATCACGTTTGCCCGCCGTGGATTGCGTACATATTGCTCAATCCGCTGCGTCGCTGGCTGGAGAACCCCGACGTGGTGCTCGAGGGGCAAGTGCGCCCCGGCGATCTGGCGGTCGATGTCGGGTGCGCGATGGGGTACTTCACGATCCCGCTCGCCCAGCGGGTGGGATGCGAGGGCCGGGTGATAGGCGTGGACCTTCAGCCCGCGATGCTGGAGGGGCTGCGCAAGAGGGCGTCGAGCCGCGGGCTGCTCGATCGGCTCGAGCTGCGAAGATGCGCACCGGATTCCCTTCCCCTCGACGATCTCACGGGGAAGGTGGACGTGGCGCTGATCATGCACATGGTCCACGAGGTGCCGGACGCAGCGGCGCTATTTCGGCAGGTGGGGGCGGCGATGAAGCCTGGAGGCCGCGTGCTGTTCGCGGAGCCCCTCGGGCACGTGAGTCGGGCCGCGTTCGATCGCTCCCTCGCGCTGGCGAGCCAGGCGGGCTTGGAGGCGAACGAAGCGCTACCTGTCCGCTGGGGGCGAGCGCGACTCCTTCGCAAGACTGCGTTGTGAAGCACCATCACGCGCTCGCGAGCCATCCTTGCACGTCGGCCCCCAGACAGCGCAACATGGCCACATGGCGCCCTCCCCTCGCCCACGACACATCGCGTTCCCGGTCGCAGCGTTCCTCCTTCTCGCCGCGTGCGGCGAGGAAGCTGCCCAACCCGACTGGTGGTCCTCGCGCGACGCCGGAACAGACTCGACACACGACGGGGCCGAAGCAGCCTCCGATGCGATCGACGAAAGCGACGCGACAGACGAACCCGAAGTACCTAACCTCCCGCCGTCCGCCGTTCTGATCGCCACACCCGAGGCAGGAACGGCCCCGCTGACGATCACGTTCGACGCGAGCGAAAGCTCGGACCCCGACGGAACCCTCACCGCCTTCGCCTGGGAATTTGGCGACGGTTCGTCGGGGGTCGGCGAAACGACCGAACACGCCTTCGACGCCCCCGGCTGCTACCGCGTCGTGCTGACCGTCACGGACGACGCCGGGGCGACGGACACCGCAGAGACGACCGTCGTCGCCACGAACGGGCTTCCCGCGGGCGACCCTGCGGTCACGTTCGAGGCGTTACCCCTTCCGATGGCAGTAGTGCCGCGGGACGTGACGACGGGCGAGGGGACCGTGAACATCCGCGGAACCGTGGATGCCCCAGGGTACCACGCGGTGGTGGTCGAGGTGACGCGTGGCGAGACCGTCGTGGCGATGGCGCGAGCAGGGCTGTGCTCCGTCTCCGCACAGGACCCCTTCGATCTGTCGGTGGGCGTTCCCGCCGAGCTTTCCGACCACGAGGTCTCGGTCTACGTGGAGGCCGGCAACGAGCGGTGGCTCGTCCAGACCGTCGATAAGGTGGTGGCGGGAGACGTGCTGATCGTGCAAGGACAGTCGAACGCGGTAGCCACACAGTACGCGGGGGACGCCAACGTGAATGCGAGCCCGTTCCTGCGCTCGTTCGGCGCGCGCATGGAAGACGGCAACGCCACAGCGGCCGACCGGCAGTGGAGGCAAGCCGAGGGGAACCTGGCGGAAGGACCGGCGGCGATCGGCCAGTGGGCCATGCGCATGGGCCGTGGACTCATCGAGGCGCACGAGGTCCCGATTGCCATCCTCAACGGGGCCCGGGGTGGCCGCCCCATCTCCTACTTCCAGCGCAACGACGCCGATCCGACGGACCTGGCCACGAACTACGGCCGCCTGCTCACCCGGGTCCGCCATGCCGGGCTGGAGAACGGAATCAGGGCCATCCTCTACTACCAGGGGGAGTCCGACGGAGCGAACGCGGCCGAGCACCACGACGGGTGGGTCGCCCTGCACGAGGACTGGAGGGAGGACTATCCGTCGGTCGAGAGAACGTACGTGACGCAGGTGAGAAAGGGCTGTGGGGACCCGACGCCACAGCTCAGGGACGGGCAGAGGAGGCTGGCGGACGAGGTGCCCAACGTGGGATTGATGTCGACCCACGGGCTCGATGGGCACGACGGCTGTCACTTCGCGTACGCCAACGGGTACGAGTTGCTCGGGCAGTGGTACGCGGCCTTGCTGACCCGGGACCTGTACGATGGCGCCGCCGGTCCGGACATCGAAGCCCCAAACGTCGACCGCATCTACTTCAGCAAGGGCGACGGGACCGAGGTGACGATCGAGATGCGGGACAAGGCGTCCACGATGACGTTCGACGCTGGGGCGGAAGCGCACTTCGTGGTCGAGGGCGCCAGCGTTACGGTGGTGTCGGGATCAGCCACGGGGTCGAGCGTCGTGCTGACGCTTTCGGGCGATGGGTTGGGTGCCACGGGGCTGACCTACGCGGGGCACGAGGGAGCTGGCCCGTGGGTGACGAACGCCTCGGGCATCGGGTTGCTGGCCTTCTCCGGGGTTCCGGTCGAAGCGATGTGAGGAGAGCATCATTCCTTCTCCTTGCGCTTCCAGAGCGTCCATTCCCCTGACTCGGCGACCCTCTCGAACCCCTGCTTCTCCACCAGGCCGCGGTGTTCCTTCTGCTTCGCCGGCACGTTCGCGTAAAGCACCACGTAGTCGTAATGCTTCGCATGAGCCGCAACCCCGGGCATCGGGTTGCGCGCCCCGGGCATCGGTAGCTGCTTTGTGCAGATCAAGGGATGGAACGACAGATCGCAGAACGAGTACGGCTGCAAGCCCCCAGAAAGCACAGCGCTCCACCGCACCAGGTGCTGGTTCAAGAACCCGTGGTACCCGTCGAACCGCCAGCGCTTCGCGTCCTGCATGTACTCGTGGGAGAAGATAGGCAGGATCGTCGACTCGGGCGGGATCGCCTTCGACACGTCCACCAGCCCACGCGTGGCGCGGGAGAACGCGAGGAAGGGGCTCACCAGGCTGATCAGGTGGAAGAAGGCGAACACCACGACAGGGGCGAAACGCAAGGCCTGGGACATCGTCGACGGAACCAGGCGCGGCATGCTCACGAGGAAGATCCCGAAGAACACCGTTAACCGCGAGTCGATGGACCACGCCACCCAGGGATAGTGGACGTTCGTCGGGGCGAACATGTAGCCAGCGAACAGCAGGAACGCGAGCATCTCCGACCGGTACTCGCAGAAGCGCCGCCAGAGACTCGCGCCCTGACACCTTCCGCCTTGGCCCGCCGTCAACGACAACGTCGCGAACACGGCGGCCAGAAACAGCGGCGTGGAGAACGTGTCCCAGCCGTGGATCGTCCAGTTCAAGAAGTCGCCATCGAAGCGATCGAGATGTGCGCTGTAGGTCACCGTCCCCACCGCGTGAGAGACCTGTCGGGGTGGGTGCCCCGCAGGCCTCGGTACGATCCACACGACCACAGCTGTCGCAGCGGCCAGGACCCCGAAGTGGACCAGCACACGTTTGAACGATCGCTGGGTGAGCACCACCCAGAACGTGACTGAGGCAAACAGCAACGGCGTCATCAGCATGTGAAAGTACGGCGAGACCGAGAGCACCACGAACAGCGCAACCACCCGCCACCAAGACATCCCGTCGCGGCTGCGTTCCACCCAAGCAAGGCACAACGGCAGGAGCGGAATCGAGATGCAGAACGGCAGGTAGCCCATGGCCAGCTGCAGGTTGAACGCCAGACCAAACCCGGCGAGCGAGAGCCATGCACTCCGACCCATCGCCGAGAGCAGCGCTCTCATGCACAGCGGCAACGCGATGACAGCCACGGAGGTGATCAGTTTGATCGCCGTCACCGGGGACAAGACAAAGAGCAGCAACCCGTATGCGTGATAGAAGGCCAGGTGGCTGACCGCTTCGGGGCGAACTTCATACCAGGCGGAGAAGAACGGGTTTCCGCCCCGCAACGCATGAAGCACCACCCCTGAGTAGGCGACCGAAGGCGAGTCGACGAGTGGTGGCAAGGGCGGTAGCCACAACAAGCCGAGGGCGAGACCCGTGAGCAAGGAGAAGAGGGCCCAGTAGGCGTGCGGCTGCCCCCAGCCCGAGGGTCGCAGCGCGCCCACGATCCCTGTCCACGCGGACGCGAGCCCCGCGTGCAAGGCTTCGGCGACGCGTGATCGCAGCGACGCGATGCCCCCTGCGGGCTCCTGATCCATCTCACTCACAGCTCAGGCCATCGTCCCATCCGACCGAACCATCCATGACGGCAGGTCGCCCTGGACAGGACGTCGTTCAGGGCAACCCCTCGGGCGGGGGACCATACACGGCCACGGGGGGTGGACCTTCCTCGGGAGGCTGTGTCTCCTCCTCGACGGGCGGCGGGACCTCTCCCTCTTCCGCAGGCTCGCTCGGCGGAGGGGTCTCCGCGTTCTGCGGCGGAGGGCCGTACACGGCCACGGGACCAGGCCCCGGCCCACCACAGCCCGCCATCAACAGCGCAACCACGGACGCCGCGAGCACGCCCGCCCCGCCCTGCACCGCGACGCCTCGAGGCGTGGAGCAGAACGGACAGACATCCTCGGCCTGGCGCACGTGGCGTCCGCACTGAGCGCACAACACGAGCCTTGTTCCCATGGGGGCATCCTACCACGGGACGGTTCGAGGGGCGGACCCAGAGACTGCCGTCCACCCCCTTCGCAAGGTCTTCGGGGCAAGCCTGCTCCGGCCAACTGCGGACACACGAACCCGGCTCGGTTCCGCATGCCAGGCGCCCCATGCCCGGCTCACCGGTTGTCGTTGGTGCGAGGAGGGGGACTTGAACCCCCACAGCCTTTCGGCCACCAGAACCTGAATCTGGCGCGTCTGCCAATTCCGCCATCCTCGCGTGCGGGATGGCTCTCCTACCGCGACACCCCACGAGGCGTCAAGCGTTTCTTGGCCCCCACGCACCGACCGGCCTGCCACCCATCGGGTGGGTGGTGGCGCCAAAAAGAATGCGCTGGGGAGCCAACGGACTGGAACTGGTGAACCAATCTGGCACGGAGGACTACGAAGGCGAAGTGAACCGGAAAGTGGAAACCGAAGCACTTGCCCATTCCCTGTTCCCGCTTCCGCATTCACCAGTTTGTCCTCACGCACGGACACACCTTGCCTCCTCCCCAGCCAAAGTCCATGGTCCCCTCGCGCCATGCTCACCTTCCACATCGTCAGCCTCGGCTGCCCAAAGAACACCGTCGACGCCGAGGTGATGCTGGGCCACGCCCACGCCCGCGGCCTCCAACCCGTCGACAACCCGGCCGACGCCGACATCCTCGTGGTCAACACCTGCGGTTTCATCGAGCCCGCCAAGAAAGAGTCGATCGACACGATCTT
This sequence comes from uncultured Polyangiaceae bacterium, assembly GCA_964488865.1. Taxonomy (GTDB): domain Bacteria; phylum Myxococcota_A; class Polyangia; order Polyangiales; family Polyangiaceae; genus MWCO01. The sequence goes on along the minus strand of CAZAWR010000008.1, from coordinate 34,049 downwards.
TCAGCTCGCCCAGCACAAGACCTCCGGCCGGTGCAAACGCCTCGTCGTCACCGGATGCCTCGCCCAGCGCTACGCGCACGATCTCGCCTCCCAGATCCCAGAGATCGACTTCCTCGTCGGCACGGGCGATGTCCTGCACGTGGCCACCGCCATGGAAGGCAAGGGCGCCCGCCTTCACGTGGGAAAGGCGGAAGGCTTCCTCTCCACGGCCTCCACACCTCGCCAGCTCTCGAAAGCCGGCGCGAGCGCCTACGTCAAGATCGCCGAAGGTTGCGACCGGAACTGCGCTTTCTGCGTCATCCCCCGCATCAAGGGCGCCCACCGATCGCGCACGGTCGAGGACGTCGTCCGCGAGGTCGAGCAACTCGTGGAGCAAGGCGTGCTCGAGGTCAACCTCGTCTCCCAGGATACCCTCCGCTACGGCCATGACCTCTCCTCCTCCCTCACGACCTTGGTCGAACAGATCGCCAACGTGAAAGGCCTGCACTGGGTGCGCGTCCTCTACCTCTACCCCGACGAGCTCGACGACGCCCTGCTCGACCTCATCGGCCATCACCCCCACGTCGCACCCTACGTCGACATGCCCATGCAGCACGCCGCGGACTCCGTCCTACGACGGATGCGTCGAGGCCATGGGACACGACGTCTGCAGCGCATCGTGGAACGCATTCGCAAGCGCGCACCCGGGGTGAGCCTGCGCTCCGCCTTCATCGTCGGCTTCCCCGGCGAGACCGACGACGAGTTCGAGCAGCTCGTGTCGTTCCTGAAGTGGGCGTCGTTCGATCACGTGGGGGTCTTCCGCTACTCGGACGAGGAAGAGGCGGCGGCCCACGCGCTCGCCGGAAAGGTTCCTTCGCGCATCTCCTACAACCGGTTCCGCAAGCTGATGTCCGTCCAGCGCTCGATCTCGCGCGCCAACAACCGCCGCAAGAAGGGACAGCGCGTGCAAGTGATCGTCGAAGGGCCCAGCGAGCAGCACGAATGGGTCCTGTCCGGCCGCCACGCGGGACAGGCGCCGGAGATCGACGGCCAGGTGTTCTTCACGGAGAGCGACGTGCGCGAAGGGGAAATCTGGTGGGCCGACGTGCAAGAAGCGACGGACTACGATCTCGTGGTGCGCGTGACGGGCGACGGACCGATCGCGGTATCTCGCCCGCGAGTGGCACTGCCCGTCCTCCGCTAACGCGCTCGGCAACCCTAAGTACAGTCTCCGCAAGGTGGTATCCACGCAGGTCGAGCCCGAGCCCGCTCCCGAGCCCGGAGAGCCACAGAAGACGCAGAGAGCACAGAAGCGGATTCGGGCTGGTGCGGAGGTTGGCCGCGCGGGTGGCGCCTGAAGCAAGACATCCCGAGCCCGGGTCGGTACAAATCCGCCGACGTAGGGACTCGACACCGTCGAGTCCAGCGTTGTGCGCGGCACCGCCGCGCCCATGGTCTGGCCGATACACGTCCGCACCCGTGGCGGAGCGACAACGTCGCGCCTTGCCGTGTCCAAGCAGCGGACTCGAAGCCGCACGAGTGCGGACCCCAGGCACCGCATCCTCGCCCGATTCCGCTCGCCGGCTCCCGCGATCTGGCCGAAATGTGCGAGACACGCGCAAGAGCTCCGGTGGCACGCATGTTGATATGCATTCGGTCATCCACGCACGAAAAGGAGCCTTCATGTCAATCCTTCGTTCATCCTTCGGAATCGCCCTCGCGTCCCTCCTGATGCTCGTCGCTTGCAGCGACAGCGACGACTCGACCAAGTCAGGCAACAACGAGGTGTGCAAGGCCGGCGCCACCTGCGAGAACCTGTGCGACGACGGCACGACGTCGTGCAACATGTCCTGTCCGACGGGAGCCACGTGCAAGGCGACCTGCAGGGACGGGCAGACCTGCAACTTCGCGTGCGGCCCGGACGCCACGTGCACGTGGAACTGCGCTGCGGGCACGTGCAATACGTCAGGGGACAGTGCGGACTGCACCTGCTCCGGGTCGTGCCTGGGAACCTGCGGGGGCGTGCCGGAGACCGACGCGGGCACGGGCGGCACCGGCGGGTCCGACAGCACCGGCGGCACCGGCGGGGGAGGAGAGGACTGCCTCAGCCAGTGCGGCTCTCCCACGGACCCGGGCTACACCGCCTGCCTCGAAGCGTGCTACGGCGAGACCCCGTGAAGTCCTATCCCGAAGTTGACGGCCTGCTGCATCGGTAGAGCGGCGACATCAGGATGCTGTCCGGTCACGGATACTCACCACGGGTGTCGCCCCCGACGAGTCTGAAGACGCTGACGGGACGTGGCTGTTCTCCCCCCGACCCCCCCAGCCCCGTACCGTCGCACTTCGGACTGGTTGGGCTTGTCCGGCGGGCGCCCGCCGCGTTTGTCTCGCGATATCACTGCAGCCGTTCCGCACAGTCAGTTCGCGTCCTGTACCTTCACGGACAGCGTGTACTCCCCTTCGTTGCCCGCCTCCTTGGCGTCCACCACCACGAAGTACGTGCCCGGATCCAGCGTGTGCTCCGCCTCCACCGGCAATCCGGGTCGGTGGCTGTAGCGACAGCTCAGCACCTCCGCCTCCGCACAACCCCGCTGCAACGTCAGTACGGCCTGGAACGCGTCGGAAGTTACCGTCACCCCCACCTTCGACCTTCGCGTCAGCGTGATCTTGTGAAACCGGTCTCCCCCACTCTGCGCGTCGGCAGGTCCCATGCATGGCGAGAAAAACAGGTTTCGCGCACCGTGCGTGTTGCCCTTGAATCCCTTGTTCGGCGCAAGCACCGGAGCCGCCGCACAAGCGTTCTCCACCGCACCCAGGTCGTCGATCCGGTACCCAAGCTCGAAACGGCCGAAGCTATCCCGCGCGGCAGACTGCACCACCAACCAGTACGTCCCGGGCTGCAGCACCCGATCCACGTCCGTACCACAACCAAGCTCGGTCGCCGTCGACCCACACGTCGACTGCAACGCCATGTGGTGCTTGCCCTCATCCTTCCTCAAACGGGCGATGAACCTCGCCTTTCGGAGAAGGTCCACGCGATACACCACCTCGGGCGCTCCCGCAGTACCACACCCGACTTGCACGTCGTCTCGCGCCTCGAACGTGTCCCCCACGAGCGTCTCGGCCTCACTCGCCAGCGAAAGGGCATCCCCGCACGTGTCCCCCGGCCCACCCCCGCCCGCCGCGTCCACAGCCTGAACGAACAGCGAGAAGTCCCCCGAAACGGCCTCCGTCGCCGCATCCGCAAACACAAAGTGCGACCCCGCCTCGAGCACCCCCGCGTACGTCGCCTCCGCCCCTCCCATGCTCTCACTCGAACACCCAACCTCGCTATCGGCTCGTTCGCAAGCCGACCGCACGTGCACCACAGGCGCGAACCCTCGGGCCCGCTGGCTGATCCGCACGCGCGAGCGCGAGGCCAGGTCAAGACGAAAAGGGAGGTCCGGCCCCGGTCCCCGGTTGCCGCACGTGGCCGCGGCATTGTTCACCCTGTCCACCATCGACCCTCGAACCGCACTGCCCAACGCAAGCACCGGCGCCGTGTCACACGCGTTGCGCGCGCTCGACGTCGGCCGCAGCTGAACCGTCATGCGATACGCCCCCTCCTCCTCACCGTACCCATCCACGAAGACGAAGTACGTCCCGGCCTCCAGCACCTCATCCACACGGGAGCGCCGCCCACCTCCCGGAGCATCGTCGTTGCATGCCACCTCCGCATCCGGGTCTGCACACTCCCCGCGACGTAGGTACAAGACAGCGTCGTATTCCGCTCGGACGTCAATGGTCACGCGCTGGCGAGAGGGCAAGTCGAGCCGATAGACCAACTCACTCGCGGAGGTATTTCCGCACGTCCCCTCCTCCATCTTGCGGCCATTCTCCGTGTTGCCAACGTACGTCTGCCCGGCCGCGATCACCGTCGGGGCATCGCACGACCCACCGCCTTCGACAGTGGCCGGTCCCTGGGGTGAAGCCTCGGCCCGTCGCACAGGCGTTCCCCCGGACCACAAGGACACGGCATAGCCCCCGGAACCTTGCGACATCACCACTGCCAGTTCGTGCTTGCCAGGCTGGTCGGGGCAGTATCGCATCGACGCGTCCGGTCCCACCATGTCGTCCCGGGCGATCTCCTTGCCCTCGGCGTTGACCAGTGCCAGCGAAAGGTCCGCCACCCCCTGGTCTCCCATCGCCACCACGGTCACGCACTCGGACGTCAGCTCCAGGGGAAGCTTCACACTCTGCGTCGCCTCGAGGCGGCCGCGACTCACGGCCCCCATCTGCGTGAGGCCGCTGGCCTGCATCGCCGTGTGTACAGAGTAGAAACGCGCGGACATGTCCGGCACCGCCTGCGACGAACCGCACCCGGACGCCCACAAGCCAACACCCAGCGCCGCAGCGCCGAGACCCCGCGCGACAAGAACAGGTCGTGATCGGTATCGCTTCACAGCGAAGAGGCTACGTCGCTTCGTGGCCCGACGGTAGGGGTTGGTCGTCATCTCGTCCATTTCGGCTCGCTGCGTCGTCAACGGTACGGGTTCGTCTCCATGTCGTCCCTCTCGCTGGGGAGCCGTCGAGGCCCCGGGGCGGGAGGTGGCCGCTTCGGCGCGGACGACGAAGACCCAGGCTCGCCCGCGTCAGAAGGGTCGGGGACCGCAACCTCTCCCGAGGACGCGGCGGGCACCGCCGGAACGTCCGGTGGAGGCAATGGCGAGGCAGATGCACTGGGCGGCGAGGCGCCCGCTTCGGTGGCCGGCTCGGCTTGCTTGCTGAGAACGTAGATGAGAAAGCCGACGCTCACGCCCGCGAGAATCGCCGAGACCACCGCCACGATGATGGGTCCCACAGGGATCCCCGGGCGACTGGCGAGCCGGATCGTCGCGAGCATCACGGGGTCCACCTTGGCCGGCGCCCCCGGTTCGCCCAGCGGCACCACGACGGGAAAACCATGAGGCCCCGGCTCCGCCGCAGGGCCGGCGCCCACCACCGGCCACGCCTGGCTGGGTTCGCTCCGCGCCAGCCACGCCCGGACACGGTCCCGCTGCGCCTGCACTTCCTGCCCCAAAGTCGCCTGAACGAAGCTCGCCACCTCCTGCGCAGAAGCACAACATCCGGCCTTGCCCGCAGCCGCCTCCAACGCCTCCGCGAATGCCGCACACGACGGAAAACGCGCGTCCGGTTCCCGCTCCAGCGCCGCCGCAACGACCGCATCCACCCCCGGCGGGATCGCCTCGTTCACCGCACGCGTTCGCGGGATCGGCTCGAAAAACACGCGGTTCAACGTCGCGGCCTCGTTGTCCCCCCGGAACAACCGTCGCATCGTGAGCGCTTCCCACAACACAATGCCCGCCGCGAACACGTCCGTCCGCGCGTCCACGTGCACCCCACGCGCTTGCTCCGGCGCCATGTACGCGAGCTTGCCCTTGAGCTGTCCCACCTTCGTCGCATGAAGCCGGCTCGCAGCCCTCGCCACACCAAAGTCCGTAATCCGCGCCGTCCCGTCCAGACCCACGAGGATGTTCTGCGGCGACACGTCCCGATGCACCAACCCGAGACGCTTGCCGTAGTCGTCCGTCAACCCGTGCGCAGCCTCCAACCCCTCGAGCGTGTCGAGCATGATCCGGACGCTGATCCCGAACGGCATCGCAGGGTGGCTCACGGACGACGCGCGCGCCAGCAAGCTCGCCAGCGTGTCCCCCTCCACGTACTCCATCACCAGGTAGTAGCCCGCGTCGCTCGCCCCCACCTCGAGGATCGGAACCACGTTCGGGTGGTGAATCCCCGCCGCCAACCTCGCTTCGTCCAAGAACATCTGGACGAACTGATTATCGCTGTGCAGGTAGGGATGAAGGTGCTTGATCGCGAAGAGACGCTGGAATCCGGCAAGCCCCCCAAGCCGCGCCAGATACACCTTCGCCATCCCGCCGGACGCAAGCTCCGCAATGAGCTCGTACCGGTCGAGCATGACAGGACTTCCCTCGCGGATGAGCTTCGCGGTCACGACGCCCCAGGATACGTCACACCCGACCCCTTGCGCGAGTTCGCAGCGGTTGGGAGCGAGCCCGTCAGCCCATCTCGAGCATCAGCTTGTCAGGGTTCTCGAGGTAGCGGATCACCTCGTAGGCGAAAGCCGCACCGATGTGACCGTCGATGATCCGATGGTCGAAGGACAAGCTCAGGAGCATGACGTCCCCGATGACGATGTGTCCGTCGAGCACCACAGGCTTCTGCTTGATCTGGTGCACCCCCAGGATCGCGACTTCGGGGAAGTTGAGAATCGGCGTGGCAAAGAGGCCGCCCGCTGCCCCCAGGGACGTGATGGTGAAGGTCGACCCCACGAGGTCCGCTCGCGCAATCTTCCCATCCTGGGCATCGTTCGAAAGCCGCTGAATCTCTTGGGCCACCTCGAGAAGGCTCTTGGTGTCCGCACCCTTGACGACCGGTACCATCAACCCCGCACCGGTCGCCGCCGCAACCCCAATGTTGTACGAGTAGCGCACCACAATCTCGTCCGTCACCTCGTCGTAAGCCGCATTGAGGATCGGGTGACGCTTGAGAGCCGCCGCACACGCCTTCACGATGAACGGGAGGAACGTGAGCTTGACCCCTTCGGCCTCGGCCAAGGGCCGCAACCGCTCGCGCAAACCCTTGAGCGCCGTCACGTTGCACTCCTCCACGAACGTGAAGTGCGCCGCCGTCTGCTTCGACCTCGCCATCTGATGGAAGATCGTCCGTCGCACTCCGCGCAGCGGAATCCGCTCCTCGAGAGGCTTGCCCGCGACCACCGGCGAAGAGATGCTCACAGGCGAGGCCGCGGCCACCGGCGGCTTCACGATCTGCGCCCGCGCAACGGCTTGCTCCGCATGCTTCTGCACGTCCTCTTGCGTCACCCGGCCATGCGGGCCCGACCCGGAAACCTTCGTCAGATCGATGCCAAGCTCCCGCGCCAGCTTCCGCGTCGCAGGCGCCGCCAACGGCTTCTCCGACGTACCCTCGGGTGCGTCGACCACGTCCCGCGTCTGCATTCCGGGCAACTCCTCCGGGATGGTCCCCGCCGCCGTGGAGGAGGGCCCGCCCGCACTCGGAGCCGACCGCTCGATCGCAGGCTCCGGAGCCACCTTGGCAGCCGGAGCGGTCTCGGGCTTCGCGGACACCGAAGCGGCCGGAGCGGTCTCGGGCTTCGCGGACACCGGCGCGGCCGGGGCGGTCTCGGGCTTCGCGGACACCGAAGCGGCCGGGGCGGTCTCGGGCTTCGCGGGAACCGCGGCCGCCACGGGCGGAGTCTCTGCCTTCCCCACAGCCCCTTCGGTCTCGATCACCAAGAGAACAGCGCCCACGGGAAGCACGGCCCCCACCTTGCCCCCAAGCTCCACGATCACCCCAGCCTTGGGACTCGGAATCGTCACGGTCGCCTTGTCCGTCATCACCTCGGCCAAGGTCTGATCCAGCTCGACCCGAGCGCCTACCGCAATCCCGTCCCCCCAAGCGACGATTTCGCCCTCGGTCACACCCTCACCAATGTCCGGAAGCTTGAATTCAAATCGTGCCATGGTCAGCGTCTCCCTGATTCGGCCTGCGTGGTGCCCGCGGCGCCGACGGCTCCCTCCGGTGCCCGCGGCGTCGTCTTCAGCACAACCGCGTCACGCGGTGTGAGCGCTATCCAGGATCGCGGGAAGGATCCTGTGCGCGAGAGGAAGGTACTCCATCTCGAGGGTGTACGGGAAAGGGGTATCGAACCCTGCGACACGTTTTGGGGGAGCCTCGAGCCGCCAGAACACACGCTCGTTGATCAACGCCACGATCTCCGCCCCGAACCCGCAAGTCTTGGGCGCCTCGTGCACCACGACCACGCGCCCGGTCTTCTCCACACTGGCCGCCACCGTGTCGATGTCGACCGGCCAGAGGGTCCGCAGGTCGATGACTTCGACCGAAACCCCTTGTTCTTCAGCCTTCTGCGCTGCCGCGAGCGCCTCGTACACCATGGCCCCCCAAGACACCACGGTCACGTCCGTCCCCTCGCGCACAACGGCCGCGGAGCTCAACGGCACCTCGTACGCCTCGGCAGGAACCTCCCCCTTCGCCGCACGATACAGACGCTTCGGCTCGAAAAACATCACGGGGTCCGGGTCCCGGATCGACGCGATCAGCAACCCCTTCGCGTCGTACGGGTTGGAGGGACAGACAACCTTCAGCCCCGCGACATGAATGAACAGCGACTCGGGAGACTGGGAATGGTAGTGCCCGCCGCGAATGCCCCCGCCCACCGGAGACCGGATGACCATCTTGGAGCAATACTCCCCACCGGACTTGTAGCGCATCTTCGCCACTTCGCTGACGATCTGGTCGTACGCCGGGAAGATGAAGTCCGCGAATTGCATCTCCGGCACCGGCACGAGCCCGTACATGGCCATCCCGACCGCGGTCCCCACGATCCCCGCCTCAGACAGAGGCGTGTCGATCACACGATCATCGCCGAACTCCTCGTGCAACCCCTGCGTGACCCGAAACACGCCGCCGAGCTTGCCCACGTCCTCCCCCAAGACCACGACACGCGAGTCACGACGCATCTCCCCCCGGAGCGCGTCATTGATGGCTTGAACCATGTTCATACGAGGCATCGAAACGTGCCCTCCTTCGAGCAAGGCCACAGCGGCCGACGTTCATCCCTGGTCAATGGTGCCCCGGCGCCCTGGGCCCGGACACCAGCTCGTCGCGCTGCTCCCGAAGGTGCCACGGCAACGTCGCATACACGTCCTCGAAGATCGAAGGCATCGGCGGCGGCTCCGTCGCCTCGGAGACCTCGATCGCCGCCTTGACCTCCTCGTCGATCTCCGCGGCCAACGCCTCCTCCTGCGCCTCGCTCCACGCACCAAGCCCCGACAGGTGCTGGCGCAAACGGTCCACGGGATCCCGACGTCGCCATGGCTCCAACTGCTGCTCGGAGCGGTAGATGGTGGGGTCGTCGCTCGTGGAGTGGCCCGACATGCGATAGGTCAACGCCTCCACGAGCGTAGGCCCCTGCCCTTGGGCCGCGCGCTCCACCGCATCCCGCGTGGCTCGAACGACCGCAAGGACGTCGTTGCCGTCACAGCGGACGAAGCGCATGCCATAGGCGGCTCCCTTCTCGGCGAAGGTCGCGGTGGCAGACTGCCGGTCCGCCGGCACGCTGATGGCCCAGTGATTGTTGCGACAGAACAGGACCGTGGGGACGCGAAAGACACTCGCGAAGTTCATGGCGTTGTGGAACTCGTTGCTGCTCGTCGACCCTTCGCCAAAGTAGGAGAGCGTGACGAGGTCCTCCCCGCGGATCTTCGCCCCCCAAGCAAACCCGACCGCGTGGGTCATCTGCGTTCCAATGGGTGAGCTGACCGAGCCGAACTTCGCCGCCACGCACGTGTAGTGGTCGGGCATCTGTCTGCCCTTCGCAGCGTCGTTCGCGTTGCCGAACATGTTGTCCATGTAGCGCTGCAGCGTGAAGCCCCGGAAGAGCGCAGCCCCGAACTCACGATAGGCCGGGAAGATGAAGTCCTGCGCCCGCATCGCAAACGCCGCTCCGATCACCGACGCCTCCTCCCCCAGCGAGCCGATGTGAAACCCGATCCGCCCCTGCCGCTGCAGGCTCACCAGCCGCTCGTCAATGCGACGGGTTCTCACCATCGCGCGGTACAGGCGAACGACCTCCTCCACGGGGAGACAAGGGTCGGTTGCCGGGTCGAGGGTCCCATCGTCGCGCATCACGCGAAGGACATCCGGAGAAGACTGGCTGGCTGAGGGGATCACAGGGTTCATCGGTTCCTCGAGAGCCTAAACAGAAGGCGAAGCCGGGGTCGCAAAGGCTGCGCGCACGAGGGCTGGCAGCAGACGCCGCCGACGGGCGCCGCCCCGTGCTTACGATGCCTGACGCGCGCGGAAGGTTGCGGAGAACGGGTAGAATACGGGAAGGAACCCACGGCGACGGTGGGACGGTGCTAGGCCTGCACCTCGTCGACGGCGTCTTGCACTTCCTGCAGCACGGACTGCAGCTCGCCTTCCGTCAGCTGGAACGCAACGCCCATCTTGTCGATCACGCCACGCTCCAGGTCGCTCACGCCACCGGACGCGAACGCCAGGAACGAAGCGATGCGCAAGACTTCACGCTGCTGGTCCGTCCGGTTGATCGTCTTGGCGACCATCTCGATCCGACGGTCCAGGCCGTCTTCCTCGAGCTGATCGGCCAGGTCGGCCATCAACGCCTCGAGCGACTCCGGGTCCACGGACCCTCGACACGCCTCGAGGACCACGGTCCTGAACGCGTTCCTCTCCGCATCGTCGAACACGCCGTCGGCGGTAGCGACCAGGTACGAAGCCTCGACGATGCTCTCGAACAGCGCGGCGGCATGCGGGTCGAACCCCGTAGGCATCGTCGCGTCGTCGCCCCCAGGGCGGAATCCGTAGGACCCCGCGGCCACGGTGAGGATGGAGTTCATCACACCAGGAGGAGCATTGCTCGCAGGCTCAGCTACGCGGCGAGCCACCTTCGACAAGAAATCCGTGCGGGTGGACATGGGGGAATTGTCTCCCTCTTGGGGTGGGTTGTCTCGGGAAAAAGTACCGCCAGGTCGAGCCAGGTTGGTCGCTACTTCGGAACCACCTGAGTCACGCAGCCGAGCTCGATGGAGATGGACGCTTGGCTATCCGCCTTGACCTTCTCACAGATGGAACCGCACAGCACGATCTTCGTCTTGTTGTCGAAGTACTGCCAACCGGCGTTCTCCGGGTCGGAACAATCCACAGTGGTGTCCTGGGGAATCGTCTCCTTCGTGCCGTCTCCGTGGGTGTAGACCACGTTCACCTTGTTGTAGTCGATCGGGGGATCGCCCTCATCTGGCTGGGGCACCTCGAACTCACAGGAAAGCGCCTCGCCGCTGATCGCCTCCAGGTTGTTCGACAGCTCCTGCGCGAAGTTCATGTTCGGAAGCGTCATGTCCATGTGGCAATCGCCCACGTCCGGGGCCGACCCCGAATGGTCACACGTGGCGCTCTTCGCCGTCCCTCCCGCAAATGCGATCTGCGACAGGAACGCCCGCTCCCCTTCGCTCCCCGGTGCGCCAAGTACGAACGTGCGGATCCCTACCGACGCCGCCTCGTTGGCCTTCCCAATCAGGAAGGCCTTCGACGCCGCCGCCTTGTCACACGTCTCCGAACCGTCCGTCAGGAGCACCACGAACTTGTTGCCCGTGAACGACGCCGCGTTCGCGTTCATGTACTGGTACGCACTCATCGTCGCCCCGATGATCGGCGTCGACCCCTTCGGAATCACCCCCTGCAGGTTCAACACCAGCGCGTTGAGCTGGGGATCCGTCATCCCCTGCACCGGTACGTCTGGCGACGTCGGAAACCCACAGTAGTCGTTGTTGTTGAAGAGCATCACGCCCACCGAGGGCAGCGGGTCCGAGCCCACCAAGCCCTGCCAGGCAGCCGTCAGCGCAGTGCTCGTGATCTCCCACTTCGAGGGCTGGGTCGGATCCGCCTTCACCGGCTGAACTTCGCAGTCCGCAGTGCTCGTGATCGGCGGCACGTTGCAGTTCATCGAGCCCGTGCGATCGATCACGAACAACAGGTTCGCTGGCGTCAGCGTCGCCTTGAATTCAGTCGCCGCACAGGCTGCGTCCGGGTCGAAACCATCCGGGTACGAGGAGTCCCCTACGCCACCCTCCGTGTTGATGAACGTCCCACCGGAGCCGCTCGTTCCCCCCGAACCTCCCGTCGCACCGCCACTCCCACCGGAACCGCCAGAGCCGCTCCCCGCAGCGCTCCCTCCTGTCCCGTTGCCGTCGCTGTCGTCCCCACCACAAGCAGCAATCATCACACCGAACACGGCGGTGGCCAGAATCGACGCGATCGCGAGGCTCTTCCAGCTATTCATGACCGAATCCTCCTTCACAGCTCCGGTTCCGCCACCGCACCCGCACCTTGATGCACCGAGGACGGCGGACAGCCAAGCAAGACACTGGATTGTTGTAGCACGACCGTCCAGGCTCCGAAAGCACCCGCGTCGAGTCGTCCCGGTCCTCGGAGGTTGTTCGAACTTCAGTCGGAGCTAGCGCCGCGATCCGCGCGCACGAACGCCTCGGCCGCTCGGTAGCTCGAACGAACCAACGGTCCGCTCGCCACGAATCGGAACCCCATCCGGTCACCAGCCCGCCGATACGCCTCGAACACCTCCGGCGTCACGTAACGGTCCACCGGCAAGTGCATCGACGACGGCCGCAGGTACTGACCCAACGTCACGATGTCCACCCCCACCCCGCGCAGATCCAAAAGACAGGCCTCCACCTCGTCGTCCGTCTCCCCAACCCCCACCATCACGCTCGACTTGGTCAGTCGCCCCGGCACCCGTCTCTTCGCGTACGCCAGCACCTCCAGCGAACGGTCATAGTCACATCGCGCATCCCGAACACGACGCGTGACCCGCCGCACGACCTCCACGTTGTGCGCGAAGACGTCGGGCTCTCCCGCCAGCACGGTGTCGATGTCCCGCTCACTCCCTTGAAAGTCCCCCACGAGCGCCTCCACCAGAAGCCCCTCACCAAGCTCGTGAAGCCGTTGCACCGTGCGAGCCACGTGCGACGCCCCACCGTCCGGAAGGTCGTCGCGGTTGACCATGGTCAACACCACGTACCGAAGCCCCAACTCCGCCACCGCTTGCGCCACACGATCGGGCTCCGTGTCGTCGACGGCAGGCGGGTGCCCGGACGCCACCGCACAGAAGCGGCAACCTCGCGTGCACACGTCCCCCAGAATCATCACCGTGGCCGTTCCCTCCCCCCAGCACTCTCCCACGTTGGGACAGTGTGCCTCCTGACAGACCGTGTGGAGTCTCAGCTGGGCAAGCGTCCCCTTGATGCGCGTGTAGTTCGGCCCGCCCGGAGCCACCACCTTCAGCCACGATGGCTTGCGCATGTCCACCCCGCTCATGCCTCCCCCCTGTCGAGCGCCACCACCCCTGCCTCGCACACCGGATCCACCACCCCACGCTCCGTGAACAACGCCGTCACCATCTCGTGAGGCGTGACGTCGAACGCAGGATACCGCGCGGCAACCCCCATCGGCGCAAACCCCCTACCGCCAATGTGCGTGACCTCGTCCGAACCGCGCTGCTCGATCGGGATGTCAGCCCCCGTCGGACACGCAAGGTCCACCGTGCTGAATGGCGCCGCCACGTAGAACGGACGCTCATGCATCCGCGCAAGACACGCCACCCCGTACGTTCCTATCTTGTTCGCAACGTCCCCATTGCGCGCAATCCGGTCCGACCCCACCACGACCAGGTCGATCTCCCGGCGCGAGAAAAAGTGCGCCGCCATGCTGTCCGTGATCACCTCCACGGCGATACCGTCCCGGTGAAGCTCCCACGCCGTCAACCGAACGCCCTGTAGATACGGACGCGTCTCGTCCGCGAGCACACGGACCGACTTGCCCGCATCCCGCGCCGCCCGGATGACCCCCAGCGCCGTCCCGTACCCGCCCGTAGCCAGCGCTCCCGCGTTGCAATGGGTCAGGATCGTAGCGCCGTCCGGGACCCGCTCCGCACCCAACCGACCCATCGTCTTGCACGCCTCCACATCCTCCCGATGAATTCTCCTCGCCAGGTCCCCAACCTCCCCCGCCCGCTGCTCAGCCCCACGCTCCGCATGCACCTGCGACAACGCCAGCACCTTGTCGACCGCCCAGCCGAGGTTGACCGCCGTGGGCCGAGCCGTCCGCAACACTTCCCCCGCTCGTCCCATCACCTCACGGTATTGCCCAGCGTCTCCACGGCACCCTCGCGCCGCCAGCACCATCCCATAAGCTGCCGCGATCCCGATCGCAGGCGCCCCTCGCACCACCATGTCCCGGATCCCGTCCGCCACCTCCTGCACCGTCGTCATCTCCAGGTAGCTCTCCGCTTCGGGTATCCGACGCTGCTCCAGCATCCACACCCGGTCGTTCTCCGGAGACAGCTCCACAGCAGAATAGCTCGCTCCCGACAGCGGTGATGCGAGCGGCATGCAATCGATCGATCGTGACATGGTCATCCTCTCCACCTACCTCTTGCCGCAAGCGGGACCGCGGTCAAGAGGCCTGTCGGAATCTGGCTCGTCTTCCGACGCAAGCAGTCCGCGCAGGATCTCGTCCGTCAGGCGTGGGTCTGCACTGCCCCCCGTCTCCCGCATCACCACCCCCATGAAAAATCCCAGAACCCCCGTCTTGCCCTTTCGATAGGCCTCCACCTGCTTCGGATTCGAGCCAACCACACGCTCACAAATGCCGCGAACCATGTCTTCGTCCGCCACGCGCTGCATGCCCCGCACAGCCACGACGTCCCGTGGAGAGGCGCCCGATCCTCGGACGATCCCGCACAGGCCCTTCGCCTGCTTTCCGCTGATCGCCCCGTCGCGAACGAGACCCAGGATCTCCACCACCTGCCAGACCGCCATCGGGCTCGAGGACGCTCGCCCCGCATCGCGCAAGACCTCCGTCAGGAGGAAGCTCGCCGCCGCCCGAGCGTCGATGCCCTCCTCGACCACCCCATCAAACAGGCGAGCCACCCACTCCTGAGACGAAAGCACGACGGCCGCGTCCGCCGCGACCCCCAGCTCCATGAAACGCCGCCGCCGATGGGCGGGCAGCTCCGGCAACCCGTTGCGTTGTGCTTGCACCCACGACGACGTCAGCACGAGCGGCGGCAAGTCGGGCTCGGCGAAGTACCGGTAGTCGTCGGCGTCTTCCTTGGACCGCTGCGCAAACGTGCAACCCTCGCGTTCGTCCCACCCTCGCGTCTCTCGCACCACGGCGCGCCCCGCCTCAAGCTCCCGCCTCTGACGCTCCACCTCGAAGTCGACCGCCCGCCTGACGAACCGAAACGAATTGACGTTCTTGACCTCCACCCGCGTCCCAGCCTCTCCCCCCTCTCGCCGAAGCGACACGTTCACGTCGCACCGAAGGCTGCCTTCCTCCATGTTGCCGTCGCAGGCCCCCACCGCCATCAGCACGGCACGGATCTCCTCGAGGCAGCGCGCTGCGTCCTGCCCCGATCCCAAGTCGGGCGCGGTGACGATCTCGATCAACGGGACCCCCGCGCGATTCAGGTCCACCAACCCCACACCAGCACGGTGGACGCTCTTGCCAGCGTCCTCCTCCATGTGCACACGCTCGATCCGAACCGTCCGGTCCGCCAGTGCCCTCGCGGTGTCACGGGGCAGATGAACCTCCCCGCCCCTCGCGAGGGGTTGGTCCGTCTGGGTGATCTGATAGCCCTTCGGGAGATCGGGGTAGAAGTAGTGCTTGCGAGCGAACGCGCTGCGCAGCTGGATCTCACACCCAAGCCCGAGAGCCCCCCGCACGGCCAGCACCACCGCCTCCCGGTTGAGCACAGGCAACGACCCCGGCAAACCCAGGCACACCGAACACAAGTGCGTGTTGGACTCCGCACCGAACACGCACCGACATCCACAAAACGCTTTCGTCCGCGTCCGCAACTGCGCGTGCGCCTCGAGTCCGATCACGGGCACGTACTCGTGATCGCTGCTCATGCCAATTCGGTCCGGAGCATCCGATCGCCCCGAGCCAACCGCCTCTTCATCGGCCCTTCCATTGCGCAGGCCGCTTCTCCAGGAACGCCGCGAGCCCCTCCGCCGCATCCTCCGTAGCGAGACACCCCGCAAGCCTGTCCCGAAGGAGAGGCAGCGCCTGCTCCAACGCAAGGTCCGCCTGATCTGCATAGGCCTGCAGCCCAAGGCGAAGCGTCATCGGGCTCTTGGAAGCCAGACCCTCGCACAACCCTTGCACCTCGATGTCGAGTTCCGAGACCGCCACCACACGATTCACGATACCCAGGTCACACGCCTCCCGAGCCGACAGCCGCTGACCGAGCAACATCATCTCGAGAAGCCGTCGCCGCGGAACGATACGCGCCAGCACCGCCATGATCATCATGGGAAACAGCCCCACGTCCACTTCCGGCGTGCCCAGCTTGGCGTCTTCGACAGCGACGGCCAGCGTGCTTGCGGCCACGAGGCCGAGGCCTCCTCCCATGGCGTGCCCGTTGACGCGCGCAATGATGGGCTTGGGCGCACGGACCATGGCGAGCAGCAAGTCTGCGTAGTCCCCGCGGGACGGCAACGCTAGGTCGCTCGCGCTCATCTGGGAAAAGTCCCCGCCGGCGCAGAACGCCTTGCCGGCCCCGGTGAGCACGATCGTCCGGCAAGAGGCTTCCTCGAAGGCATCATCGAACGCGTAGAGAAGCTCGTTCACCATGGCCGGGCCGATCGCGTTGCGACGTTCGGGCCGGTTCAAAACAATGTCCGTCCGCACCCCGGAGACGACCTGCAGGGTCGTGTAGCTTCTGGAGGTCATGCGTCCTCCGAGAGCGAGAGGATCTGCCGGGCCTGGGCCACGGAAGCCACCTTCCGACCGACGTCGCGGGTCATGCGCGCCGCCACCTCGACGAGTTCGCCATTGGACCGAGCCATTTCACCCCCGGGCAGGTAGAAGTTGTCCTCGAGACCGCATCGCACGTTGCCGCCCAGCACGAGGGCTGCCGCGATCATGCGCCACTGACAGTCACTGATGCCGATGACCTCCCATTCGCTCCCGTGAGGCATCAGGGACGTCTGCAGCTGCAAGGATTCGACACGCGGTGGGATGCCTCCGAGCACGTTGACGATGAAGGAGAACTGCAAAGGGGGCTTCAGCAGCCCCATGTCCAGAAGCGGGTGGATGCCGTGCGTATGGCCGGTGTCGAAGCACTCGAGCTCGGGCTTCACGCCCGCCTCGTTCATGGCCCGCAGCAGCTTGGAGATCTTCTCGTAGGTGTTCGGAAACACGATGTCGAACACGAAGGCCTTTCGCTTCTCGCTGTACTTCGCGTAGTTCATCGTGCCCATGTTCAGAGCCGCGATGGCCGGCCTCGACTCCGCGATGTACGCGCACTGGTCCGTCACGTCATCGAGCATCGTGCCCGTGGAGAAGTTGAGGATGACGGGGCATCGCCGCCGGATCTCCTCCTTGATTCGCGCGAAGACCGCGGGGGAAAAGGTCGGAGATCCGTCGTCGTGGCGAGCGTGAATGTGGACGACCGCAGCGCCGGCTTCGTAGGCTCTCCGGGCCTCGTCCGCGATTTCCTCAGGAGTGTAGGGGATCGCAGGGCACTGCTTCCGGTTGGCCAGGACGCCGGACAGCGCGCACGTGATGACGCATAGATCTGGGTCACGTTCCGTTCCACTTCGCATGTCTTTCATCTCCCGTGCTCCGAGCCGGAATCCGTCCCGGGGGTCGCCTTCACATGGTCCACGAGCTTCCCCAGCACCCTTCGAAGCGCGGCAAGCTCTTCGAGCCCGAGCCCCCCGAGCGCCGTACGCAGTAGCGCCGGCGTCTCGCGCGAAACCAGACGGGCCAGCTCCCTGCCCTTGGACGTAAGGCGTAGGTGAACCACCCGTCGATCCCGCGTGGACCGGGCGCGAGACACCCAGCCCTCCCGCTCCATTCGGTCCACGATGCCGGTGACCGTGCTGTTCTTCGCCCGAATCTGGTCGGACAGCGCGGACAGCGAAAGGTCACCTCTCGCGGAGAGGGCCGTCACCACGGTCCACTGCGAGCCCGTCAGTCCATGGGAAGACGCCAGGGACTTCATCCTGCGACGGTTCTCGGTGTACAAGTAGACGATGGACTCGACGATCTCGTCGGCCTCGGTCGCGTCGTCCTGCGGAGGGCCCAGCACGGAGAAATCACCCCCATCTCGATGTTTCGCGTGCAAATTATTGACGGGGCTTCGCCTTCCCGTCAATGGACATGGCCGACAGGCCGTCCAAGCCCTTGTGCAAACGGCCAACCTTTGGGAGTCTGATCGAGACGACCGCTCTCATGAAGACCCTTGATGACATACGGCCCGGTGCCACCATCGGGCGGTACGAATTTCTTGTCCCCATCGCGAAGGGCGGCATGGCGGCTGTTTGGGCTGCGCGCCTCAAGGGCACGCGAGGGTTCGCCAAGACGGTAGCGATCAAGACGATGCTGCCGACCCTCTCGGACGATCCCCTGTTCGAGCAGATGTTTCTGGACGAGGCACAGCTTGCTGCCCAGATCCATCACCCGAACGTGGTCGAGATCATGGACCTCGGCGAGCAGGAGGAGATCCTGTACCAGGTCATGGAGTACGTCGACGGGGAATCGCTCGCGACCGTGCTCCGCACGTTGAGCAAGAAGAAGGACCGGCTGCCGCTCGAGATCGCGGTCCGAATCGTCATGGATGCCTGCCGTGGGCTGCATGCCGCCCACGAGTTGAAGAACGTGGACGGAACGCTGCTCGGCCTGGTCCACCGGGACATTTCGCCGCAGAACATCATGATCACGTACGACGGCGTGGTGAAGCTGGTGGACTTCGGCGTAGCCAAGGCCGCGGGGCGAACGACGAGCGAAACGACCGCGGGCCAGATCAAGGGCAAGGCCCCCTACATGGCGCCGGAACAAGCCCTCGGACAGCGCGTGGATCGAAGGACCGATGTGTTCGCGATGGGGATCGTTCTGTACCAGATCACCACCGGCAAGCACCCGTTCCGGGGCGAAAACGACATCGCGACCCTGCACAACATCCTGCACAACGAGCTTCCCTCTCCTAGGTTCGTGGACGCGCAGTTCCCCCGCCCGCTGGAAGCCGCGATCAACCGCGCCCTGTCACGAGACGTCACCAAGCGCTTCGCCTCCGCGAAGGACATGGCCGACGCCCTGAGCCGCGTGTTTCCGCCGACCCGTCGCCGCGCAGACGTGGCCGACGTCGGCGCGTTCGTGCAGGAGCTCCTCGGAGAAACGGGCAACCGCCGACGGACAGCCCTCGCTGAGGCCGTCAAGCGAGCTGACTCGCGCACGGGCGCAGCCCCCCTTGGGGAAGCGTCCGGTTCCATGCTCCTGCCCCTCGCCGAGATCGGAACCGACTCCGCCGTCCACAGCCCTCGCGGGCTGGCCGCCCCCACGGAACGCATCGACGTCACCGAACTCGGGGTAGGACGTCCGTCGTATCCGGGGCTCTCCCCTTCCGGCGACCTCGCCGGGCGCCTCTCGGCTCCACCCACCCTCGACCTGGAGGATCCGATCCGGGAGGCACAGACGGTTCGTCCAGGTCCCACTGGCAATGGGCCTGTGCCCGTGCCGACCCCGCCTCCGATGCGCGACCGCCTCCCGTCCTTCGATGATGAGAAGGGCCGCAGCCTCGTCGCCGATGCGCTCGCTCCGACGAGCGACGGAACTCCCGGCACGGCAACCGCTGCCATGGTCAGCTTGGCGGAGCCGGCTCCGCCAAAGTCCAAGCCTCGCTGGCCTGTCGCCGCCTTCATCACCGGCGCGGTCATCGTCGGCATCGGCATGGGTTTGAGCGCGTGGACCCTGCTGCGGACGCAGGACACTCCCGATGTCTCCCCGACGACTCCGACCGCCAGCGCGGTCGGTGTAACTGCGAGCGTGGAACCTCCCCGGGAGGACGCGGCGCCCCTCCCCGCCTACAGCCTCGATGCGGTCTCCGCCCCGGTCCCTGAAGACGCTGCGGCTTCCGCCTCGGCGCCCACGCCAACAGCGCCAGTCCCTACGCTCTGGGTGCCGAAGCCCCCCGGCACGGGTGCTCCCCCTGCCACGACCGCAACGGCGACCGCCACGCCAACGGCCACCGCCACGTCAACTTCGACGTGGAAGCCGCCGCCCGTCTCTGACCCAGGATTTTGAACGGACGAGCCCGCCCGCTCGAGGATTCTCTCTCAATTCGGCAGCCAGCAGCACGCTGTGAAGGCCGTGGATTGATCTGCCTCCACCACCCCCGTCGGAACACCACCCGACGCGGCGCATGACCCCGCCGACACCAGCGTCGTCTGCTTGCGAACGTACTGCGTCGTATTCGGCGTGACGTCGTTGCTGCAGGCGAGCGTCGACAGTACGACCTCGGGGCTCCCGCAACCGGGGGAGTTGTCCACCTCGACGCTGCCTACGCACTGCGCACCCGCTGGCGCACCACAGGAGCAGTCCGTGCAGGTTCGCGAGTCCACGAGAGACTGGTAGTACGTGTACTTGTTCACATAAGGGGTCGGACACGTCGCCGCTATGCCCGCCCGAAGAATGCAGATACCCCGGGAGAACTCGGACCCCGGCTTGGGGACACACGCGGTGGGGGCGGAGCATCCACCGCCCACGACATTGTGCTGACAGCTCGTGGCAATCCGGGACCAGCCGGGATCGTCCTTGGTGATGCTGACCTGCGACGCCGCGCAGGAGCCTAGGATATTCGGGTCCGGTACGGGAGGCTCGAACTCCACGGACTCCGGCACCGTGGGGGGACCTCCGTCCGTTGCCGAGGGCATGGCCAGCGTGTAGCAAACCTCCGACTGCGGCAGGTTCAACGTCCACCCCTGCCCGACGCAATCCGGGCTCCCTCCGATCCAGATGTGCGGGCTCCCGCATTCCACCCCCTGGGGCGCCTCGCAGGTGCACGTCGAACACGCCGCGGCGCTGCCCTGGGGATTCCGATGCAGAACGGGTCCACCCACGGGGAACCCGGACGTGCAGTTCGGGACCGCGCTGCCTGAGGGACCATCGTAAACCGCGTAGTAACCGTCCCACCCGTCCGGAATCCCGAGACACGTGTATCCCGCAGTACACTGGGGGTCCGCGCAATCCGCCTTCCCATCGCAGTTGTCATCGATCCCATTCGTGCAGTTCTCCACCGTCGTCGGGCAGTCGCTGGCTTCAGGTCCCGTGTCGACCGACGTCTCGGTGGTGTCCGCATCCACGTCGACCGACACGTCCGCTTCGGGCGCATCAGCTTCTGCCTCGACATCTACAGAAACGTCCTCGACCACGTCCTCCGAGACGTCGGCATCGCCGGCATCCCCGCCGGTCCCACCCATGGCGCCTGTTCCCGCAGCGCCGGCTGCGCCGCCCGTTCCTCCCTCGCCAGCCCCGCCGGCCGCGCCGCCCGTTCCTCCCTCGCCAGCCACGCCGGCCGTACCGCCCGTCTCGGTACCGCCCGTGCCGCCTGTGGCGCCCGTGCCGCCCGTGGCGCCACCACCTTCGCCAGCCACGCCTCCTGAGCCGCCCGTGCCCCCTGTGCCGCCCGACCCGGAAGCCCCATCCACCTTGTCGACGTAGGTGTATTCGGGGTAGGCGCACCCCACGACGCCTGCCGCCACCACGAGCATGGCCAGCCATGCCTGCCGCGACTTCCCAATCCGCGCCCGTAGCGTACTAGAACGTTCCAACAAGGGTCGCCTCCGCTCCTCGGCCGTCGCCGCCAACCATCACCGTGAGGTTCCGTCCGGGCCGACTCTTCGATGTAGACGATTCCGTGCCGGCCGCAGGCTCTCCATCCATCAACAGCATGACCGTGCCCACGCCCAACCCGATCAGCCCCACCCCGAACGTGATGTTGCCCACCGTCCCGTACGTCTTGCCCTTGCTCCCGGTGTCCTCGAGCGAGCTCGGACAGACGTCGTCGACGCACTGGTCATCGTGATCCTTGATGGTGCTCGAACGCATCAGGTAGAAGACCCCGCTCGTCAAGAGGCTCGCGCCACCGACGCCTATCGCCACCCAAGGCAGCACACTCGAGTCCCCCCCGGAGACCTTGTCCGGCGTCTTGTCATCCGGCACGGGGTCGGCCGTGTCCGCCACGGCCCCGGACAACGTGACCTTCTTGCTATCGCCCTCTTGCAATCGAACGACGCGCTGCTCGGTTTTGCCGTCGGGCAACGTGTACCGGATCGTGTGGGCCCCTGGGTTCACGGGGATTCCCTTGCCAATGGACGCATCGCCGAGAGCCACTCCGTCCAGCGTGACCGTCGCCGCCTCGGCCCCCGCGCCAAGCTCGATGGTGAGCTTGGGGATCTTCGCCTCCACGTTCGCGATGCCTGCCTCCGCCTCGGAGAGGGTCTCCGCGGACTTGGGGTCCTGCGCGGCCTCGTGAGCGGCAAGGCGGTACCCTCCCAACGCTTCCAGAAGGCTTCCCAGATTGTGCTGGCACCTCGCGATGTGGAAACGAACCGCCGGCGTCATCCTGACCCGGGCCACCGCCTCGAACTGCGCGAGTGCACCGGCCCAGTCCCCCGCAGCCTCGAGCTGCATACCCACCCGATACTGCTCGCGTGCCTTGGCCACCGCCTCCTCCGATTGCGCGTGGGCCACATCGGCGGCGCTGAGAGGAGCCAGCGACAAGCAAGCCCCAAGCACCAGCCGACCCAAAAGATCACGCGTCGAGAACAGTCGCCATGTCATCCGAGGCTACCTCCTACCCGCCAAGTGTATCATGGGAAGCCATGGTAGACGCCATCAGAGGTGCAGGTCCCCCTCTCGCCCCCGCGGGCGACGGAAGAACTCAGGTGAACGATTCCCTCCAATCCCTGCTTGGAGCGCTGATCCGAATCAACCACCTCACGCTTGATGCAGACGCCCCGAATCACGAAACCGTGGTTGCGATCGCGCGCGAGCTGGTCAGCGCCTGCAGGGCGGAGGTCTGCTCGTTTCACTTCCGAGACCACGTGCCGATCGAGTCGGCCGAGGTGACGGGGGACGGCCGCGAGCGATGCCCCGATCGGTTGTTGCCGGTAGACTGCCCGTTGATCGAAGGGCACACCGGCCCAGAGCCACTCTCGGGCGCCTGTCCAGCCTGCGATTCGGAAGAAGGGACGGCGCGAGCTTGCGTTCCCCTTGGCGTTCGTGACGACCTCATGGGCGTCATGCTCCTGCGCCGCCCCTCGTCCCAGCCTTTCACCCGCGAGGAGATCGACGCCGCCGCATCCGTCGGATCTCGCGTCGGCGCAGCCATTCGGCGCAAGGCGCTTGTTGCCAGATTGACCGAGTACAACGTGGAGCTGGAAGCTCGCGTGGAACGTCGCACGCGAGAGCTCGCGGATCTCAACGCGGAGCTCATTCGCCAGAAAGATGCGGCAGAGGCTGCCAGCCAGGCCAAGACGCAGTTTCTGGCGAACATGAGCCACGAGATACGAACCCCCATGAACGGCATCCTGGGCATGGCGGAAGTGCTCTCGGGCACCGCGCTCTCCGGCGAACAACGAGGCTACCTCGATACGGTGATTCGCTGCGCACAGTCCCTGCTCGACCTACTCAATGACGTGCTCGACCTGTCGAAGGTCGAAGCCGGCCACATCGAGCTGGAATGCATCCCATTCGATCCCCGCCACGTGGTCGAATCCGTGGGCGCCGTGCTCGGCCCCCGCGCCGCGGAGCGCGGTCTCGAGCTGGTTTGCCGGGTCGCCGCCAGCATGCCCAACCAGGTCTTCGGTGACCCCGCTCGCCTCCGCCAGGTCCTCACCAACCTCGCCACCAATGCAATCAAGTTCACCCGCCGCGGCGAAGTCATGATCGTCGCAGGCGCCGACCCGGAAGACGACGGCGTCTCCCAGCTCTGGTTCGAAGTGCGTGACTCCGGTATCGGAATCCCCGACGACAAGATCCAACACCTCTTCGAGAAGTTCACCCAACTCGACGGTTCCACCAGCCGCCGACACGGCGGCACAGGCTTGGGCCTCGCCATCTGCAAACAACTCGTCGAGCTCATGGACGGAACCATCGAAGTGGAGAGCCGAGAAGGCGTCGGGAGTACCTTTCACTTCTCCTTCCCCGTGCAGTGCACCGCAGAGTCGGAACAAGAAATCGCCGCCTCCTCCTCCGCGCTGCGCGATCGAACCATCCTCGTCGTCGATGACCACGCCTCGAGCCGAGCAGCCATCGCTGGATCCCTGCGAGACCTCGGAGCCGTCGTGCTGTCGGCTCCCAACGGCAAGGCTGCCCTGCAGCACCTGGAGAGCAAGCATCCCGACGCCATCCTCATCGACACCGCCATGTCCGATCTCGACGGCTACGAGACGGCTCGCCGGATTCGCACCACACCCTTCGGCTCGACCGTCCCCATCGTCTTGCTGGCTGCGGGCCCCCGCAGCCGAAACGGCCGGAGAGCACGCGACCTGCACGTCACCGGCTTCGTGCAGAAACCCGTCCGTCGAACGGCGCTCATCGGCGCTTTGACACGCGCTCTTACCGACGCGCCACGCACCCCGGAGCCTCCCCCGCGCCACGCTCCCCCCCGCCTGAACCCAGGCACACGCGTCCTCGTCGTCGAGGACAACGCCATCAACCTCGATTTCATGAGCCTGCTGCTGCGTCGCGCGGGCTGCGACGTCACCACCGCGGCGAGTGGCGAGGAGGCCATCGACCGCTGCGCCACACAGCCGTTCGACATCGTGCTCATGGACGTGCAGATGCCGGGGAAGGACGGCTTCGATACCACGATGGCTCTGCGCTCCTACCCACCCACGGCCAACGTGCCCATCGTGGCCGTCACAGCCCACGCCATGCGCGGCGACGACGAACGATGTCTCGCCCACGGCATGGATGGCTATGTCGCCAAGCCCATCGACCCCGCCACGCTCTACGATGCGATGGACCACGCGCTGCGAAAACGCCGAGACCCGCGTCTCAACACCCGCGGACGCGACACCGAGCGCCCTCCGGTGGACCTCGACCGCCTTGCGGAAGACACGGATTGGACCTTCGCCATCGAGCACGTCGACCGATTTCTCCTCCGTGCCCACGAGCTTGCCGCGGAGGCCTCCCGAGCGATCGCCCTGGGAGACCTCGATACCACACGAAAGCTGGCGCACCAGATCCGCGGCGGAGCGATCCACATGCCCGGCCTCATCCAGGTGGCAACCGACGTGATGCAGACGGCTCGCACGGGCGATGAACAAACGACCAAGCAGGACGTGCGGCGCATGGTCGCTGAGGTCGAGCGCGCTCGGGCCTACTACCAGATGCAACGCGACGGTAGGGGCTGATCGACCGCGTCAACGAGACACGCGGGGCACGGTCAGCCGTGTCTTGGGCTGCGGTGTCGGGAGTCGATCGGGCACCGGGACCCGGGGCTTGGCGACTGCCTCCGGCTTGGACTCGTCAGCGCCTGCCCGAGCGTCGCGATGGGCGAGATCGGTGGGCGAAAGGCCTGGCAGAACCGCCGGCTTGACCCGCTCGGGCGTGCCGCGGGGCGACGACGTCTCCGGGACGGTCAGAGCCGGCAACGTCGGCTTGCTGGTCGAGACCGCAGGGGGATCGGTGGGCCCCGCCGGCGGAGACGCGGGAGGTCCGGGTTCGACGCTAGGCCCCGCGGGCGGTGACGCGGCAGGCGTGGGCTCGACGGCAGGAGTGGTCTCCTGGGAAGTCGTGGCCGGTCGAGACGCGTTGGGCAACTCCGGTCGCACAGCGGGCTGCGACACCTCGGAGCGCACGTCGGGGTGTGACTCATGAACGACGGGCGAGGGCAAGGGGTCTGGCTCGAGGGTCAGAGGCGGGGCCCACGCGAGCAGCGGTTCGCTCGCTTCGTCAGAGGAGTCGGACTGCCCGAACGCCAGCACCCAGACTCCAATGGCAGCACCTACGACGGCCGCGGCTGTCAGAAAACGGGCACCCACGCGCCGAGGTCGTATTTCCGGCACGCGAACGGGGCGGCGGGACCGTCCCTGCACGGACGCGGGGACCGAAACGGGCGCCGGTGCAGCGAGAACCGTCGAGGGCGGGCTGCCTGGAAGCGTCCGGGCTCCGTGCCGCAGGGCAAGAAGGGGATCCAACCCTTCGGGGTGGAAGCCATAGCGGAATCGAACGGTAGTCATCATTTCACCGTGTAGGTCCGATGAGAAGCTGGCGGCCTTTCCGGGTCCGCCGGTTGCGCTCTCCCATGGTTGCTGTCTGGGGAGATGGACGGCTGTCCCCGCGGATCGATGCAAGCGACGGGGCGAGAAGGCAGGGCGCCTCAGAAGAGGTGTTGATAGTCGAACGTTCCACTGATATGCACATCTGAACACCTTGGGGCAGGTTCGGCTCGCCCCCTCGAACCGCGACCACGTCCCATCCACGCACGCACAAGAGGCCATGACCATGAAGCGAATTCTTCCCGCACTTCTTCTCCTTCCGCTTGCGCTCGCTTGCTCGGACGACACCGATTCGTCCGGGGCAGGCAATTCCTCTGGGCAGTCAGGCGCGAGCGGCACGGGCGGGTCTACTGCCGACGGCGGATCGGGCGGCGGGAGCGGAGGCACGGGCGGAACGACGGGCGGCACCGGCGGCACGGGCGGCACGGGTGGAGCGACAGGCGGCACGGGCGGCACGGGCGGCACGGGCGGCACGGGTGGAGCGACAGGCGGCACGGGCGGCACCGGCGGGACGAGCGGTACGGGAGGAGGAGCAGGAGCGGCTGGCAACGCGGGCGCCGGAGGCGCCACTGGCCTTCCGATCGACGAATTCACCAGCACCGCAGCGGCATCGATCTGCAACGCCCTCTTCCGCTGCTGCGGCGCCCAGGACATCGAAAACTACTTCTTCTCGTACGCCAACGACCAAATCCTCATCGACGCTGGCTACGCTGACAAGCTGCCTCCGAAGGCGACCCTCGCAGACGAAGCCGCGTGCACGACGATCGTCAAGGAGATGCTGGACCTCGTGCCCTTCGGGGACTGGATCGCGCAGGCGAACCTAGGCAATGTCACGTATCACGGGGACGTGGCGCAGACCTGCGCCGACACCCTCGACGCGGCTGCCTGCGGTTCCGCGATCGCGAACGCCCTGCACGACCCTGCGTGCTTCGGGTTCAGCGCTCCCGTCGGCCCCGCGCAGCGGTCGACGTTCACGCGAACCAAGGGGCCCGGCGACGCGGGTTGCGTGCCTTTGCGTGACGGGACAGGCGCGCGGTTCTACGGCACATGCAACCCGTTGGTCGCCTTCTGCTGCTACGAAAACCCGAACAACCCGGGGGCATGCGCTTTCCCCTTCGATGCAAACGGCGTAGCTCGCACGGGCGCGTGCAAGGCCGTGAGCGAGGAGGACGAAGCGTGCAGCGGGGGAGTCAGCAACGTGCAACTGTGCAAGACGGGTCTCGACTGCGACTTCGACAACAGCGTGTGCGTGGCCCCCGGGACGGATCTGCTCAACGTCGGTGACGACTGCATGGACGACAGCTTCAACATACTCGGGCAGTGCCAGGACAGCTTCTGCGACATGCTCGGGGACGGAAAGTGCGTGGCGAGGCAGGCCGACGGCACGGACTGCATCTTCGCGGACGAGTGCGAAAGCGGGGCGTGCGAAAACAGCGTATGCGGACCGTCGACCTACTGCGTGGGCCCGTGACGGAAGGGGAGCCGACGGCTCAGAACCCGGACGCGGTGTAGAAGGCGAGCGCCGAGGGGTGGGGCGCCGTGACGAAGGTGAGGACGCGGCCATTGCTCCAGTAGACGTGCTGCGGAGACTGGTCGCAGACGACCTGCGTACCCACCACGACACCATTTCGATTACGCACTTCCGATCGCATGAGGCGCTTGCCGGGGCATTCGCGGGCGATGGTCTGGTAGACGATTTCCATTCTCCCGTTCGCGACACCGGCAGACGCGTAGGCGAGGATGATTTGATTGAGTTGCTCTCCGCCAGGGCCTTCGTACGCGGCCCCGATGCTATCGATCACGCCGGGGCTGAGCGAAGACCCGAGGCGTGTGACGGGAGCGGTTCCCGTGAGGCGGAAGGAGCCCACCTGAGAAGCCACCAAGCTCGACACGGAACCTGAGCTCGGGGAATCCGAGAGGCCCGGACTGGAGGACCCACTGCTGCCGCTGGGCGTACCGAGCATCGCACGACAGCATCCTCCGCAGCATCCGGACAGGTGCAACGCCAGAACGACCACCACCCCCAGAAGCATCGTGGAGGCAGGGACACGCGAAGAGGAAGCGCTGGTTCTCATGGCTTGCCCTCCTCCTTGGTTCGGACACCTGCGGCCTCGAGAGCCTTTTGCTGCTCCCGAATGCACTGGCGAAGGTTTGCGATCTCGGTCTCGAAGCGGCTCTTGCGTGTCGGGTTCGTTTCCCGAGCCGCGCTCTGCTTCACGAAGGCGAGCTGAACCTGCCGGTTGTGCAGGGTCTTCAGAAGAAGCCATGGCCGCACCTTGCCGGAAAGCAACGTCTTCAGGTACGTGAGCTCGCGCGCCACCACGCTCTGGAGCAGCGACAGATCCGTGGGCGTCACGATCCCTTCCGCCTGCTCCGACGACAGCTGGTCTCGTATGGCCCGGCGTTCGGAGAGCAGCGCGTAGACCACCACGAGCACGACCACGACAACAGGAAGGGCAAGAGCGATTTGCGCCCGCACCAGCCCCTGGTCTCCTCCGAGCGCATTGCCCTTGCCCAGCTCGACGTAGCCCCAGTTCGCCAGCATCGCCACGCCCACTCCGACGAGGGGCCACGCCACGCGCAGCGCGATGGCACGGGCTTCCACGGCGGCTCCGATGCCAGCCCCGATGATGGCGCCGAAGATCCCTTCGGCGAGCCCCGTCAAGAAGACCTTGTGGAAGCCCGTGAGCAGCCCCGCCTCTTCGCCAGGGACCGCGAAGCCGCCAATGAGCACTTGATTCATCACTTCACGCGCCGTGGCAAACCCCAGCCCCACCGTCGCGCCGTAAACGATGCCGTCGAGCAGCCCGTTGAACTCGTCCCAGCCTCGCTTCCTGCCATAGGCAAGCAGCCCCAACACGCCGGCGCCGATGGCGCCGAATCGAGCGCTCTCTTTGACCACGGCTCCGAGCAAGGGCTGTAGGTCGAGGACTGGCGTGCCAACCGCCTGCACGACGACGACCGAAGCCGCTGCGCCGAGCACGAAGAACGCCGCCATCGCCCAGAGCGGCTCCTTCTCGTTCATGTCGATCAATCGAACGATGACCAGATAGAAGACAACCATCAAGGCAGTCGTCAACAGCGTCGAGCCCGTGTCTACCGCACCAGGCATGGCACATCCCTCCCTTGTCGCTCGTGGCACCCAGTTCGGGAGAATACCACGAGGGAGCGAGGGCGCCGGAAGGGTTTCGTTGCTGCCTCACCGTGAGCGCACGAAGCGATCAGGCGAAAATGGAGGCGTGTGGGAGGGGGCGTCGACGGGTCGACGAGGACGGGCCTACATGGTGGCGACGATCATGATGATGACGTAAACGATCGAGAGCACGATCCAGAGGGCGACGTTGACGAAGCCGAGGATGCACAGGATCTTGACGGTTCCGATCTTGCTCTCGGCGGTGGCGATGTCACCGCGCTTGAGGGCGTCTTTGGCGCCGTTGCTCATCAGGATGGGGACGAGGGCGAGGATGCCGCAGCCGAAGAAGAAAGTGGCGATGGCGACCATCGACCAGGTGTCGACCTTCTTCTGCAACTCGGGAGGGACGGAGCCGGCCATGGGTGCGCCCATTCCGCCGGGTGGGGCCATGCCTGCAGGCTGACCAAAGGCGCCCGGTGCGGGCGGAGGCGCGCCGAATCCACCGGGAGCGCCCGGCGGCGGGCCGCCGAATCCGCCCGGGGGAGGACCAGGAGGCGGGCCACCCCCCGGAGGCCCGAAAGCTCCCCCACCTGGGGGACCATAACCTCCTCCGCCAGGAGGACCATAGCCACCTCCCCCGGGAGGACCGTAACCGCCAGGGGGAGCCGCCGCATGAAGGATCTCGTTGGATTGTTGGTTCACGGCATCGAAGCGTGCACGGCTCCTTGCCCGGCGTCAACATTCCTGTCGACGGAGAGAATCCCCTCACGGCGGCGGACAGGCGCTCACCAGAAAAAGCAGCAGCACCGAATCCTCGTCACGAGGCGCAGACAAGCGAACCCCACTGAACGACTTCGTCAAACACCCAACGACCTCCGTCGAGACCGCCCCGCCCGGCGACACGACCACATCGGACAACGCACCGGACCCAGCCACCTTGGCCTCTACGTACGCCGTCCCCTGCGTCCCTCGGGACACCGCCAAGCACCCATCCGCGGCTCTCTTCAACTCTCCCTGTACGCCATCGCGGTTCGCCTCTTCGAACCGATAGGTCGCGCCCAACGCATCACGCATCTCGACGTCGCAAGCAGCGGCCTTCCACATGACGTGGATCGGCGAAGCCCCCGAAGACTGCGTGAAGAGCGGCAAGGAACCAGCGCTCGAGCTTGCCGCTGCCGAGGCCGTAACCGGTTGCTTCGGGGCGCCGCCACAGGCAGGAGCCAGAGCGATGGGAGCCAGCGCAAACGCGACGACAGTGGCCGATCCGACCACACAACGAGGAAGGGACGTACGCATCGCATCTGAGGCTAACCCGCGGAGCCCTGACCGAAAAGGACTCTTCCGCTTGACGGCCCGCACAGGCCCGCCCAACCTCGAAACGCCCCTCACCCCGCAACAATCCCATGAAGCCACGAACCCTCCTCTGCCTCGCCATCGCGCTCCCCTGTTGCAGCGCCCAAGACGACACCCAACCGACCCAGCCCTACGTATGCGATGCGGGCACGCTCCGCATCGACGAGCGCGGGGTCGTCTTCGCCAACGCTTGCGAGGGAATGGACGTTCATCTGCTTCCGCGCGTACTCGTCGACGGGCAGTGGCAAGGGGGAGAAGCAGACGCCTGCACGTTCGGTAGCGCGGAAATCCTCTGCACGATCGATGCGGGCGAGGTCACCGCGCGAGTCGAGGGCAACGAGTTGAGCCTGCGATTCGAAGCGCGCGAGACGGTGGACGTGCAGGGGCTCTCGCTGGCGGGCGGCGCAACGCTCCGAGGCGCGCGGGGGTTCTTGTCCAACGGCTTCCAGTCCTGGTCGCAGAGCGGTGTGCTCGCCCTGGGTCCGTCCCCAACCGCAGAGCAGGTCGCGCAAGCCCTGTCGGACCGAGAGGACCGCGAAGTCGGACGCGGAGGGACTGAACTCTCCTGGTGGTACACGTACGCGGGCGGCGGTGATCGCAACTTCTTCGCGGGCGTGCTGACCACGAGCGTGTTCCGCTCCTACGCACAGGTTCACCTCGGGACGGGGCCAGAGCTCGCGGTGAACCTCGTCTCCGGTGGCGCTGGGGAATCCGTGCCCGTGCAGGCGGGACAAGTCCTCGAGGGAGAGCGGTGGTATCTCGGCTTGAACAGCGACCTCAACGGGATGCTCACGCGCTACGCAGCCGGGTTGCCGTCGCGCAGAGCAAGCAAACCTGTCCCCGCAGACGCTGGGTGGAACTCCTGGTACGACCTCTGGGACAAGGTCACGGAGCAGGACGTGCGAGAAAACGCCCCCCTCGCCCGCGCAGCGCTCGAAGGCCGCGTGCCCGCCTCCGCCCTACCCTTGCGCATTGTCATCGACGACGGTTGGCAACAGCGCTGGGGTGAATGGGAGGCGAACGACAAGTTCCCGTCGGGCATGGACGGCCTCGCCGCAGACTTGAAAGCGCAGGGTTTCCGTGTGGGGATCTGGCTGGCGCCCCTGCTCGTGGACGACGACAGCCCGCTCGTTTCCGACCATCCGACTTGGTTCCTGCAAGGCGCCACGTACCCGCATCCCACCAACGGGACGATGCGCATCCTCGATCCCACGGAGCCGGAGGCGGCCGCGCACATTCAGGCCTTCATCCAGCGCATCGTGAGCTGGGGGTACGACTTCCTGAAGATCGACTTCCTCTTCGCGGGGACCTACGAGGAACCTCGCCACGCGCAGGGGACGGGCATGCAGGCCTATCACGAGGCGCTTCGCCTCATCCGAGATGCCGCGGGGGAAGACACAATCCTTCTCGCGGTCGGCGCCCCGTCCCATCCCAGCCTCCCCTACGTCGACGCGTGGCGGCTCGGCGGAGACATCGCCTTCGAGCCCGCGGATGCCTCCTGGTACTTCATCCCCAACCAGGCTCGGAGCATCGCGGCTCGCTGGCACCTGTGCAGCAAGGTCCTGTGCGATGCGGACCCTCCGTTGCTCCGAAGGCTCCCGCAAAACGAGGTCGACGTGGGCGTGTGGGTCGCCGCCCTCGCGGGGGGCGCCCTCTTCTTGTCCGACGATCTGCGCGACCTCGAGCCCGGTCGCGTCGACTGGCTCGGTGACCTCCCGGCCCAAATCGCCGTCCGCGGCGAAGCCGTTCCCCCCGTGGACGCGTTCCCCAAACAGCTCCCGGACGTACTGACGAATCCGATCGCAGACGTGATCGCGAGAGAGAGCAGGCACGTCTTGCCTTCCGTGTGGGAGTTGCCGGATTCTCGACTCGTCATCAACTTCGGTGACGAGGATGCCGCCATCGAGGGATCGACCGTGCCGGCCCGCTCGGCCCGCATCAAAGAGTGACGAGGCGCACGAGCGAAAGCAGGTCGCGAAGGATGCCCCAGCGTCTTCACGGCATCGTGGAAGGGATCGTCACCACCGCGCCCGATGAGGACCACATCAGCAACACGAGCTCTCCCCCCTGCTCCGTCGTCAACACCGGGTACAGATACCCGCGCGAGGAAGTTTTCGCCGGCTGGCGAAACACCGGCGCCAAGTACGGGATCATCCCCTGCTCTTCCCGAAGCGGATCCAGCTGCAGGGAAGCCTCGTTCCAATGCGCGAACACCGTGCGCCACTTGACGAAGTACCAACCCGGAACGTCAGGGTCGGTTGCGTCCCGCGAGGGTGACAACACCCACTCCTCGCGGCCGTCCTGATCCACGTCGCGAATGTCCCAGAGGAATAGGTCCTTGAACACGACCGCGTCGTCGGCCGAGCCCGGCTCGGTGACGTGCAGCATCCAGTGCCCGCCCTCGTACACGTTGAACGCGTACCGCGAAGGCCCCGCCGCCGTTCGCACCATCGGATTGTCCGGCGCCACGACCCGGCCTTCGTACTTGTGCCCATCGCTGGCGTCGTGGGCAAACGAAAAGAACCGATCCTGAAGGACGGTGCCCGACGCCAAGTCGTATACCGTCACGTGCCTTTCGATCTGGCCCCACGGATCCGCGGCCATGGTCCCCGTCATCATGTCGGAAAGAACGGTATCCGCCGTCGTTCCCGACAGGAGCACGAGGCGCGTTGGGTCTCCAGGGTCGGGTAGGACGAGGCCATAGTTGCGGCCGACCAGATCCGTCCGGTTGGCCGTCAGGAAGGGAGCGTCGGCGGCGAGCTGGTCCGGGCCGAGCGGACCGAGACGGTACTGCAGGACCCGCGCGGTGGTGAAGAAAACGAGCCGTTCTTCACCCGCGACGCTCACGATCAACCCGTTCGCGACGTGCGAGTACTGTTCGTAGCTGTGCCCCGCGCCGTGCGCGTTCGGCAGATCCGCCGTGTACGCGTTGTCGAAGGCATCCGTGGACGGATAGTGAAACGAGGCCGTCTCGGAGAAGCCGGAGCCGAACGAAAACAGCGACCCGGTGGTCGCGTAGTAGGGTACGGCCGCAAGCAGGCTCGTGGACGATCCGAACAGCACACCGAGCACGGTCCACTGATCCGTCGGGTAGATGGTCCCGGAGAAGTCCCAGCAGATCGCTTCGGTGGGGGCAACCGGCGAGTGGATCGCGCCGGTGCGGCCTTGCACGAAGTCCAACCAAGTACGACGCAGCGGCGTGCTGCCGCACATCTGGCCGGTGTCTTCGCTTCGGGCGATGCCGAGATCGGGGAAGCCGTCGTCATCGAAGTCGAATCCGCCGAACAGTTGACCGGCGCCGTGGGGCTGTTCCCAGATCACATTCCTTTTCTCGTCCAGGCATCGAGTGCTCGCGCCGTCGGACTGGAATGCCACTGCGCGCGCGGTGGCGGCAGGACCTCCGACGCGATACAGCCCGGTGACGGTGCCGTCGGACAGCACGATCGCGTTGCCCAGGGGCAGCAGGACATCGCTGTCGTTGGGTGAGTCGGACTGTGCTTCGGAAGGGGCGTCGGGCTGTGCTTCGAATGGGGCGTCGGGCTGTGCTTCGAATGGGGCGTCGGGCTGTGCTTCGAATGGGGCGTCGGGCGCGGCGTCGTCGCAGGACACGCATGTGGAAGGCTGGGTATCGGGGTCGGAGCCGCACGCTTGCACGGTGCAGAGAAGCAGCGAGAGAAAGCCTATGGTGCGCCGCGAGTCTCCCGCCATGCGACTCATCGTATCACGAGGTGGTTACGCGCCAACGGTCGTCTCACGCAATCCAAGCGGCTTGTTCTAGCCCCAAATCAAGCACTGTTCGAAGAACGTGGCTGGGTTTGAACTATCCGAGCCGAAGGCGAGGCGTTTTGGGGTGCGACTGGCATGATCAACAGACA
>CAZAWR010000007.1:1499-166880 GCA_964488865.1 uncultured Polyangiaceae bacterium | reverse complement strand
AGGGCACCAGGGTGTTCGCTGCGGGCAAGCGCGGCGACGCATCGGTGCGTCTTCCGATCGCGCTCACACCATCCATCCGCCCTGATTCCGTCGTGACTGCCGCCACGCGGACATGACGACGTCAGGTTCACGCGGCCGAGCACGTCCACATGGACCTGCTGTCCGGAGAAGGCGGCGCACACGTGCCAAGGCTGCTCGCGGCAGTAGCCCTCGGGCACGCTCACTTTGATCCGCAACGCCTCCGCGATGCGGTCGATGCGGTCCATGACATTTCGCCACTGTCGGTCGGAAAGGTAGAGGTCGGCGTCGGCGGGGGAGCCCGTGGCGCAGAGCATGACGTAGGACATGCGCTGGGCGCCGAGCTGTGAGGCGACGAGGCCGACGTGCAGCCCGACGACATGGACCTGGAAGCACCACGCCATCTCGGACGGCCCGTGCTCTGCGTGGCTCCTTTTCATCCCGCCGCCTCGACGTCTGCGGACGGGCGCCAGACGCGCACGGCACGCCACTTGGATCGGAAGTTCCGCGTTCTGAAAGAGCGGGAACTGCTGCTAATCCCGCTTGACAATCGTGATGCCGACGGTAGTGTATCGCGCATTCCTTCGCCAGGGGCTGGCGAGGCGAACCGCCCGGGCCCCGGCACTTCGACCAGGTCTTCTGTCCATCCCAAGGCCTGGCGGGAGCGGAGACAGGCAAACACGAAACGCGACGCCAAGCGCGTCCAGACAGAGGGAAGGGGGCATGGGTGCGGGTATTGATCATTGGAGCGGGGGCTCTCGGGGGACTCATCGGCGCACGGCTCACGGAAGCGGGCGAAGACGTCACCTTGCTCGAGATCAACCAAGCCCGGGCCCAGCTCCTCAACGAGTCCGGCCTCATGGTCGGCGAAGCTCACAAGACCGAGCGGTGCGTTCGCATCAAGGTCGCCACCACCCTCGATGACTTCCCCCCCGCGGACCTCGTCATCGTCGCCGTCAAGACCTACCAAACCCGCACCGCCATCGAAAGCGCCCGCACCGCCATCGGCCCCCACACCTGGGTCCTGTCCGTGCAAAACGGCGTCGGCAACGTCGAAGTCATCGCAGAACACGTCCACCCCGAGCGCATCCTCACCGGAATCACCTTCCACAGCATCCAGCATACGGGCCCCAACCGCCTGCGCTATCGCATGGGCATCAATCCCATGCAGATCGCTCCCTTCTGCGGCCAGGTGACCGACGAGATCCAACAGCTCGAGACGACCTTCGGAAATGCAGGCCTCGCCACCAACGTCGTCGACAACGTCGACCACACCGTCTGGCAGAAGCTTCTACACAACGCTGTCGTCAACCCAACCTCCGCACTCACCGGATTGACCTGCGACGAGATGCTCGAGGATGCGGACCTGCAACACTTCATGCGAGAAGTCTGCAGCGAGATCGTCACGGTCATGAAGGCCCGTGGTGTACCTGTCCAAGACGAAGAAGATCCCTATCGACCGGTCATCAACTCCCAGCGCGCCTTGGGCAAGAACCGCCCATCCATGTGGCAAGACGTCGTGCGGGGCCTGCCCACGGAAATCGACGCCATCAACGGCGGTGTCGTGGCCGAAGCCCAGCGCCTCGGTCTCAAGACGCCCCTGAACTGGGGCCTCGTCCGGATGATGCACGCTCTCGAGCGACGCGCCCGCAGGGGAACCGAACGCGCCGCCCGCACCGTCGATCAGGTGAAGACCGCGAGCGCGAGATTCCCCATCCAACCCGTGGGACGAACCCGCCTCCGAGGCATGCCCAGCGGACGTGTCCCCCTCGAGTGCGCCCCGGTCCTCAAGAAGATCATCAGCGATTACTACCGAGATCTGGACGAAGCCTCCCGCGATCCCAACCGGCACGTCGCTTGGTGCTCCGGCATGGCGCCCGTCGAAATCGTGCGCGCCCTCGGCTACACGCCCTACTTCCCCGAAAACCACTCGGCCATCCTCGGAGCAAGCCGCCGCGCCAAGCACTACATCCGTCGCGCCATCACCGACGGCTTCTCGCCTCTTGTCAACACGGAGATGACGGCGGACGTCGGGGCGATGCTCGCCAAGGAGAGCCCGCTGCTGGCGTTGCATGGCATGCAGGGCATCCCCGCCCCGGAGGTGCTCGTCTACAGCACGAACTTCGGTGAATTCCTCGCCCGCTGGTTCGAGTACTACAGCCACCGCATGGGCGCGCCGGTCTTCGGTCTGCACCCCGTGTCCGTGCTCGATCACATTGATCAGCACGACGCCAATGCTTCCACCCAGCAGATGTTGCGGCTCGTGGATCAGCTCGAGTGGAATGTGCGGTACCGTTTAAACCCGGACAAGCTCGCACAGATCGTTCACCTATCCGCTACGGCCGCGGGGCTATGGTCGCGAATCCTGGACCTCGCCAGGGAGTCTCCGAGCCCTCTGACCTACTTCGACGCGATCATTCATTGCGCACCCATGGTGATGCTTCGGGGAACGAAGGAAGCGGTGACGTACTACGAGACGTTGCTGGCGGAGCTCGAGCAGCGTGTGGCGCATTCGGTCGCTGCGGTCGCTGGCGAACGTTACCGGTTCTACTGGGAAGGCCCCCCCATCTGGTGTGCTCTGCGGTCCCTCTCCAGCATGTTCGTCGACCAGCACATCGCCATCGTGGGGTCCACCTACGCTGCCAACTGGGCGTTCACGGGGCTCGACCCCAACAACCCCATCGACTCGCTGGCGCTCGCCTATCTGTCGGTGTTCCCCAACCGAGCCCGTGAATACAAGGTGCGATTTCTCAAGTCCGAGCTGCAGAAGTATTCCGTGGACGCGGTGGTGCATCACGACGGCAGAACCTGCCCCGAGCACAGCAACGTCCGCTACGGCTTGCACATGCGCCTGCAGCGAGACACGGGCATCCCGGCCATCCTCATCGAGGCCGATACCCACGACGAGCGCCTCGTGTCTCTCGACAGCCTCGAGCGGCAGCTCATCGAGTTCAACGAGAAGTCCAACCGCGACCGACAGTCGAGCACGCCACCTTTCTCTCAGAGGTCCTTGTGAACGCGAACGAATCATCCCTGGTCGCCGGCCTCGACATCGGCACCGAGTGCGTGAAAGCCATCGTGATGCGGGAGGACACCACCATCGCTGGCACCTCGATCGTCCCCACCAACGGGTACTTCCAGGATTGCATCCGGGAAGCCACCCGTCGTGCGACCGCGGAAGCGAAGATCGATGCGGAGGCGTTGCGTGCAACCTGTGTCACCGGGTTCGGAGCCGCGTGCGCGCCTTGGGCCAAGTGCACCGTGACGGAGGCGGCCTGTCATGCGAGGGCGGGATTTCACTACAGGGGAACCGCCCATACGCTCATCGACATCGGCGGACGCGAACCGAAGACGATTCGGGTCGGACCCAGGGGACAGGTGGAGTCCTGTCGGACCGTCCGCAAGTGCGCGGTCGGGGTCGGGACGTTTCTCATGTTCGCCGCAAGACACCTCAAGGTGCACCCCACGCGCTTGATGGATCTCGCAGTCGCCGCGGAGGAGCCTGCCGCCATCGGCGGGTACTGCTCCGTCTTCGCGGAGATCGAGGTGATTGAACGCTTGCGCGACGGCGCCACGGCGGAATCCATCGCCTTGGGGTGTATGCACGCGATCGCCGATCGGGTCCTCGAGATGGGGGACATCAGCGGCGAGACCTGGGCGACGGGAGGCGTGTGTGAGTACTTCCCGGGTGTCGTGCGAGCTTTGCGGGAGCGTTCTGGCATGGAGGTGGGCGTGCTGCCCGCGCCCATCACCAGCGGAGCCGTGGGAGCGGCGCTCTTTGCGCTGGACGAGAGCCGGAGGGCCTGACGACCTTCCGTGGCAAGATGGTTGACGAGTTGAAGGAGGCAAACGTGGAAGCCGGCGGAGCATCCGTGATCAAGAAGATTCAAGCGACCCGATCGATGCGGGATCTGATGGCGGCCTACTTCCGGGAGCTGGAGCAAGCAGCGGAAGGCGGGACGGGCAAGGTCGCCTGGTGCACGAGCGTGGGCCCCGCGGAGTTGCTCCGAGCCTTGGGATTTCTCGTCTACTTCCCCGAGAATCACGGCGCCTTGCTCGGCACCTCGCGCTTGGCCTCGGACCTGATCCCCGCCGCGAACGCCGTGGGTTATTCGCCCGACATCTGCTCCTATCTCACGAGTGATGTCGGCGCGTGGCTTCGCAAGACCACTCCTCTGACGAAGGCCTTCGGGATGCGCGGCGTGCCCAAGCCCGACGTGCTCGTCTACAACACCAACCAATGTCGCGACGTGCAGGATTGGTTTGCGTTCTACCAGCGGGAGCTCGGCGTCCCGCTGGTCGGGATCCAGACACCGCGCGGCATCGGTGAGGTCACGACGGACCACCTGGGTTCCTTGGTGGCGCAGATGAAGTCGATGATTCCTCAGCTCGAGCAGGTGTCCGGCGTGCGCTTCGACATCGACCGCCTCCGCGAGGTCGTGGCCTCTTCCTATCGCTGCACCCTCGGCTGGGGCCGGGTCCTTCGCTCCGCACGCCATCGCCCCTCTCCACTCACCTTCTTCGACGGCACCATCCACATGGGCCCCGCCGTCGTGCTGCGCGGTGATGATCGAGCGGTCCAGTATTACGATCTCTTGTCCGCGGAGCTCGAGACGCGAATCGCCGACGGGGTCGGAGCGGTCGACGGGGAGAAGCACCGGTTTTACTGGGAGGGCATGCCCGTGTGGGGCAAGCTGCGAGAGCACGCTGAGATGCTGGGTTCCAAGAAGGCCTGCGTGGTGGCTTCGACCTACTGCAACAGTTGGATCTTCGAGGCACTGGCGGAGTCCGATCCTTTCGAGGGCATGGCGCGGGCCTATGCGGAGCTCTTCATCGTGCGCGACGAGCCATTCAAGGAGGCGTACCTCGAGCGAATGGCGAAGGAATACGAGATCGACGGCTTCGTGTTTCACGATGCGAAGACGTGCCCGAACAACTCCAACAATCGCTACGGGATGCCTGGTCGTCTGAGCGCCAAGCTCGGGTTGCCGCACATCGTGGTTCACGGTGATCTCAACGATCTGCGCCTGTACTCGGAAGAGCAGGCCCATACCCAGTTCGAAGCGCTCATCGAACAGCTTTGATGCGATCACGACGTGGGGATCCGCGACGTGAGAGAGATGTGGATACGCCTGAGACACGACACGAACACGCGGTGCCCGAGGGCTCCGCGGGAGACCGAACGCGGAGTTGATTCCGTGGTCATGGAGACGAATCGATGCTCGACGCTCTGTTCAAGCCCCGTGCAATCGCCATCATCGGCGCCTCGAACAATCCCTACTCGATCGGCAACATCGTCATTCGCAATCTGCTCGAGTACAAGTTCCAGGGGCCCATCTTCCCGATCAACCCGAAGGGCGGGCACATTCAGTGTCTGAAGGCCTATCGTTCGATCCTGGAGGTGCCCGACGAGATCGATCTCGTGAACATCTCGGTGCAATACAAGCTCATCCCCAAGGTCATCGAGGATTGCGGCAAGAAGGGCGTGAAGTTCGCCATCGTGCACTCCGCGGGGTTCAAGGAGGTCGGTGAGGAAGGGATTCGACGTGAGCGTGAGATGGTGGAGCTCGCCCACTCCTTCGGGATGCGGGTGTTCGGACCCAACTCCCAGGGCGTGCAGAATGCGGACCCGGCGATCTCCGCCTACGCGAACTTCACCTTCGTCCCCATGAAGCCGGGCAACGTCTCCATCGTTGCCCAGGGCGGGGGCATGGGAGAGTTGCTGAAACTTCACCTGCATCGGGTCGGCCTCGGCCACCGCATGTATGCGAGCTATGGCAACGAGTGTGATCTGACCATGCCCGAAATCCTCGAGTACTACGGCCAGGACGAGGGCACCCGGGTCATCATGATGCAAATCGAAAGCTTCAAGAACCCCCGAAAGTTCTTGGAAGTCGCGTCGCGCATCACGCCCCACAAACCCATCCTGGCCATCAAGGCAGGGCGCACCAAGGAAGGTTCCGTCGCCGTCTCCTCGCACACGGGCACGCTCGTCGACCAGGCCGCCATGGCGAAGGCCCTCTTCCAGAAAGCGGGTGTAGTCGACTTCGTCGACTCCGACGAGATGATCAAGACCGCCATTGCCATGTCCATGCAGCCCATTCCCAAGGGCAAGCGAATTGGAATCATCACCAACACGGGCGGTCCCGGCATCCAGGCGGTGGATACGTCCGTGGACAACGGCCTCGAGCTGTCCCGGTGGTCCGAGGCCGGGCGCCAGCGCCTCGCCCAGAGCCTCTATGCGGAAGCGAGCCTGGGCAATCCGGTGGACGTGGTGGCCACCGCCGGGCCGGATCACTTCCACGCCGCGGTGGACACGCTCCTGCACGAAGAGAGTGTGGACATGGCCATGGTGTACTTCGTGACGGCTCCCTTCGTCGATCTGCCCGCGATCGCCACGAGGATCAAGGAGGCCACGACCAACGCGGACAAGCCTGTGGTGTGCGTGGTCTGCACCATCGACAAGTGGGCTGGGCTCATCCATCAACTGCGGGAGTCCGGGATACCCGTCTACGACTTCGCGGAAGACGCGGCACGCTCCCTCGCGGGAATGGCCCGCTATCATGCGCTCCGATCCCGACCCGCGGGAGAGTTGCCCCACACGAAAGGTCGTGAAGCCGCAGCCAAGATCGTTGCTCCCTACGAGGGAAAAGACACGTACATGTCCCAGCTTCACGCCTTCGATCTATTGCACTGTTATGGAATCGGCGTGCCCCGTCGCGCCCCGGTCCAAGGCAAGGACGACCTGGCCGCGGCTGCGGACAAGGTGGGATTCCCCTGCGTGCTCAAGGTGGATTCGACCGCTGTCGTGCACAAGTCGGAGGC
Organism: uncultured Polyangiaceae bacterium; assembly: GCA_964488865.1. Taxonomy (GTDB): domain Bacteria; phylum Myxococcota_A; class Polyangia; order Polyangiales; family Polyangiaceae; genus MWCO01. The sequence goes on along the minus strand of CAZAWR010000007.1, from coordinate 160,037 downwards.
CGGAGGTGTGGTCCTCGACATCGGCGACGCACGGGGTTTGGGGGTCGCTTTCGAAAAGGTGCAGAGCCGCTTCGGGACCGACGTCCCCATGCTCTTGCTCGAGCAGAAACAGCGAGGGCGCGAGGTCATCGTCGGCGCTACGGAGGCGCCTGGTCTGGGCTCTCTGGTCATGTTCGGCCTGGGAGGGATCTTCGTGGAGGTGATGAAGGACGTGGTCTTCTCCGTGGCCCCCCTCACGGACCGGGAAGCGGACGAGATGATCCGAGGGATTCGCGCCTCGGCGGTGCTCGAAGGCGTCCGAGGCCAAGAGGGGGTCGACCGTGACGCCCTTCGGGATCTGCTCATCCGGGTGTCGGCCCTCGTGGCGGACTTCCCCAGTCTGGTGGAGATGGATCTGAACCCGGTGATCGCCTATCCCACGGGACAGGCGCCCACGGCCGTCGACGTTCGGATTCGTGTCCGGTGAGGTCCTGCCGGTGACGTCCTCGATCCCCCTGAGCGTGGTACTCACGTACATCGCGTTACTCTTCGCGGTGACGTGGTGGGCACAGCGCATGATGCGACGTACGTCGAGCGGTCTCGTGGGGTACTTGCTCGCGGGTCGTCGGATGCCGTCGTGGGTTTGTGCGGCGGCGCTGGCGGGGCTCGCGATTGGAGGTGCCTCCACCATCGGCGTGGCTGAAAGGGCCTATACGTCGGGCATCTCCGCGGGTTGGTACAACGCGGCCTGGGCGGGCGGCGCGCTGCTCGCCGCCCTCTTCGCCATCCGACGCTATCGTCGATTCGAGGTATCGACGCTGCCGGAGCTCTTCGAGCGTTTCTACACTCCCTCCGGGCGGGTCATCGCGGTCCTGGGCCAGCTCGCGATCCAGATCGTGGTGACGTCCCTGCAGTACGTCGCCGGCGGCGCGATCCTGTCGTCGTTGATGCCTCAGATATTCACTCTGCGAAGCGGGATGGTGGCCACGGCCTTGGTCTTTCTCATCATCACTCTGGTCGGGGGGTTCTGGGCCGCGGGGCTCACGAACGTGGTCAACGTGATTGTCATTTACGTGGGAATCTGCGCTGGCGCGATCATCATGTTGAACCGGGCCGGAGGATTCTCCGGATTGGTTCACGACGCCCCTGCGTCCTATCCTGCCTATGACCTGACGGGAGTCGGTGTCCCCATCATTGCGGCGTGGTTCCTGGTCATGGCCATGACGGCCTTGTCCACCCAATCGGTCGTTCAGATAGGGCTTGCAGCGAAAGACGAGCGAGCGGCGCAGCGTGGCTTTCTGATCGGCGCGGCGCTGATCGTGCCCGTGGGCTTTCTGAGTGCGCTGCTCGGGATGGCTGCCAGGGTGTTGCATCCCGGGATCGCGCCTGCGGAGGCCCTGCCCAGGGTCGTGCTGGAGATGCCTCCGTTCATTGCCGGCATCATCCTCGCCGGCCTGTGGGCAGCCGACGTGAGCACGGCCACCGCCCTGCTCATCGGCAGCGCGACGCTCGTGACGAACGATGTGGTGAAGCGATTCGTTCGCAAAGACCTGTCGCCCCGGGGCGAAGCATGGGTTTCGAGGATGGCGGTGCTTTCCATTGGCCTGGTCACGTTCTTGCTGGCCCTGAGCGTGTCGGGGATCTTGCAGACGCTGCTGGTGGGGCTGACGTTGACGACGGGCTACACGATTGTGGTGTTGATGACGATGTACTGGCCTTCTGCGTGCCGGCGTGGGAGCGCGACATGGACGTTGCTGGGGACCATGGCGGCCCTGGCAATCTGGCATGTTGCGCCGGTAGGGGCGGCGCGGGAGGCCCTTCCGTCGACGATGGCGTGGGCGACGAGCCATCCCATCTACTTCGTCTTCGCGGTGGGGCTGTTGTCGTTTTTCGCGGTGACGCTACTGGACGAGCGAAGGATTGGCACGACACCCGTCGAGCAGCGACGGGTGCTTTTGGGGAGTTCGGACCAAACGGACCTGGTCGGGAGCGTCGGAGCGGGCGCGCAGGGCTGGGGGAAAGGCAGTGAGCGATGAGTACGACGGCGACGGGTTGGATGATGACGGAGCCGGGCAAGCCGCTCGAAAAGACGACGTTCGAGCTTGCGACGGCGGCGGCCGGGGAGGCCGTCATCGAGGTGGCCGGCTGCGGTCTCTGTCACACGGACATCTCGTTCTTGCACATGGGTGTGAAGACACGAGCGGCTTTGCCCCTGGTGCTCGGTCACGAGATCAGCGGCCTCGTGCGCGAGGTGGGGGATGGGGTGGATCCGGGATGGATGGGCCGCCCGGTCATCGTGCCCGCGGTCATGCCCTGCGGCACCTGTGCGCTTTGCACGGCGGGTCACCGCACGATATGCAAGAGCCAGATCATGCCAGGAAATGATCGGCATGGAGGCTTCGCTTCTCATGTGGCGGTGCCTGCCCGATACCTGTGCGGCGTCGGTGACGACGTGCTCGCCACAACGGAGCTGTGGCGATTGTCTGTCGTAGCGGACGCTGTGAGCACCCCCTACATGTCCGTGAAGCGCTCGGGGCTGGCCGAGGGCGAGCTGGCCATCGTGGTCGGCGCGGGCGGGATTGGCATCTACTGCGTGCAATGCGCGGTGGCCACGGGTGCGAAGGTGATCGCCCTGGACGTCTCCCCGGACAAGCTCGAGCTTGCGCGCCAATTCGGAGCGTCGGCCATCTCGGTGACGGGACTCTCGGAAAAGGAGCTGAAGGGGCGGGTCAAGGAGGAGGCAAAGAGCCTCGGGGCGCCGCCCTTGCGCTGGAAGATCTTCGAGACGTCGGGGACCGCCGCGGGTCAGGGGGCGGCCTTCGGGCTTCTGAATCACGGGGCTTACATGGCAGTTGTGGGCTTCACGATGGACAAGCTTGAGGTGCGGTTGAGCAACCTGATGGCCTTCGACGCGACGTTGCGTGGCAATTGGGGTTGCGACCCGGAGCTGTACCCGGAGATCTTGTCCTGGGTGGCCCAAGGCAAGGTCAAGGTCACCCCGCTGACGAAGAGGTTCCCGCTTTCGCAGATCAACGAAGTGATCGACATGGCGCACCACGGCAAGCTGAAAGAGCGCGCGGTGCTGGTACCGGAGTGATGACCGTGAAACGGTCTGCGGGTCGGGCGTGTGCCAACGAGAAAAGGAGACGGCCATGAACGTAGGCGTGATCGGTTCGGGTTCGATTGGACCGGACCTGGCTTATGGATTCCTGTCTTCCCTGGCGGGGACCGGGGGGACGGTGACGTTGCTCGACATCCGTCAGGAGGCGCTGGACAGTGGGATGGCGCGCATCGACGGGTACATGAAGAAGGCTGTGGCGCGGGGGAAGCTCAGCGCTGCCAAGGCAGAGCGCATGCGCGGGCAGATCGTGGCCACGCTCGACATCGGTGACCTGGGAAAGTGCGATTACGTGCTCGAGGCAGCGACGGAAGACGTGAAGACGAAGCGAGCGATCTTGGCGAGGCTCGAGGCGGTGGTGTCGAACGAGTGTCTCATCGGGTTCGCGACGTCGGGGATTCCGCGGGCGCGGATCGTGGAAGGTATGAAGGTTCCGGCCCGGTGTTTCGTGAACCACCCGTTCTTCCCTGCCTGGCGGTCACCGCCGGTGGAGGTGGTGTTGTCCGGGGACGAGGTCTTTGGGCAGCGCATGATTTCGACGCTGAAGCAGCTTGGCAAGGTGCCGATCGTCACGGCGGACGCTCCGTGTTTTGCGGCGGATGACATTTTTGTGAACTACTGTGCGGAGGCAGCTCGCATCGTGGCCGAAGGCATCGCCACACCTGCGCAGGTGGACAAGGTGGTTGACGAGGCCGTGGGCGGCGGAGGGCCCTTCTACGTGATGGATCTGACCCGGGGCAACCTGCTCAACGTGCATTGCCTCGAGCTCATGCGCGACGCTCCCACGGGGTCGACGTGGTTCGAGCCTCCCCCGATCTTTTTGAAGCAAGCCAACGAAGCGTGGCACCAGCCCGGCGTAGCGCGACGCGCCCCGTGCAGCGAAGAGGTTGCGAAGGTCATTCGAGACCGCATCCTCGCCGTGCTCGTGAGCCGGACCTACTTCGTGGTGGAGAACGGGATCTGCGACGCATCCGATCTCGACTGGCTGACGCACAACGCCTTGGGTTTCCGGACGGGGCTGCTGGAGCTCACGGCCGAGCTCGGGGCCGCCCGGGCGCGCCAGCTCTGCGCCGACTACGCCGCAAAACATCCGGACTTCCACGTACCCGTCGGCCTCGCGGAGGGCAAACTTGTTACCTACTACCGCGACATCGAGATCGAGCAAGAAGGCGACATCGCCATTGTGCGAGTGCGTCGCCCGGAAGCCCGCAACGCTCTTTGCCATCGCGCCATGCGCGAAATTGGAGAGGCGATGCGCGCGCTGGAGAAGGACACGAGCGTTCATGGAATCATCTTCTCGAGCTACGACGGAGCCCTGGCCGGGGCGGACATCAAGGAGCTGGCGGTCCTGCCGGACGCGAAGGCCTGTGAGGAGTCCTGCTTGCATGGCTATGCCGTCCTCGAGGTGATCCAGAACCTGCAGAAACCCGTCGTGGCCGCTGTCGACGGTCCGGTTATGGGTGGCGGCGCGGAGACCTGCATGGCCTGTCACGCCCGCGTCGTGGGGCCCAACCTCCTGCTCGCCCAGCCTGAAGTGAATCTCGGGATCATCCCGGGCTACGGAGGAACCCAACGTCTACCAAGACTCATCGGCGTGGAACGCGCTGTCTCCATGCTTCGCACGGGAAAGCCCATCGGCGCGAAGGAAGCTCACGAATGGGGCTGGGCACAGCTGCCCCCCGCCCCAGACCCCGTGGAAACCGCAAAAAAGCTGCTCTGGTCCGTCTCCGCGGGAGATCGGAAAATGGCTCCCGTCAACCCCGCTCCCCTGCAGGTGCCCACGAACCTGCCCCCCGTCGACCTCGCCCACCGCTCCCTTGCCATCGACGAGATCATCGTCGATGTCCTGCGCCGCGGACTCGCCCTGCCTTTGCCCGAAGGGCTGAAGGTCGAAGCCCAGGGATTCGCCCGGTGCAAAGACACCGTCGACATGGACATCGGAATGAAGAACTTCATGCAGAACGGGCCGCGTGTTCCGGCCGCGTTCCTCCACGAATAGTTCGTAAAGGAGGCAAACATGGCTGGTGTTACGTCGATTCTGATTCTGGATGGTGCAAGGCGCCTGCCCCGGGCCGATATGCTGGTCAACAACCGGGAGCCAGGTCTGTTCTCGAGGTTCAGTACCACCCACCTCGGTGGCATGGCGATCCGAAGTGTACTCGAGCATACGACCATCGATCCCGCCCTCGTGGGACACGTCGTCATGGGCATGGCTCAGCACTCCCACCGGGACTCCATCTACGGCGCCCAGGGTATGCGCTGGCGAGGCGGACTGGGAGAGGACGTCCCCGCCCTCACCGTGGCCCGAATCTGTGGTAGCGGTGCCGAGGCCATCGCCGTCGGCGCAGAAATGATGATTGCCGGACTGCGGCACGACGAGGCCCGCCCCTTCAGCGTGGTAGGCGGTGCCGAGAGCATGCAATACCCCTTCTGCCTCTACGACTATCGCGGAAAGAAGGTGGGAGCGTCAGTGCAGAAGTATGGCCCCGTGGCGGCGCACCAACTGCCCCCGGAAAGCCACCTGCACGACATGATGCTCTCGGGCCTCTACGATCCAAGCGCCAAAATGACGATGGCGAACACGGCGGAGGAGCTCGGACGACGCTACGGCATCACGCGCGAGCAGGCGGATGCTTTCGGGTTCCGGTCCCAGACGCTGGCGAAGAAGGCCCGCGACGCAGGCTGGTTCGACGAGGAGATCACGCCGGTACTCGTTCGGCGTGACGGAGCATCGGAGCCGATTCTGGTCAAGTACGACACGCACATCCTGGAGGAGCCGAATCTCGTGGCCATGGCAGCCTTGCCCGCGGCTTTCGAGGCAGGCGGGATCATCACGGCGGGCAATGCGAGCGCGGTCGTGGATGGTGCGGCGGCCATGGTGATTGGCAAGGAGACGGACGTGGTCAAGCATGGCCTGAAGCCTCTCGCCCGCATCGCTGGCGTGGGGGTGGCCGCGTGCGATCCGCAGATCATGGGCTGGGGTCCCGTGCCCTCGACGAAGAAAGCCTTGGCGCGTGCGGGAATCCAGGGCAAGGATCTGGACCACATCGAGATCAACGAGGCGTTTGCCCCCCAGGCCCTGGCATGCATTCACGACTTCGAGAGAATGGGAATCGACCCCGAGAAGGTCAATCCCATGGGCAACGCCATAGCCCTGGGACATCCCCTCGGAGCCACGGGCGCGGTTCTGACCACCACGTGCGCCTACGCGCTGCGAAGAACCGGCAAGCGTTGGGGGCTCGTCACCATGTGCATCGGCGGCGGGCAGGGCATCGCTCTTGTCGTCGAGTCCGCAACCGCTTGAGAACGGCCACTGTTCTTTCCCAGACCGGGCGAGACGAGGAGTGATTCACGTGTACGAAGGCACCGACTTCTATGATGTCAACGCGCTCTTCACGGAAGAAGAGCAGCTCGCGAGAGACTCCGTGCGACGATTCGTCAAGGAGCGCTTCCGGCCCCTGGCGACGGAGCACTTCCGCGCTGGCACGTTTCCCATGGATCTCGTCCCCGAGCTCGCCTCCCTCGGCGTCTTCGGGGTCAACCTCACGGGCTACGGGTGCGGCGAGCTCAACAACGTCATCTACGGGCTCATGATGCAAGAGCTGGAGTACGGCGACTCGGGCCTACGCTCCTTCGCCAGTGTCCAGAACTCCCTCGTCATGTTCCCCATCTGGCGCTACGGCACGGAGGCCCAGAAGCAACAATGGCTTCCCCCCATGGCACGTGGCGAGGTCATCGGCTGCTTCGGGCTCACGGAGCCGGACTTCGGATCCGATCCGGGAGGCATGCTCACCAAAGCCCGGCGCGACGGCGACGATTGGATACTCAACGGCTCGAAGCTGTGGATCACCAACGGCACCATCGCCGACGTGGCTGTGGTGTGGGCGCGCACTGGCGAAGGAGCGGACAGCATTCGGGGATTTTTGGTTCCCAAGGGCACGCCGGGCTATAGCGCCACGGACATTCACGGAAAGTTCAGCTTACGGGCCTCGATCACGAGCGGGCTTTCCTTCGACGACGTGCGTTTGCCGCCCGACGCGCTGCTGCCTGGCGTGTCCGGGTTGCCCGGGCCTCTATCGTGCCTCAACCAGGCACGGTATGGGATTGCCTGGGGGGCCATTGGCGCGGCGATGTGTTGTTACGACACGGCTCGACAGTACGCCATCGAGCGGATCCAGTTCGGCCGGCCCATTGGGACGTTTCAGCTCGTGCAACAGAAGCTGGTGCTGATGCTCACGGAGATCACGAAGGCCCAGCTCATGGCTCACCGGATGGGACGACTCAAGGACGAGAACAAGCTGCACCATACGCGGGTGAGCATGGCCAAGCAGAACAACGTGATGTGGGCGCTGGAAATCGCCCGCATGGCAAGGGATGTCCTGGGCGCCAACGGCATTGCGGACGAGTACCCGGTGATCCGACACATGCTGAATCTGGAGTCCGTGTTCACCTACGAGGGGACCAACGACATTCACAAACTCATCATTGGCAGGGAAATCACGGGCCTGGACGGCTTCAAGGGCTGATTCGTCGCGGGTTCATGGGAAGAAGACAGCCCGACGAGCCGATCCCAGGGGCGGCGGAATGCGGGCGGAAGGAAATCGGTCATGATCAATCACGATATCGTCGACATGAAGGAGTTTTCCGGCGTTCGCTACGAGCTGCGGGCGGCCAAGACCCCGGACGGAGAAACGGCCAAGGGCCTGTACAACGCCTGGATCTGGCTCGACAACCCCAAGCAATACAACTCCTACACGACCGATATGGTGAAGTCGGTCATCCTCGCTTTCCGAAAGGCATCCAACGAGCGCAGCGCGAATTGCATCGTATTCACCGCCGTCGGGGACAAGGCCTTCTGCACTGGGGGAAACACCAAGGAGTACGCCGAGTACTACGCAGGCAATCCCCCCGAGTACAAGCAGTACATGCGGCTATTCAATGACATGGTCACCTCCATCTTGATCGCGGACAAGCCCGTGGTCTGCCGCGTCAACGGCATGCGCGTGGGCGGCGGACAGGAGATCGGCATGGCCTGCGACTTCACGGTCGCCCAGGACCTCGCGCGTTTCGGCCAGGCCGGACCCAAGCACGGGTCCGCTCCCGACGGGGGGGCCACGGACTTCCTGCCCCTCTTCGTCGGCATCGAAAACGCCATGGTTGGGTGCGTGCTCTGCGAGCCCTGGTCGGCGCACCAGGCCTACCGATTTGGTGTGTGCAACGAAATCGCCCCGGCCCTCAAGGTCGACGGAAAGTTCGTTGCCAACCCCTTGGTCGTGACCGATCGATGGGTCGACGAATACGGCCGGATCGTGTTCGGCGAGCCCAAGGAGGGCGACGATCTCGCTGCGGGCAAGGCGCTGATCGGCAAGGGGGAAGTCGACCTCAGCCGCCTGGACGAAGCGGTGGAGGGTTTGTGCACCAAGCTGCTCATGACTTTCCCCGGGTGCACCATGAAGACCCTCGGCAGCTTGCGAAAATTCAAGCTGGCCCACTGGACGCAAAACGCGGAGACCAACCGCGAGTGGCTCGGTCTCAACATGATGACCGAGGGCAAGGCCGGATTCCAGGCCTTCAACTCCGGGCCGAAGAACCAACGCGAGGTGGACTTCGTCAAGATGCGGCAGCTGCTCTCCGAGGGAATGCCCTGGAGCGACGAGCTCATTCGGGCGATCTCACCCCAGTACAAGTGAGGCGGCGCGATGGCCTATTCCAAGATACGAATCGAGCCCTTTCTCGATGGCGCGGGCAAGCATGTGGTGCTCAACGCTCCCAAGGCGAACGTCCTCGACGGGGACATGCTCGGGGAGTTGAACGAGCTGCTGGATGCATGCGAGATCGAGAAGGGTCTCAAGCTGCTGTGTTTTCGAGGGGAGGGCACGCACTTCAGCTTTGGAGCGAGCGTGCCGGATCATGTGCGGGACAAGGCGCCCGCGATGCTCTCTGCGTTCCACGGGGTGTTCTTGCGGCTCGCGGCCTTGGGAACCCCGACGGTCGCGGTCGTCAAGGGCCGATGCCTCGGAGGCGGCATGGAGCTGGCCCTGTTCTGCAACTGGATCTGGGCTCACCCGACCGCGGTATTTGCTCAGCCCGAAGTGAAGCTCGCGGTGCTTCCCCCCATCGCTTCGATCGTTCTGCCCTTCAAGATCAGCCAGTCCCGCGCCGACGACATCAACCTCACGGGGCGCGACATCGGTGCCGAGGAGGCGCTGCGATGGGGGCTCGCGGATGTCGTGTCCGAGGATCCCCTGGAGGAGGTGCAGCGCTGGGCCGAGCGGGAGATCGCCCCCAAGAGTGCTGCAGCGCTTCGATTGGCGTGCAAGGCTTCTCGCCTCGGGCTCTACGACGCTTTGCGCACCAAGCTGCCTATCGTGGAGAAGCTCTATCTCGATGAGTTGATGGCGACCCACGACGCCAACGAAGGAATCGCCGCGTTCCTTGACAAGCGCGTCCCGGTCTGGCGGGACGAGTAGATTCCTTGTTACGAGGTGCGGCATCTCAATCAGCTCATGACGCGGATCATCCTGGCCGAGGGGCAGGGCAACCTGCTTCCGACGGGGGGCGATGAAGTCCTGCGTTCCGTCGGCAATCCCGTGGACGGGGTGTGCACGTTCGACGACGGCACGGAAGCCCGGCTTTAGGAACCTCGAAAAGCAAAGCTGGTCCTCTTTGGAAGTCCCTTACTGAGGTTTTTTCTACTTCACTGCTCTACGGCGCTTTGCCCCACGTGGTTCCGGGCCTATCTACGGTGTAGTGGACACGGATCTCCGGGATGTCTTCGAACAATCTCGGCACGACCTGAACCGGCATGCCGATGGCGACCTCGTCCGGTGAGATGGATTCACCGAGCCACCCGAGCAGTCGTCCCCCTTCCTCCAGATCCACCACGGCGATGGTATAGGGAGCGACGTCTTCGAAACCGGAGGGCGCAGCGTCGATACGCGTGTAGGTGTAGACCGTTCCCCGCCCGGAGATCTCTTGAAGATCGAACTCGCCGCTCATGCATGCGGGGCAGTCGGCGCGTGGCGGGAAGCTCGCGAGTCCGCACTTCTTGCACCGAGAGCCCATGAGGCGGCCGTCCTTGAGGTGCAGGGCGAACTGGTGCACCTTCGAAAAAGGCACGAAGCTGACCTTGCCGAACCAGCCGAACATCTCATCCCCTCCTGAGTACGTGAACGAAGGCGTACTGTCCGATGCCCCCGACGTTGTGTGTCAATCCCACGTCGGCGTTGGGGACCTGCCGCTCACCAGCTTCACCGCGCAGCTGTTTGACGACTTCGCACGTCATGGAGACGCCGGTTGCCCCGATGGGGTGGCCCTTCGCCTTCAGCCCTCCATCGACGTTGACGGCGGGGGCGCCGGAACCGATGTAGGGCCTTCGCTCTTCGATGAACCGCCCTCCGCCACCCTTGTCACAGAATCCGAGATCCTCGTAGGCCATGATCTCCGCGATGGTGAAACAATCATGCACCTCGGCCACCTTCACGTCCGACGGGGTGATGCCAGCCATGCGATAGGCCTGCTTCGCTGCCTCCGAGACCGCCCGAAGCCCCACGAGATCGCCCCGTCGAAGCACGGACATGCTATCGGATGCGCACCCTAGGCCGTCGAGCCAGACCACACGATCCCCGGCGCTCTTTGCACGCTCCTCGTCCGCAAGAATGAGGCACGCTGCACCGTCCGCGTTAGCACAGCAATCATAGACGCACAGGGGCGTGGAGACGGAGTCGGACGCACGCGCCTTCTCTAGCGTAATGGCTTTCTGGAACATCGCGTTCGGGTTCTTTGCGCCGTAGTGGTGATTCTTCACGGCGACCTGCAACATCTGGTCGTGTTTGGTGCCGAATTCGTGCATGTGGCGCTGGGCAAACATGGCGTAGTAGCCGGGAAAGGTCGTCCCAAAGACGGACTCCCACTGAACTTCCCCGACCCTGCCCATGAGCGCCAGAATCTCGGGCGTGGAAAGCTCCGTCATCTTCTGGCAGCCGATCACCGCCACCACCTTGTGCATGCCGGAGGCAATGGCCATGAAGGCCGTGCGGATGGCCGCGCTCCCCGAGGCGCAGGCTACCTCCGTCAACCACACGGGCGCGGGGTTCAAGTTCAGGTACTCCTGCACCGCTCCCGCCACGGATCGCTGCTTGTGATACTCCGGCACGGCGGCCACCACGCTGGCGTCGATCTCCGCTCGGTCGATGCCCGCATCGTGAATCGCGAGGCGAAACGCTTCGAAGGCGAGCTCCTGCACGGTCGCATCGCTGCGCCTTCCGAAGCGGCCGTGGCCCGCGCCGAGGATCCCTACCCGTCCCATCCCCTGCTCCTTTCCACCAAAATTCAGATGTACTGGCCACCGTCGATCTTGATCACTTCGCCCGTGACATGCCGAGCTCGCTTGGAGACGAGAAATGCCACGAGATCCGCCACGTCCTCGGGCATGGCAAAACGTCCCAGAACCGTCTCAGAAAGCGCCGTCGCCTGAAACTCCGGCGGAACCGCCGCCATCATCTCCGTGAGCACCATGCCCGGCGCGACCACGTTGACATTGACGTTGAACTTGCCCAGCTCCTTCGCCAGCGTCTTGCTCAGAGCGACAATCCCGCCCTTCGAAGCCGTATAGTTCGCCTGTCCGAACTTGCCCCGGAGGCCGTTGATGGAAGCGACATTCACGATGTTGCCGTGCTTCTGATCCTTGAACACGCGGGCCGCGGCCCGGTTGCAGTAGAAGTAACCGGTGAGGTTGACGTCGATGACGCTCTGCCATTGCGCATCGGTCATTTTCCAACTGGGGCCGTCGCGGGTGATTCCTGCGTTGCAGACCATGACGTGCAGGCCGCCGAGTTGTTGGATGGTGGAGGCCACGGCGGCATCGACGGCCTTGGAGTCCGCGACGTCGACTTCGATTCCGATGGCTTTGGCGCCGCTGTCACGCAGGGTGTGTGCGGCCTGCTGGGCGGCGGCGCCCTCCCGGTCGAAGATTGCGATGGAAGCTCCTTCGCTGGCCAAGCTTTCGGCAATGGCCTTGCCAATTCCCCGCGCGCCTCCGGTGACGACAGCCACCTTGCTTGCCAGACCTAGGTCCACCCCGCACCCGCTTCCTGGATGAGCGGCGCGCGACCCAACTGCCACGCACCCGCGGCCATCTCGCTAACACGGGGCCACGGGCGGGTCAAGGGCTTCGCCGCGATTCTCCCGCGGTCCTGCCCCGACCATTCACCTCGTCCAAGGCAAATTTTTCTTCGAAAATATGCCGTTGACAGGCACCCGCGAGCCTGATACAGAATTCGAACGAGCGCTCGGTTGGATTCGTTTATGGGGGCGCATTGTTGAAATGCCAGGATTCGGCCGCTACGACAAGAAGCAAGACCACGTGCTGCGCGCGGCCGCCGCCGTCTTCGCCGAACAAGGCTTCGACCACGCACCCATCCGCGCCGTCGCCGAACGCGCCAACATCAGCGTCGCCGGCCTCTACCACTACGTCCACTCCAAAGACGAGCTGCTCTTCTTCATCCAGTTCAACGCCTTCGACGCCCTCGTCTCCCAATACCTCCAAGACGTCAAGTCCGTCGACGACCCAGAAGACCGCCTCGCCCTGCTCATCCGCAACCACCTCGCTCGCTTCCTCACCAACCTCCCAGAGCTCGTCGTCTGCTCCAGGGAGCTCGATCGCCTCGAGGGCGACTTCCGAAAACGTGTCGGCGCCCGACAGCGCGCCTACTTCAAGCTGGCCGTCGACATCTTCACAGCCCTCGCAAAGAAACACGACGGCTCCGCCGTCAGCCCACGCACCAGCGCCCTTGCCATGTTCGGCGCCATGAACTGGATCCACACCTGGTATCACCCAAACACCGGTCCCGCCGCGGAACGTCTCGCCAAGGACTTCACCCATCTGTTCATCGCCGGCGCTTTGCCCAAAGGCCCGAATCCGCCGTAGCCCAGCCCGTCGCCCGCGCGGGCCAAAGGAGTGCAACCATGTCCCGATCTCCGGAGCCTACCAGGTGATACCCGCTCCCATGCGGCTGCCTCGCTTCGACTTCGAAGCCCCCGGGTCACTTCCCATGGCCTGGGAGCTCCTCGATCAAGCGCAAAACGACGCCCGTGTCATGGCCGGCGGAACCGACCTGCTGCTCAAGATGAAGCGTGGCTCCCTCGCCCCGCGCATCGTCATCTCCCTCGGCCGACTCGACTCCCTCCGGCGCATCGAACCGGTCGAACACGGCCTGCGCCTCGGGTCCTGCACCCCCATGTCCCGCATCGCCTCCCACGCCCTCGTCCTCGCCTCCTTCCAGGCCCTCGCCGAAGGCGCAGGCTCCGTCGGCGGACCCATCATCCGAAATCGTGCCTCCGTCGGCGGAAACATCGTCAACGCCAGACCCTGCGCCGATACCTTGCCTCCACTCATCGCTCTGCAGGCCACCCTCCAACTCACCAGCAAGGACGGACAGCGCACCCTGCCCATCGATGGCTTCGTCACCGCCCCCGGCCAATGCGCCATTCGACCCAACGAAATCCTCAGCGCCATCGACCTGCCCACCCCTGCCCCCAACTCCGGAAGCCACTACATCAAAATCACGCGCAGAGCCGCCATGGAAGTCACCATCGTGGGCTGCGCCGCGAGCGTCGTCCTCGACGCTGCAAAGCAGCGAGTCGTGCAAGCTCGCCTGGTCTACACCTCGGTGGCGCCCATCCCGCTGCGAATTCGCAGCGCAGAAGCCCTCATCGAGGGCGAGGTGCCCACCACCCGGCTCCTCGATGCGGCGGCAAGAGAAGCCCAACGACTCGCCCCCGCCATCGGAGACCATAGAGCCCCCCAACACTACCGCTCCGAGCTCGTCGCCGTCACCACCCGACGAACCCTGACAACCGCCATCGAACGCGCCGGAGGGAGGGTCCTTTGAACCACCACACGCCCCGCCCCTACAAGCGTCTCCTTTCCTTGACCGTCAACGGTCAACCTCGCGAGCTCGCCGTCGCTCCCAACCAAACCCTGCTCGATCTGTTGCGCGTCGACCTCGGCCTCACGGGCACCAAGCACGGCTGCGGCGAGGGCGACTGCGGCGCCTGCGTCGTGCTCCTCGACGGACTCCCCGTCAACGCCTGCCTCGTCCTCGCCCTCGAAACCGAAGAAAGACACGTCGAGACCATCGAAGGCGTCGCCTCAGGACAGTCCCTCCACCCCCTGCAACAAGCCTTCATCGACGCAGGCTCCGTGCAGTGCGGCTACTGCACTCCAGGGATGATCCTGGTCTCAAAGACCCTGCTGGCCCAGAACCCGTGGCCCTCGGCCGTGGACGTGCGCAGGGCGCTGTCCGGAAACCTCTGTCGGTGCACCGGGTATCATAAAATCGTGGAAGGCGTGCTGCTCGCTTCCGAGCGAATGCGCGACAGCGGCGCACAAGAGGAGGAGGGCCCCCGATGAGCGGCAAGTCCATGGCGGTGGTAGGGGGGCGCGCTCCCCGGATCGATGCCTGGGAGAAGGTCACGGGCCGCGCGGTGTACGCCGATGATCTGACCCGGCCCGACATGCTCGTAGGCGCCATCCTCCACAGTCCCCTCCCTCACGCCCGCATTCGACACGTCGACGCCTCCCGCGCCGAACGCCTTCCGGGCGTCAAGGCCGTGCTTACGGCCCACAACAGCCCCTGCTGCTACTTCGGTGTAAGCCCCGCCCGCTACGACGAGACCCTGTTCTGCAAGGACAAAGTTCGTTACGTCGGAGACGAAGTCGCCATGGTAGCCGCGATCGATCGCGACGTGGCCCAGCAGGCCCTCGCGCTCATTTCCGTGGACTACGAGGAGCTGGAGCCCGTCTTGGACGGTTTGACCGCCACGGATCCGGGCAAACCCCAGGTCCATGAGTTGTACGAGGGAAACATCAGCGGCAGAGTCGACCAGGAGTTCGGCGACATGGCCGAGGCGCGCAGCCGGGCCCACATCGTGCGGACCGATCGCCTCTCGAACAAGATGCAGAATGGCGCGTTCCTGGAGCCCCAGTGCGCCCTCGCGGAGGTCGACGGCCAGGGTCGCATCACGCTGCACAGCTCCACCCAATCCACCCACTACGTGGCCCGCACCGTGGCCATGGTGCTTGGTCTCGACGAGCACCAGATCCGGGTGGTCATGCCGCGGGTGGGGGGCGGCTTCGGTCCCAAGGCTGCCGCGTCGACCATGGAGATCGCGACGTGTCTATTGGCCCAGCGCACGGGCCGTCCCGTGAAGACGGTCTTCACGCGAGAGCAAGTGTTCTTGCACGCCCGAGCGCGTCACCAGTTCTTCCATGAAATGACCGTCGGCGTGGACCGGGACGGCCGGTTGCTCTTTCTGGACCACGAGGCGTTGCTCGACGGCGGAGCCTATGCGAGCTTTGGGATCGCGACAGTGTACTATGCGGGCAGCTTGCTCGGGGGGCCTTACCGATTGCCGGCGATGCGCTATCGGGGAAAGCGAGTCGTGACGAACAAGCCCGCATGCGGAGCGCAGCGTGGACATGGGGGAGTGATTGCCAGGGCTCTTTTCGAGATGCAACTCGATCGCATCGCCGTGGAGCTCGGGCTCGATCCCATCGAGCTTCGACTGCGCAACGTGATGGGCGCGGGTGAGAGCACCTGCAACGACCTGAACATGTCGAGCCTCGGTATGCGCGAGTGTCTGGAGGCGGTGCGAGAAAAGTCGGAGTGGACGAAGCGCAGTGAGCGAAAGGTCCCGGGCCATGGCGTCGGAGCGGCCTGCGGCTTCTTCGTCTCGGGCGCCGGCTATCCCATTTATCGCTCGCGCACGCCGCACTGCACGGTCGTCATCAAGGTGGATGAAGGAGGCGGAGGCGTGCTCGTCCAATCCGCCGCGGCGGAGATCGGCCAAGGTTGCGACACCATGATGGCACACGTGGCAGCGGAGACCCTCGGCATCCCCCTTGACCTCGTGCGCGTGCGCTCCGGAGACTCCGACCTTGCGATGGACCTCGGTGCCTATTCCAGCCGAACCACCTTGATGACGGGTCACGCCACCAAGCAAGCCGCAGAGCAGGTCCGTCGCCAGGTGCTCGAGTCCGTGGCCAAAGCCATGGACGTGCCCTTCGAGGATCTGTCGATCGACAATGGCCTTGTGAAGGTCAAGGGCGAGGCCGGCCCCTTCGAGCCGTTGCGCACGGAGTACCAGAAGGAGCACCGCGGCTGGAAGACGCCGGACGGGCCCTATCTCACGTTCCTGGAGGCCTCGCGCATCGCTTTCCTCGACAAGGGCGCCATCGTGGGAACGGGGCAGTACCGCCCGCCGCCCCTCGGAGGCAAGTTCAAGGGCGCTACCGTGGGGACCTCGCCTGCCTACGGTTGCTCCGCCCAGATCGCGGAGGTGCAGGTCGACCTCGAGACGGGCCAGGTTCGGGTGCTTCGCATCAGCGCCGCCCATGACTGCGGACAAGCCATCAACCGCACCCAGGTGGAAGCCCAGATGCACGGTTGTGTGTCCATGGGACTCGGCGAAGCCCTGATGGAGGAGGTCGTCTTCCACCCCGATGGCACCATCGCGAACCCCAACCTCGCGGACTATCGCATACCCACGTCCCTGGACATCCCGGACATCGACGCCATCGTGATCGAGAGCCACGAGCCCAATGGGCCGTTTGGCGCGAAGGAGGTTGGGGAAGGAGGCATCATGCCCGTCATTCCGGCCGTATTGAATGCCATTTACGATGCGACGGGGGTGATGATCGACGAGCTTCCGGCCAGTCCGGAGCGCATCTTGCGCGGTCTTCGGGGGAAAGCGTGAAGGTCATCTCGAGGCGTAGTCCAGAGGGCACTTCGAAGGAGGGGAATCGATGAGGTTCGCGGAGACAGGGTTTCATCTGGAAGTGGACTTGACCCGGGGCAACATCGAGCGGGTGGCCACGGATCCGGCGTGGACGAGGTTGCATCTCGGGGGTCTGGGTACGAACGCGAGGTTGTTGTGGGATCGGGTGGGGCCCGAAGTGGAGCCATTTTCTCTCGAAAACCAGCTCGTCTTCGGGACGGGGCTGCTCGTCGGCACGCCCGCTCCTGGGTGCAACCGCACGATCGTGTCCGCCGTCTCACCCCAGACCCGGCTCTTCGCTTTCTCGATGATGGGGGGGTTCTGGGGACCCGAGTTGAAGCATGCGGGCTATGACAAGCTCATCATTCGGGGAAGGTCACCGGAGCTGGTCTATCTTTGGATCCACGACGACAAGGTCGAGATCCGGGACGCTTCGCATCTTCGCGGGTTGGGCACGCTGGAGAGTGCGGAGTGCATACGGCAGGAGCTGAAGGACCCTCTGGCGCAGGTGGCATCCATCGGGTTGGCTGGGGAACACCGGGTGTTCTTCGCCTCCATCGAGCAGGGGAAGTCCAGCGCGAGCCGGCTCGGGCTCGGCGCCGTGATGGGCGACAAGAACCTGAAGGCCATCGCCGTTCGGGGCACGAAGGACATCCACATCGCGAAGCCCGCCGAGTTCATGGCTCTGTGCAACGAGGCGCTGAGCTACATCAAGAAACGCGCGGACAACCCCATCCCGGGGGTCATGCCGATCCTCGCGGGCCTCGGCTCTCCTCAGGAAATGATCGTACACGACGAGAAGTGGCATACGGAGAACTTCGCCTGGGGCAACGCACGCATGCGCAGGAAGGGCTTCTGGACCCAAGACGTCCAAAGCGCCTGGACGGGCACCATGGAGACCATGCGCACAAGGCTGCTCAGCTGCCACAACTGTCCGATGAAGTGCGGGGCGGCCATCTCCGTGGACACGCGAATCTGCTCCTACATGATGAAGTGCTTTTCCAAGCTCACCTACACCATGGGCGCCTTCTCGGACCTGAAGTTCGGCCTGAAGATCGCCCAGAAGGCCACGGAGCACGGGGTCGATGCCTTCTCCGCTCCCCAGACCATGGCGTTCGCCGTCGAGCTCTACGAAGAGGGGATTCTCAAGGACAAGGACCTGCCGGGCTTCCCCTCGGACAACGAGGGACGATTCTACTACCTGCTCGACCGGATCGTGAGGCGCGAGGGCATCGGCGACGTGTTGGCGGACGGCACCTACTGGGCCGGCAAGGCGATCGGAAACGGCGCGGAGGCCTTCGCACACAACACGATCAAGAAGACGGAGCAACTGCCTCTCAAGCTGGGCATGCTCAATCCCATGTACTTCCTCATGTACTGCACGGGGGAGAAGATCAACATCACGCAGATCGAGGGCAACTTCCCCCAGGGCCCCTTCCCGACGCGAGAGGAGCGCGAAGCCTTTGCCCGGGACTGGGTGCACGTGCCCGACGACCGGTTCAAGCAGTGGTTCTTGGAATGGGAGCTGCGGGGTGAAAAGTCCATACCCCACTACCCCGGAATCGAGGCGACCTGCGAGATCGTCAACTGGCAAGAAAAGCTGCACTACATCGATGACGCCACGGGCATGTGCGCCGGGCTGTCGTCCTTCCCCCTGAAACCTCCTTTTCACATTCACAACTTGCCCGCACTCATCTCCGCCGGGGCCGGGCTCGACCTCGACGAGGATGGGCTCTCACACCTCATCAAGCGCAACCGCACGCTGGTGCGCGCGATCAACAACCGACGGGGCATGCGTCGGGGCGACGAGAAGCCTCCGGAGGACCACTGGAAGAACCGGTTCCCGGAGCTGGAGACCAAGCTGCTGGACGAATATTACAAGTTCAAGGGCTGGAACCGGGATGGGATCCCTACCCGGCAGACTCTGCAGGATCTTTCCTTGGACTACGTGGCGGAGGACTTTCTGCGGCGGGGGATCTTGAAGGACGCGCCGGACGCGGCAGACAATCCACCCTCGGGGTCCGACGAAGGGGGGGAGTCCTGATGGCCGCGAAGAAGAAGATCGTAAAGACGATCTTGGTCAACGTCGACAAGTGCAACGGGTGTCGGGCCTGCGAGGTCATTTGCTCGGCCCTTCACGCCGTCCCGAAGTACAGCAGCAACAACCCTGCCCGGTCGCGGATCCGGGTGATCCGGGACCCTCTGGCGGACATCTACCTGCCGGTGTACGCGGGTGAGTACACGGCGGCGGAATGCGCCGGGCGGGACAGGTACAAGATCGACGGCAAGCAGTACGACGAGTGCGCCTTCTGTCGCGCCTCCTGCCCGTCCCGGGATCTTTTCAAGGAGCCCGACTCGGGTCTCCCCCTCAAGTGCGATCTTTGCGAATCCGATCCCTCCTTGACGGAGCCCATGTGTGTGCAGTGGTGTCTGGCGGACGCCCTGACTTACGAGATCAGGGAAGAGGAGGCAGAGGAGGTGGCAAGCGCACCCGACCTGGATGTGGCGTTGGAGGCCCTTGCGAACAAGGTCGGGTGGCAGAAGGTGATCGACTCCGTAGCCAGAATGTCGAAGAAAAGCTAGGACGGATTGGTGAACACGGTGGAAACAGTCGTACCCCCCAAGGAAATCATTCAGGAGATCAGGGAGGCCGGAGG
Organism: uncultured Polyangiaceae bacterium; assembly: GCA_964488865.1. Taxonomy (GTDB): domain Bacteria; phylum Myxococcota_A; class Polyangia; order Polyangiales; family Polyangiaceae; genus MWCO01. The sequence continues at coordinate 140,504 of CAZAWR010000007.1, read as the reverse complement.
AACGACGTTCAAGTACTGCTATCGCTGCGGCAAGTGCGATGTCGTCTGTCCTTGGAACCGGGTGAGGAACTTCAGCATACGCAGGATCATGCAGCAGGCCACGTTCGGTCTACCCGAGATCGAGCTCGAGGACATGTGGCTGTGCACGACGTGCGGGAACTGTCCTTCCCATTGCCCCCGGGGCGTGGATCAGATCGAGGTGGGGGTCTCCTTGCGTCGGATTGCCACGCAGTATGGGGTGTTCCCGGGCGGGGCCCGGGGCGTGGGGCCCGTGGGCGGGAGTCTGGCCGCGGAGGGCAACCCCCTGAGCGGACAGCGGGAGAGCCGCGCCGACTGGGCCAAAGACATTTCCGTGAAGCCTTTCTCCGAGGGCATGGAGGTTCTCTACTTCGTGGGTTGCTACTACAGCTATGACCCACGGATGAGGAAGGTGGCTGTGGCCACGGCCAAGCTACTGCAGAGCGCCGGCGTGGACTTCGGAATCCTCGGCTCCAAGGAGAGTTGCTGCGGCGAGAGCATCCGAAAGACAGGTAACGAGGCAGTCTTCAGGAAGCTCGCCCGGGACAACATCAAGACGTTCATCGACCACGGGGTCAAGAAGATCCTCGTCTCGTCCCCCCATTGCTATCACACCTTCAAGAACGAGTATCCCGAGTTCATGGTGCACTTCGACGTCGTGCACATGTCCCAATTTCTTCTGCAGTTGATCGATCAGGGCCGGCTCCGGCTCCCCGGCTCGTACCCGAAGACGGTGACCTACCACGATCCCTGCTACCTGGGACGGCACAATGGCATCTACGAAGAGCCGCGGGATCTTCTCACGAAGCTCCCGGGTCTGGTTCTGAAGGAGATGGCGGACTGCCGAAAGGACAGCCTCTGCTGCGGCGGCGGAGGCGGCAGGATCTGGATGGATACTCCGAAGAGCGAACGGTTCGCGGACCTGCGAATCGCCCAGGCGAAGGTCGTCGGCGCCGACGTGCTGGTGACTTCCTGTCCCTACTGCATCAGCAACTTCGAGGAGGGCAGGCTCGCCCTTGCAGAGGACGATCCCTTGCAAGTCAAGGACATCACGGAGGTCCTGCAGGAGTGCCTGGCGGGAGCTGGAGAAACACCATGATGGTCGACGAACGCAGCCTCGGTGACGTCCTGGTGGTGGGCGGCGGAATCAGCGGGATCCAGGCGTCCCTCGATCTCGCCACGTCGGGCTACCGCGTGTTCTTGGTCGAGAAGTCCCCCACCATCGGTGGGAAGATGGCCCAACTGGACAAGACGTTTCCCACCAACGATTGTTCCATGTGCATCGAGTCTCCGAAGTTCATCGAGTGCGACCGGCACCCCAACATCGAAATTCTGACCTACACGGAGGTGCAGTCCGTGACGGGGGAGCCTGGGGACTTTGAAGTCACGCTCCTCAACAAACCGCGCTACGTTATAGAAGATCGCTGCACGGGGTGCACGGCTTGCGTTGAATACTGCCCCCTGTCGGTCCCCGACCCCTTCAACCAGGACCTGTCGTCGAACAAGGCGATTCATATGTTCTTCTCCCAGGCCGTGCCCCTGGTCCCCTACGTCGACCACCGCTGCCTCTTCCTTCAAGACGAGAAGTGCTCCATTTGCGTAGGCGCCTGTAAGAACGACGCCATCGATCTCCACCAGAAGCCCGAAATCCGGGTCGTCAAGGTCGGCGCCATCGTGCTGGCTCCGGGCTACGAGGTCTACGACCCGAGGCTTCGCGCCGACTACGGTTATGGACGAATCGCCAACGTCGTGACCAGCCTCGACTTCGAGCGCCTGCTCTGCGCCACGGGTCCCCACGCGGGCGAGATCCTTCGCCCCTCGGACCACCAACATCCAAAAAAGGTCGCCTGGATCCATTGCGTCGGTTCCCGCCAGATCCTCGAGGGCGCCCACAGCTACTGCTCCTCCGTCTGCTGCACCTACATTCAAAAGCAGGTCATCCTGGCCAAAGACCACGACGCCGACCTGAAAGCGTCGATCTTCCACAACGACATTCGTTCCTACGGCAAGGACTTCGAACGCTTCTATCAGAGAGCGGAGAACCTGCCCGGGGTCCAGTTCATACGAAGCTACGTGGCCGTGGGGCGAGAGATCACCGAAACGAAGAACGTGACGATTCGCTATGCCACGGACGACGACGGGGTGAAGGAAGAGGAGTTCGACCTGGTGGTGCTGGGTGTGGGTCTCGGCCCACCGGCGGACGCCCAGCGCCTCGGCCAGATTTTCGGAATCGAGCTCGATTCTCACGGATTCTGCAAGACCGATCCCGCCAATCCCATTCAGACATCGCGCAGGGGCATCTTCCTAAGCGGAGCGTTTCAGGGGCCCCTGGACATCCCCGAGTCCGTCGTGGGGGCGAGCGGCGCGAGCGCCCAGGTCGGTGCGCTCCTGCGAGCCCGCAGAGGCCACCTGTCGAAAGAACGAGTGTACCCTCCGGAACGCGACGTCTCCCAGGAAGAAGTCCGTGTGGGGGTCTTCGCTTGCCATTGCGGGGCCAACATCGGGCGGGTCGTGAACGTTGCTTCCCTCGTGGAATATGCCCGCTCCCTCGAGAACGTGGTTCATGCGGAAGAGGGGCTCTTCATCTGCTCCACGGACGCGGCCCAGAAGATCTCCGAGACCATCAAGGACAAGAAGCTCAACCGTGTGGTCGTGGCGGCGTGCACCCCCAGGACTCACGAGCCGTTGTTCCGGGACACACTCCGGGAGGGAGGAATCAACCAGTACTTCTTCGACATGGCGAACATCCGGGAGCACTGCTCCTGGGTTCACTCCAAGCAGAAGGAGGAGGCCACCGCGAAAGCCAAGGACATCGTCCGGATGTCCGTGGCCCGGACCACGCACCTTGAGCCCTTGCAGGAATTCGATCTGCCCGTGCACAAGACCGCGCTCGTCGTGGGAGGCGGACTGGCAGGCATGACGAGCGCCCTGAGTCTGGCGAACCAGGGCTTCGAGGTCCACCTCGTGGAGAAGGAGCAGGAGCTCGGAGGGATGGCCCGACGCCTTCACCACACCCTCGAGGGAATGGATGTGCAGGCCTTTCTGCGGGAGCTCATACGCAAGGTCTACCAGCACCCCTTGGTCCATGTGTCCCACGGGGCCACGATCCTGGACGTGGCGGGCTACGTCGGCAACTTCACGACAACCCTTCGGAGCGAGGGACAGACGCGGGTCCTTGCCCATGGCGCGGCGATTCTGGCCACGGGAGCTGCGGAGTACCGGCCCACGGAGTACCTCTATGGGCAAGACGAGCGGGTCCTGACCCAGCTCGAGCTCGAGGAGGGCATCGCGAGGGGCAACGAGCGTGTGAGCGCGGCCCGCAATGTGGTGATGATCCAATGCGTCGGGTGCCGGGAGAAGGATCGGAACTACTGCTCACGCGTATGTTGCAGTCAAGCCTTGAAGAACGCGTTGAAGCTCAAGGAGGCGAATCCGGATCGAGACGTCCACGTGCTGTTCCGGGACATGCGTTCCTATGGGTTTCGGGAGGATCATTATCGTGCGGCGGCGGACAAGGGTGTCCGGTTCCTCCCCTTCACGCTCGCGGATCGACCCGCGGTCGAGGCCGGAACCAACGAGGAGGGGGGAGCGATCCTGCAGGTGACGCTGCCGGATACCATCTTAGGGCAGAGGCTTTGTTTGGAGGCGGATCTCGTGGTGTTGTCTGCGGCGGTGATTCCCTCGGAGGGGAGTCAGCAGGCTGCGCGGCTCTTCAAGGTGGCATTGAGCCAGGACGGCTTTTTTCAGGAAGCCCATGTGAAGCTGCGGCCCGTGGACTTCGCGGCGGACGGCGTGTTCCATTGCGGGACAGCCCACTATCCGAAGCATATCCCCGAGGCGCTGAGCCAGGCCTACGGGGCCGCGGGCAGGGCCGCCGCCCTCTTGTCCCGTGACACGGTCACCGCTTCCGGGTCCGTGTGCGAAGTGAGACAACGCGATTGCGTATCCTGTGGCGCCTGTATCCAGGTTTGCACCTATGGGGCCATCTCGTTTCATGAGACCCCCGCCGGCAGAAAGGCCACGGTCAACTCGGTGCTCTGCAAGGGCGACGGACTCTGCAATGCCGTGTGTCCCACGTCGGCGATTTCGCTCAAGCACTACACGGATGAAGAATTGTTCGGCCAGATCGACGCGGCGACCGCGGCGGACCAGGCCCCTCGGAGCGAATGAGAGATCATGGCAACCGAACACAAGCCGAAGATGATTGGAATCATCTGCAACTGGTGTTGCTACGGTGGGGCGGACCTGTGTGGCGTCTCTCGCTTCCAGTACCCCCCCCACATTCGTCTGGTGAGGGTGATGTGTTCCGCACGGGTGGACTTGCTGCACATCCTTCGGGCTTTCGCCAACGGACAGGACGGTGTGTTCATCGGCGGGTGTCATCTATGTGATTGTCACTACGTGACGAACGGCAACTTCAACGCCTTCTCGATGGTACAGGTCTGCAGAAGGATTCTTGGTCACATCGGGGTGCGTCCCGAGCGCTTGCGGCTCGAGTGGGTATCCGCGGGGGAGGGAGTCCGGTTCGCCAACTTCATGAACGAGTTCAGCGGGGAGCTCGAGCGGATGGGGCCCATCGGCGAAGCGGAGGGCATGAGCCGAGAGGATCTAAGCCTGAAGCTCGAGGCCGTGAAGAACCTCGTCCCCTACATCAAGTTGGTGTTGACCCAGAAATTGCTGGTGCCCGTCCGCACCGAAGAGGCCTATCACGCGTTCTTCACGAGCAAGGAGTTCGATCGCTTGTTCGAGGAAATTCTCCTCGGCAAGATCCAAACGAGCCAGATTCTGCTCCTGCTGCGCGAGAGGCCTCTCTCCACGGGAGAGATCTCCGGACGACTGGGGCTCACCCCGTCCCAGGTCTCGAAACACATGGTCCAGGCCTCCCGGCAGGGATGGGTCCGGTATGACGTGAGCAGCAAGTGTTACGCGGTCGGTTGAGCTGAGAAGGAAGCGGGCATGAACGACGTCGCGAGGGATCGAAGCGAAGAGGATCGGGAGCCGGAAGGGGAGTCCTTGCGGGTTGCGATCGATCGGATCGTGGAAGGGCATGGGGGGGATCCCAGCTCCCTTATCCAGGTATTGCTCGAAATTCAGAGGGAGTACCGGTGGCTTCCGGAAGAGGCCCTGCGGCACGTGGGCCAGAGGCTTCGCGTCCCCCCGAGCCGGATTCGGCACATTGCGACGTTCTACAAGGCGTTCAGCTTGGTTCCGAAGGGACGGCACGAGGTGCACGTGTGCATGGGGACGGCGTGTCACGTTCGTGGGGCGTTGCGGGTGTTGGACAAGGTAAAGGAGATCACGGGGATTGAGCCCGGGGAGACGGACCTTCAGCTGAAGTTCAGCCTGGAGACGGTGAACTGTCTTGGCTGCTGTGCGCTGGGGCCGGTGGTGGAGATCGATGGCAAGACCCATGGCAAGCTCTCGACGGTGAGCGCCGCCGACGTGCTCTCGACGTACGAGTAGGGGCAGAGGATGGCACGGATGAACACGTTACAGGAGCTTGCGGAATTCCGTCGGAAGGTCTTGTCGAAGCGGGATCCGAACAGGGCGAGCATTTCCGTGTGTACGGGGACGGGTTGCCTCGCCACCGGTGCGAGCCGGGTGGTGAGCGCGTTCCGGGACGAGATCGAGAGCCGCGGGCTCACGGACGAGGTGGAGTTGCGAGGGACCGGATGCCACGGCTTCTGCGAGAAGGGGCCCATCGTGGTCCTGGGGCCGGAAGAGACATGCTACTTGCAAACGACACCGGAGGACGTCCCGGCAATCATCACCGAGACGTTGCAGGGCAAGAAGCTATTGACTCGTCTTTTGTACACGGACCCTTCCACGGGTGAGAAGGTGGTCAAGGAGTCGGACATTCCGTTCTATCAGCATCAGGAGCGGCTGGTATTCGGCCCCAATCGCAAGATCGACCCCACGAGTCTCGAGGACTACTTGGCGATTGGAGGGTTCCGGGCGCTGGTCAAGGCGCTCTTCGAGATGTCGCCGGAGGGGGTCATCGAGGAGGTGACCCAAGCCAAGCTGCGAGGGCGAGGCGGAGCGGGCTTTCCCACGGGGGTGAAGTGGGGACTTGCGCGCAAAGCACCGGGGAGTCCGAAGTACGTGGTGGTCAATTGCGACGAAGGGGATCCGGGGGCCTACATGGACCGGTCCCTCATGGAGGGAAATCCCTTCAGCGTGCTCGAGGGATTGATGATCGGGGCCTACGCGATCGGGGCGAGCGAGGGGTATGTCTACGTACGGCAGGAATATGCCCTCGCGGTGGAGAACGTGGGGATCGCGATCCGACAGGCGCGGGACTGCGGTCTGATGGGAAAGAGCATCCTCGGCTCCGCCTTCGACTTCGACATTGCTGTACATCGGGGTGCGGGGGCCTTCGTCTGCGGTGAGGAGACGGCCCTTTTGCTTTCCCTGGAAGGCAAGGCGGGTGAGCCCCGGATGCGTCCTCCCTACCCGGCGGTGAAGGGGTTGTGGGGCAAGCCGACGAACATCAACAACGTAGAGACCTGGGCCACCATTCCCTGGATTCTCAACGAGGGCGCCGCGGCCTTCGCCTCGATCGGCACGGAGAAGAGCAAGGGCACGAAGATCTTCTCCCTGGTCGGAAAGATCACCAACACGGGGCTCGTGGAAGTGCCGATGGGCATACCGCTGCATGACATCGTCTACAAGATCGGCGGAGGGATCCCCGGGGGAAAGAAGTTCAAAGCCATTCAGACGGGAGGGCCTTCGGGGGGCTGCATTCCCCACGATCGCCTGGACCTCAAAGTCGACTTCGACGAGCTCACGGCCGCGGGCTCGATGATGGGGTCCGGCGGGATGATCGTGATGGATGAAGACACCTGTATGGTCGACGTGGCCCGGTACTTCATCGAGTTTCTTACGGACGAGTCCTGCGGCAAGTGCACCCCCTGCCGGGGGGGGTTGAAGCAGATGCTAAAGATCCTCACGAAGATCACCGAGGGCCGGGGAGACGACGGGGATCTCGAGCGCCTGCACCAGTTGTCGGAGCTGGCGAAAGAAGTGTCCTTGTGCGCCCTGGGCAAGACCGGCCCCAACCCCTTTCTGAGCACCTTCCGCTACTTCCGCGACGAGTACGAGGCACACATCCGCGACAAGCGCTGCCCGGCCCTGTCCTGCAAAGCTTTGATCTCCTACTACATCGATCCGGACAAGTGCAAAGCCTGCATGCTCTGCCTGAAGAGCTGTCCCGAAGAGGCCATCGAGGGGGGCAAGAAGACCATCCACGTCATCCTTCAGGACAAGTGCACGAAGTGCGGGACCTGCCTCGACGTTTGCCCTGTGCGCTTCGATGCGGTGGCGAAGCTCTCGGGCCAATCGGTCCCGCCCCCCATCCCCCCCGACCAACGGTTGATCGTCAAGAAGAGCAAGGCGAAATGAGCGAAGTCCTCCTGCAAATCGACGGCAGACCTGTCCGGGCCGAAGAAGGTACGACCGTCCTTCAGGCTGCCCGCACTGCCGGAATATCCATCCCCACGCTCTGCCACCACGACATGCTCGCCCCCTTCGGCGCATGCCGCATGTGCATCGTCGAAGCCGAAGTAGGAGACACCACCAGGCTCATCGTGTCCTGCGTCGTGCCCGTGGAGCCCGGCTGGGTCGTTCGGACCCGATCGGAGAAGATCGACGGGTTTCGAAGGTCCCTGCTCGAGCTCATGCTCGCCCACGCTCCGCACTCTCCGAAGCTTCAAGAGCTTGCGCGGGAGTACGGCGCGGACCCGGATCGCTTCGAAAAAGAGCCGGACTTCTGCATCCACTGCGGCCTGTGCGTGCGCTATTGCGACGAAGTCAAGAAGAAGAACGCCGTCGGGTTCGTGGACCGCGGGGTGCGAAAAGAGATCAGCTTCCTTCCGGAAATCGCATCCAAGGAGTGCGACGCGTGCAAGGAGTGCTTCCCCCTCTGTCCCACCTCCTACCTGCAGGCGGTCTATGTGCTGGCTCAGTCTCTTGCGTTTGGGGCCTAGGATGGAATCGATGGGTCCGAAACCTCTCCCGTCCGATCCGTTCGGTAGCCCCCGAGATCCTTGACCCGTCGGGCGAACTTCTGCGACCGGATCACCTCCATCAAGCACCCCACGGATGCGCTCTCGAAGTGGACCTCGGGAACGATCAGGTCGTATTGCTCGGACGTCACTGAGATGAAGTCGAGACCGAGGGCTCGGGCAGCGGATAGCACACCAAGGCCGACGTCCGCGGCACCGCTCACCACCGCCACCGCCACCGCCATGTGAGTGAACTCCTCCGTCTCGTAACCGCAAACGCTCCTCGAAGATATCCCTCGCTTCTCGAGCTCGAAGTCCAACAACACACGCGTGCCTGAACCTCCCTGGCGGTTGATGAAGACAACGTCGCCGCGCGTGAGATCTCCGAAGTCCGCGATGCCCTTCGGGTTGCCCGGTCGAACCATGAATCCTTGCTGGCGCTCCACCAGGTGGACCAACCGCACAGGCACGTCCGCAAGGTGCTTCCGGATGGTTGAGGTGTTGTAAGACCCATCCTCGGGATTCAGCAGGTGCGAACCCGCCAGGTGACAACGACCCCCCTTGATCGCCATGATGCCCGCAAGGCTCCCTACATGACTCGAGGACAACGAAAGCCCCGTCTGCTGCTCGTGAAGAAGATCCGCGATCACGTCGAGACACAGATCGTGGCTTCCCACCACCACGAGGTTCCTCTCGATCTGCTCGAGGGGACGAAGCAACTCGACCAACACCCGCTGGTCGGGGCGCACGCCCTCCACGTCGGCAGCGATACGCAGGATGCCGTCGGCCTCCGTGATGCTGGTGACCGTACCGGCTCCGCGCGGCAGCGGGGTGGCGACGAGGTGGTCTCCAACCTTGCCCAAACGAACGCGAACGAGCTCTTCCATGCCGAGCTTCGAAGCAATCTTGCGAGTCGGCGTCGCCGCAACGACACGCCGCGGCTCACCCAGAATTCGTTGCATCCGGTCCAGCGCCGGCCCCACGAACTCCTCGAAGGCCACGATCGCCGAGACGGGGTAGCCGGGAATGCCTACCACGGGCTTGTCGCCGAGCGACGCTAGCAGCGTCGGCTTGCCCGGCATGACGGTCACACCATGCACCATCACGTCGCCACCGGCGCGCTGCAGCGCGGTCTTCGTGAAGTCCTGAGCCCCCGCGGAAGAACCTCCAATCACCAGCACGAGATCGTACGTGCGAGTCGCTTCGCGAAGAGCGCTCGCGATCGCGTCCGCGTCGTCGGCGATTCGCGGATGACGCACGTACACTCCGCCACGAGCCTCCACGAGCTTGCCGAGGACCGTCGAGTTGGATTCGATGATCGTACCGGGCTCGAGGGGGCCGTGACCCAGACGCTCCGGGTCGACCATCTCGGCGCCGGTCGGGATGATGAGCACCCGAGGCTGGCGCTTGACCAGCACCCTGGAAATTCCTCCCGCGAGCAACGCCCCGGTGCAGTAGGGGCCCACCCGATGGTGCCGCGGAAAGAGCATTTCGGTGGCGACGATGTCCTCCCCTACTTTGCGCACGTGCTGCCATGGAAAGGCCGGGGCCTCGATGCGCACCCGATCGCCTTCCAAGAGCTGGACATTTTCGATCATGACCACCGCGTTCTTGCCGTCGGGTATCGGCTCGCCGGTGTTCACGAAGACCGCGTCTTGCCCCACGGAAAGATCCATCGGCGCGGTGTCGCTCGCGCCGTAGGTGCTCTGGGCGCGCACGGCGACGCCATCCATGGCAGCCCCGTGATAGCTCGGCGCGCTCAACTTCGCATAGACGGGCTCCGCAAGCACGCGGCCCACCGCCTCCTCGACCGCGACCTCTTCGTTGTCCAACACGGCATTCCAGTCGAATCGCTCGAGGAAGATCCCGCGCGCTTCCGCCAGCGGCTTCATCGCAAGGTACACGTTTCGGTTGTTCTTCATGGCCCTCTCACAACAGGTGAACCCAGACCTCAGCCCCCTGATCCAAGCCCTCGGCGTCGCGGTCGATCTCGACGAGACCATCGGCTTCCACCATGGTCCGGATCAAACCGGACTTCCCCAGCACGGGAATCGCCCAGAGCTGACCATCACGACGGTCGAGACGAACTCGCAAGTAGTCCCTGCGCCCGTGCACCGAAGCGACGTTGCGACTGAGCCGGGCCGGCACGGGCATCGGAAGCATCGTCCGCGCCCCGGCAATGCGCTCGAGCTGATGTCGAACCAGGACTTGAAACACAACCATGGCGGAGGCGACGTGGCCCGGCATTCCCCAGAAGGCCTTGCCTTCGACATCCGCCAGGATGGTCGGCTTGCCAGGCTTGATGGCGACACCGTGCAGCAGAACCCGCGAACCCGGTAGCGCTTCGATGACCTCGAGCGTCAGGTCCCGACAGCCCACGGAGCTTCCTCCCGACAACAGGACCACGTCCGCAGTCGAAAGGGCTTCTCGACACGTGGATAGAAGGGATTCGAAGTCATCGCCCACGATCCCGTGTTGGCGCGGGATCGCGCCCGCACGTTCGACCATGGCGCCCAAGGTGTAGCTGTTCACGTCCCGGATCTGTCCAGGCGCAGGGACCGCGTCGATGCGCACGACCTCGTCACCCGTCGAGATGATGGCGACCACAGGACGGGCAAACACCTCGACTTGCACAACACCGAGGGCCGCCAGCAGCCCGACCTCCTGCGGCCGCAGACGCACGCCGCCCTCGAGCAACACCGATCCCCTGCGAACGTCGTCGTCCGCTTCGATGAGGTTTTCGCGAGGGGCCACGGAGCGTGTGACCTCGAGGCTCGTCTCGTCGATCGGCTCGGTGTGTTCGACCATGACGACGGCATCGGCGCCGGGCGGGACCATGCCGCCCGTGAGGATTCTTGCCGCCTGCCCCGGCTTCACTTCCATGTCGGCGGAGGTCCCCATGGACACGGAGCCGACGATGGTCAGGAGGGCCGGAGCGGAGTCGGACGCGCCGAAGGTGGAGGCAGCGCAGACCGCGTAGCCGTCCATGGTTGAGCGACGGAAGCCTGGCAGGTCGATGTCGGCGACGAGGTCGGTGGCCAGGACGCGACCGTTGGCGTGGGAGAGGGGGGAGTGTTCGGTCGCGACCGGACGAAACGTTCGGGCGAGGTGTTTCGCTTCTTCGATGTCGACAACCGTGAAGAACTCCTTCATTGCCCACCCATGGGAGCATTCTCCAGACGGTTATGCAATCTGGGGTGTGGCATGGGTGGACGGTTGTGGGACAAGCGCTGGCCGGGGGACGGATCGACCACGTATGATGGGTGGACAACGCCAGGAGCCGGAAGGAGGCCCAATGGACCGGGGCGCCATCAAGATTCGACTGATGCAGGCCGACGACTTCGACGCGGTGGTGGGGATCGACGAGAAGATCGTGAAAACTTCCCGCGCGGAGTACTTCGAGATCAAGTTCGAGATCTTGTTCGAGTCCCGGGACTGCTTACCCACGTCCCTGGTGGCGGAGAGAGAGGACGGGACGGTGGTCGGCTTCGTGATGGGGACGCTTTACATGGGCGAGTTTGGGATTTTCCAGGAGCAGGCCACCCTCGATACCCTCGGCGTGGATCCGGATCATCAGAAGAGGGGTATCGGGGAGCGGTTGCTGGAAGAGTTCGTGGACCACTTGAAGAGTCTCGGCGTCAAGAAGCTCAGCACCCTCGTGGACAGGGAAGATGTCAAGCTGACTCGTTTCTTCGGATCGAACCGCTTCGTCCCTTCCAGAACCATCCACCTGGAACGAGACCTTTGACCGGTTCGTCGACGCTCATCCCCCGAACGCGGGCAGGATGAGCTCGACGAGGTCACCGTCACGGAGCACGAAGCTATTCAATGCGTCTGGGGGAACGAAGGTCCTGTTGACCTCGACGATGGCTTGTTTCGGTGGGATGCCTTCGTGGGCGAGCAGGTCGATCAGGCTGGTTTCCTTGGCCACCGATCGGGTGAATCCGTTGACGACAAGGTGCATGGGATGGGGGGAGATGGTGTTGAAAGATGGCGCATCGTGAAAGGGAAACCAACCCTCGCGCACCCTATCGTGATAGGCTCCATTTGTAGCACGAAATGATGCCGGGCAAGGAGGGTTTGCAATGATTCAGGTCAGTCTCGAGGTACCGGACCGGCCGGGGGAGCTTTCGCGGGTGGCGCGGTTGCTCGGGGACCGAGACGTGGACATTAAGGCGTTGCACTTGAGTCGCATCAATCAGTCTCCGCCTATGGGACAGGTGCGCATGATCGTGACGGACCCCGAGCAGGCGACGCGGGTGCTCGCGGAAGGCGGCTGGTCGCCGATCCAGGAGCGGGTGATCGTGGTGGCCCTCGACGATCATCCGGGTGGAATGGCCAAGGCGCTCTTGGTGCTGGCGGAGATTGGCATCGACTTGGATTATGCCTACGGGTTCGTGTCCCGTGTGGAGGGGCGAGCCCTGTCGATACTCGGTGTGGGCGACGTGGCGAAGGCGAGTGACGTGTTGGGGCAAGCGGGGTTCCGGTTGGTGGCTCACATCGTCTCCCGGGGGCAGGAAGAGGAGCTGACGACGCACCTTGGCGGGGTTTGGAACTGGTGAGGGAAGAGGACGCTGTGACTGGGAAAGCCCACGGCAGGCAACTCATCGCGAAACCCCGGCTTTCCCGGTGCAAGATGGCAAAGGTATAGGCCCGCGGTAGAACCTGCCGTGCATTGGCTGCTCCGGCATTGCAGCTTAAGGGCCCGTGAACAGCCGCCCCCAACCAGCCTCAATATCTCGGGTACTTCCGGGCCGCCCCGCACAGCCACGACCGGTCTCCATCCCCAGGCAAGGCAGGCGCAGCAAGCCCCTCACAAGCGACCTCGGGACTCCACGGGTTCAACGACAACCCCCGGAAGAACGCGAGTTCCGCCCCCACGCCGTCCTGCCGGTCTGCCACCATGCGCCCCCACAGCGCGAACGCCTCCGCGTGCGGCGTCATGGGCGGCGCCGCGCCTTCCAGCTCCTTCCAGGCTCGCTCGGGTGACCCCGCTCCCAGATGCGCCTTCGCCAGCAGGTACCGGATCTGCAACTCCTCGGGCATTTGCTTGCTCGCGGGCTCGAGCAACTGAACCGCAGCCCCGCCATGCCCCCGCTCCACCAGCAACCGACCCAGCCGCACGTTGCGCACCGCCAGCGCATCCGGACCCTTGCCCCCGTGCGATAGCTCCCGCGGAACCTCCCGGCGCGTCGACCCCAGCCAGCTTCTCCACCCCTCCTGCCACGACGCAAGATCCCGCCCACTCATCGATACCAGCGCATCGCTGACACCTTCCTCTTCCGTGGCCTCCCGGAGCCGTGGCACCAGCTCGACGAGCACCTGCTCGCCCAGCTCCCCCACCAGGTACCGCAAGAAGCTCTCCACCTGCGCGTACACCACCATCGCATGGGCAGGTGAAGGCAGCAGGGCGACCGACGGGCCGATCTCGTCGAACCCCCGGGCCAGCCCCATCTCGAAGCCCGCCGCGGCGAGGGCGTCCGGCGAAGGATGGTCGTCGTAGGCATCCGGCCGCCGCCAGCGCTTCTCGAAGTGTTTGGCGATGCCCTCTTGCAGCCACAGGGGGGCGCGGTCCCTCGTGCCCATGCCCAGCGCAACGTGGGTCAACTCGTGGGCAAGGGTATCCATCCACGGATAGCCCGCGTTCATCGACCGAGGCGTCACCATCGTGACGCGTCCCCAATTCGCGATGGCCACCGTGCCCGTCGTGCGCGCCGCCTCCTCCGGCAATCCCGTCATCGCCGACAAGGAGAAGTGGTCCCGGACCAACTCCACGTGCATCGGCCTCGGAAGCTCCACCCCGAGCCCGCGACGCAGCACTTCCCGCGACGCGTGGACCACCTCCGAGATGAAAGGCACCAGGGGCTGATCCCGGTCGTCCTGCATGCGCACGATGACGTCGCGGTGCAGGTCGTGCACCACGAAGGCTCCGGCAACGCTCCTCGCGCTGTCCCTCGCGAGCTGGCCGAGTTGGGCGCCTTCCGGGGTGGCCGCCACGTCGGGCCGTTCGAGGATTTTCCAGGCTTCCTCGTAGCGCGTGGCGTACAGAAGCATCCTCCCTCGCTCCAGGGCCATGCGCGTGTCGCTCACCGGCCCCTCGAGGGCCTGCTCGGCCTCCTGCAGACGCATCTCCAGGGTGAGCGAGCGGGCACGGTCCGCCGGATGGACGTCCCAGGCAGCCACCCCCTGCGGCACGAGCAAGACCGCAAGACCGAGCAAGGCTGCTCGCACGCGTCTGAGTACTGTGTGCCCGAAGTGAGTACCGCGATCGGACTCTGCCCATTCCTGGTTCTCTGTTCCGTGTTCCGTGTTCTCAGCTCCTAGTTGATGTCCGTCATCCGTCCATTGTCGTTGCCGAGCCTTGATCCGGCAGGGAAGCATGAGGGTCATCGAAGCAGCCCCTCCGTGTACCGTCGCACGGCGTCTCGCAGCGACGGGTCCGCAGGGCCGCTCATCCCCTCCACCACGCGACGCCGGAACGCCTCTGGTCCCGTGAAGGCATCCGCCGAGGGAATGTCGACCGGTCCTTTGGCGACGTCCTTGCCATCGCCTTCCTCACTGCCCTCCTGGTCGCCCTCGTTGTGCGGGTCCTTGCGCTTGGCCTGCGCGTCGGGGGACTCGGAAGAACGGCTCGGCTCCTGGAGCGATTCGCTGGCCGCCTCGAGGAGGCGCTGGGCCGTGCGCTGATGCGCCATGGCCTGCTCGCCGTCGGCCTTCTCGAGTGCCCCAGCGGCGTCGCGCATCGCGGACTCCGCACGCTCGAGTAGCTCCATTGTGGACCGCGGAACAGGGTTGTCCCCCGTCCGTGCTCGCTCCGCGATCCGCTTCGCACGGTCGGCCAGCTCCCGCTGTTGCTTCGATTCCCCGGTCAATCGGTCACGACCCTGCTCGGACGCGGCTTTGCGCATGCGCTCGAGCTGCTCCCGCACCCAGCGCTGCTCGCGCTCGAGTTGTTCGCGCGCTCGCTCCACGTCCCGACCCAGCGTCGGCGGTTGACCGAACAGGTCCCGTTCCCGGCTCGCCACCCGTCTGGCTTCCTCCGCCGCCTTCAACGCGTTGCTCGCTGCCTGGTCCGCTTCGGACAGGGCCGTTCGGTCCAGCGCGTCCGCCATGCGCTCCGCTTGTTCGCGCATCACCATGGCCGCCCCGTCGAGGGACGACATGTCCAACGCCTGCGTGGGAAGCCCACGAACCGCTTCCCTCACGTAGCGCGCGTGTTCCCGCGCCGCGTCCTGCAACCCATCCATGTCGACCGCGTTCATCGCCTCGGACATGGCGTTGCGCACTTCCTCGATCCGCGAGGCGTGGTCCTTCGCCAGCTCCTCGATGTCGTCGCCTCGGGAGTCGAAGGCCTCCATGCCCTCGGCGCCGGCCGACGCGTCGTCGAAGCTGGGCATGCCCCCGCTCTCCGTACCCGGGCGTCCACCACCTCCCGAGAACGAGGGGTGGGGACGACGCAGCCGGGCGGCCAGGTGCGTGGCGGCAAGCTCGGCGCAGTGGGTGTCGTCCCGAACCATGCAGCGCTCCACGTTGCGAACCCCGAGTCCCACGACCTCCCCCAAATCGCCTCCCAATCCCCCGAGGCGCAACAGCGACCCTCCTCCCCCTCGCAGCACGATCAGGGCCGCGTCCAGACGCGCCCTTCCGCGCCCTGCCTCAGGCTGCCGGATCAACCTCGCGCCCTCCGCCCCCTCCTCCGCGACGTCCGAAAGCTTGCGCGCGATCGCCACCGAGTCGCGCGTGGACAGCGCCCGCGCCGCCACGTCGAGGGCCAACACCGTGTCTCCTGTCACGTCGCCGAGGCGTTCCAGCCCCTTGCGACACGCCTGCTCCGACACGCTCGGACACGCACCGCCCGCGGCCTTCGTCAGCCGTTCGAGCTGACCGGCCAAGAACGTTCGCATGCGACGGGACATCTGAAGTCCGCCATAGCGTCGTTCCGCGGCGTCCTTCACGGACTGCTCGAACACTGCGTGCGCCTTTCTCTCTCGCTCCACCAGCGCGTTGCGCTCCTCCGCGGTGCCGGGCGCCCGTGTCTCCAGGCGCGAGGCGAGCAGGTCCAGCAGCGCGTTTCGCACGTCACGCAGCGCTTCGTATCGCAGCGCCTCCTCTTCCCCCACCGCGGGCGGAACGAGGACGATGGGGCTGCTTCGTCCCCACTTCGGTCCTCCCACCGGGTCGTTGTCCCGCGCCTCCACCGTCACCTCGACCGGCATGTGCGCCCCGCTCAGGAACCGATCGTGACGGTGCAACACCGCGGACCCGCGGTCGAACGTCAGAGTGCCGTCATGCTTGGCGAGCACGCGGCGCGACTCCTTGCCCCCCGCGCGCAGCACCAGGTCCACGTGCGTCAAGCCGTGGTCGTCCGTGATCTCGTAGCGAACAGGGATCTCGTTGGCGTCGAGCAACCGCACCGTCCTCGGCGCGTTCTCGACCTTCACGTTGGGCGCCTCGTCTTCCAACGCCCCGATTCGCAAGTCATCCCCCTGCGGGATCAGGACCTCGCCGAAGCGTGCGGCGATCTCCAAGTCCACGTCCGACTCGATCGTCCAGGTGGCCATCACGCCGCCCCGCCCGTCGTCCACGAAGGGCACCTCACGGGTCCCGTCGGTGAGCACCAGCCGCCGCCCCTCGAAACGTGGTTGGGCATGCACGGTGAGCGCGGTGCCCTTGGGTTGGTGCGTGTCCACGAACCCGAAGAACATGTGCGCCTGCTCCCCGAGGTAGGCAGGCGGCTGCACGCTGCAGAACACCCCCTCGACCCAGTCGATGGGCAAGGGAGCTCGTCCGTTCCAGGCCACGAGAACGTTGAGTCCCTCGATCACGCGCAAGGGACCGAGCGAAAGCGCCCCGACGGACAAGGCGAGGAGGACCAGCACGACCCTGCGTCCCACGGATGCGCGTTTGCGTCCCACTTCCCAAAGGGTTTCGGGCCGCACCTGGGCGAGCAGTCGCTCGAGGTGGATGCGTGCGAGTCCCGCCCCGAGGGGGTCCCCGGCGGTATCGGTCGAGCTCACCAATTGCACCGCGCGTGCGGCGCGATCGCCCAGGGACGGATGCTCCAGCGCACCGAGCTTCTTCGCCAAACGCGTCGTGTCCCGGTCCGACCATCGTGTCCACCACGCGGCCACCGCCCAGCCAATCGAGATGGCCAGCACGATGGCGACGGTGGCTACCCGAGCGATGGGTGTCCCTTCCCGCGCGAGGTGGGCGCCCGCGATGGTGGCGACGAGCAGGGTGGTGGCGAGGATTCGGCCCCGCCACGGACCGGAAGCACGCTGCCACAGCAGGGCCAGGTGGGTTAGGCGGGGGGACGGGGTGGGCGCCACGACCCCAGCTTGGTGCAAGTCGCCGAGAGGTGCCAGTCCCACGAAAGACCCCGCACCTCACGGAAGCAGATGGATTCGGTCGCCCACGCGTCTACACTCCCCCCAACCCACCACGGAGGGATCGAATGCGAAAGACCATCGCCATCGTGTTCGCGGGCGGCCGCGCCGAGGAGATGTCGGTGCTCACGTTCTGGCGCCCCAAGTCTGCCGTCCTGTTCGGCGGCACCTACCGGATGATCGACTTCGCCCTGACCAACCTCGCCAACACGGCGGGAATCGAGAACGTCGGCATCCTGTCCCAGTACCGCCCGTCGTCCCTCATCGACCACGTGGGTATCGGCCTGCCCTGGGACTTCGTCGGCAACGAGCGGGGGGTTCGCTTCCTGCCCCCCTACATCGGTCTCGACCATTCCCAGTGGTACCGCGGCACCGCCGACGCCCTCTACCAGAACATCGACTTCCTCGAATTGCACCGCCCGGACGACGTCCTCATCGTCTCCGGCGACCACGCCTACAGCATGGACTACACGCCGCTGCTCCGCTTCCACATGGAGCGCGACGCCGACGTGACCCTCGGCTTCACGCCCATCGAGGTGGACCCCTCGCGCTTCGGCATCGCCGAGCTCAACGCCGAGGGCCGCATCACCGGCTACATGGAGAAGCCCAAGCACCCTCGCACCAACCTCGCCTCCATGACCGTCTACGTGTTCCGTCGCAAGGTGCTCGTGGAGGAGCTCCGACGCCACGCCCAAGCGAGCGACGAGGAGCGCAAGACGTACCAGATCTACGACGAAATCCTGCCGCACATGATGGCCCACCGCAGGGCGTTCGGTTGGGTCCACTACGGGCAGTGGGAGTACGCGCGCACCCTCGACGCCTACCACGCCGCGCACATGGACATGCTGGGACCCTCGCCGCGCATCGACCTGGCAGCGTGGAACGTACGCACGAACACCATGATGCGACGGGCGTCGCCGCCGCCTCCCACGCGCTGCTTTGCCGGGGCGGAAGTCGTCGACTCGCTGATCGCGGGCGGGTGCAAGATCCAGGGACGCGTCGAGCGGTCCGTGCTGTCGCCGGACGTGCAGATCGGGCGGGGCGCCGTGGTGCGCAACTCCGTGCTGTGGGAGAAGGTCGTGGTGGAGGATGGCGCCGTGCTCGACGGGGTCATTTGCGACAAGCGCTGCGTCATCGGCCGAGGGGCGCGCGTGGGGGCAGACGTGAGCGCTCCCCCCGCGAACGAAGAGATGCCCGGCTCGCTGCACAGCGGCGTGACCGTTCTGGGCATGGACGTCGAGGTCCCCGCGGGTGGTCTGCTCGGCAAGAACTGCATCATCTACCCCAAGGTCAGCTCGGACCTGCTCTGTGATCCCGTGGCGTCCGGACGCACCGTACGTGGCGCGGCCCATTGATGGAGAGCACGTAGGCGATGAAGGTCACAATCATTTCCAAAGAGTACCCGCCGCAAGTCTATGGGGGCGCCGGCGTGCACGTGAAGTTCCTCACCCGCGAGCTGGCCAAGCGCATGAGCGTGGAGGTGCGCTGCTTCGGGGACCAGCGCATCACCGACGGCAACCTATCCGTCAAAGGATACCAGGCCTGGGAGCGAATGTGGGAGGGGGCCGACCGTCGGTTCAACTCCACCCTCGGGACCTTCTCGACGGACCTGTCGCTCGTCCGGGATCACATGGACTCGGACGTGGTGCACACCCACACGTGGTACGCGTCGATGGCCGGGTACATGGCGAAGGTTTTGTACGACATTCCGCTCGTGTGCACCGTGCACAGCCTCGAGCCGCTGCGTCCCTGGAAGGAGGAGCAGCTAGGAAAGTCGTACCACCTGTCCACGTGGGTCGAGAAGGTCGCCCTCGAGAACGCCGATCGGATCATCTCGGTCTCCCAGGGGTCGAAGAAGGACATCCTCGACAACTTCGACGTGGACCCGGAGCGGGTGCGCGTCATCCACAACGGGATCGACCTGGACCTGTACCGTCCGTTGTTCACGGAGACCACGCGCAAGGCCTTCGACATCGACGGGCCCTACGTGTTGTTCGTGGGGCGCACGTCGCGCCAGAAGGGGATGAACTATCTCATCGACGCGATGGAGATGGTGGATCCCGGGGTTCGGTTGGTTTGCTGCACGAGCGCGCCGGACACGAAGGAGGTGGAGCAGGAGATCGCCGAAAAGATCGCGAAGCAGCCGAAGGTGCTGTGGATCAACTCGCTGTTGCGCGAAGACCAGTACGTGGAGCTGTACGCGAACGCTTCCGTGTTCGCGTGTCCTTCGGTGTACGAGCCCTTCGGGATCATCAACCTCGAGGCCATGGCCTGTCAGACCCCGGTGGTGGCGAGCCGGGTGGGGGGAATCCTCGAGACCGTGGTGGATGGGGAGACGGGGTTCCTCGTGGAGCCGGCGAACCCTCAGGCGATCGCGGACGGGATCAATACCTTGCTCCGCAACCCGGAGCTGGCTCAGAGGTTCGGGCGCAACGGCCGAAGGCGCGTGGAAGACCACTTCTCGTGGTCGCATATCGCCAAGCAAACCGAAGCGCTGTATAGCGAGATGGTGGAAGAACGACGCCGCCGCGCATAGCGGAGGGAGGTACCCGTGATTGGACTCGAGACCCTGAAGAAGGAACGAGAGGCACTCAAGAAGAAGCTCGCCGAGGTCGAGGCGGAGGGCAAGGAGATGGATGCCAAGGTCCGCAACGTCCGGCAGCGGGAGATCCAGACGAAGCGCGAGATCGAAGCGCTCTCCGTGCTCATCGAGCTGCAGGAGACCAAAGGCGAGGACTGACCTCGCATCGGCTCACACGCCGTCGACGACGGCTCGCAAGCGCACGAGCCCTTCGTGCGCCCACGCCCCGTGCCAGCATAGATCACGCCCACTGACGCAGTGAATCGCCCCCGTGCGGGCTGCGGGAATGTCCAGCGTGCGCAGCCACGCGGCATGCTTCGGTCCGAACCGGTAGGGCTCGTCCGGCAGCAAGACCACCTCCGGTTGCGATGCCTCGATCTGATCCTGCGTCACCTGCGCGTAACGCGTGTCCTTTCCCTCCGCGCTCTCCGAAGGCAGATCCCCGCACACGTTCACCAGCCCGAGCCACCTCACCACGTCGCCGATGTACGTGTCACCGTTGACCGTCATCCATGGGCCCCGCCAGATGGGAACGAAGCAGCGGCGCGATGTGGGGGGTGAGGGAGCCGGGGTGCCGAGCGCGGTCCTCGCAGACCCGAGCAGCGCCGCCAGCTCGTCGTAGTCCCGACAGCCTTCCTCCACCGTTCGCGGAAACACCAAGCGCACGTTCAAGCCTGCGTCGCGAAGGCGTTCCACGTCTTGCTTCCGGTTCTCCTCCTGGTTGGCGAGCACGATGTCGGGCGCGAGCGCCACCACCTCGTCGACGGACACGTCCTTGGTCCCGCCGACCGTGGGCACGCGCAGCACTTCCGAGGGCTCGACGCAGTAGCGAGTGCGTCCCACGAGCCGGGACAGCAGCCCGAGCCGTGCCACGTTGAAGGTTTCGCTCGGCACGAGGGAGACGATGCGTTGCACGCTCACGCCACTTGCACCTCGGCCGCCTCGTCGAGCAGGTCGCGCTTGACGGACCCGAGGTCCGTTTGCGGGTCGGCGAAGGCGATGGAGTGGCGTGCGAAGTCTCGCTGCAGGGAGTCGAATCGGAGCTGCCGGATCGATCGGAGCGTCTCGCGGAAGGCGATCTCCTCGACCTCCGGCCGGTGGAAGAGCTTCGAGGGGGATCCCGCCATCACGCGCATGGTGGCGCCGTCAGGCTGAAACAGGTGGAAGGCCACGTGGGGGTACATGGAGCGAAGCATGTGCACGGCGCGGTCGAAGCGCCCATGGATGAGGGACTTGAGCCCTTGCATGCCGACCATGATGCCGCCCTTGGCGAAGACGTAGCCAGGCTGCTCGCTGTAGATGGGCACCAGCGGGTCGACGAGGATGACGAGGCTGGCGCCGTTCTCGACAGCGACGCGGACGTTCGTGGTCCGGGTGAAGGCGCCGTCGACGAAGTACCGGTTGTCGATCTGCTCGGGGGCGAAGAACGGGGTGAGGGCGGTGGAGGCGCGGACGGCCCTGTGGATCGGGACGTGCTCCCAGCCAGGGCCGCCGAACACGATGTGCTCCGCCGTGTCTTGATCGGTCGCGCCAATGAAGAGCATGCGACGGAGCTTTCGGAAGTCGTCGGTCAGGCCGGGCTTGTTGAGTTGGGTTTCCAAGTAGGTTCGAAGGCGCTTGCCCGCGAAGATGCCGGTGGGTGCGAGACGGAACAGGGACTGAAGCGGGGTGGACCTGCCCCGCAGGATCGAGCGCGCGGAAAGCCCGAGCCGGCTGGCGAGCTCGGCGAAGTTGGCGTCGAAGACGTCGGATCGTTCGATGCGATCGAGGGGGCCCTCGCCGAGCAGCATGCCGCGCAGGATGTCGCTGGTGGGCAGCCCGTTGGCGAGAAACGCGCCGATGACGGAGCCGGCGCTGATCCCGCAGAGGATGTCCACGTCTTGCAGGGCGTATTCGGGCAGGAAGTGTTGCAGGGCGCGCAGGACACCCAGCTCGAAGAACAGGCCTTCGAAGCCGCCTCCGGCCAGACAGAGGGCCACGCGCCCGCCCTTGCGACGACGCAAGGTAGATTCGAGCTTCTGCCAGATGACCCTCCAGGCCTGGTCGGTGGGATCGAGAGCGAGCGTGCCGGCGAGTCGGAAGGTGCCTGCGTGAAACGACATCTCGGTGCCGCGCTGGTCCGGCGGAACGACCAGCCAGGTTTGCTCGCGCCCGATGGGCGATCGGATGTCGCCCTCGGTGAACAGGCCGGTCATCAGGTCGAGGCTTGGGCTCGCGTGGACGGGCCCTGACTCCTGGCGTGCGTCGATCACGAGCGCATCGACGTCGTGAGAGCGGAGCATGCTGAGCAGCCTGGGGACGCTGTTCTCGGCGTGGAAACGGACGCCGCGCGCCATCAAGGGAGACAGCTGGTGCGCGGCGTGGGCGAGGGCGTTTTCCGCACTACGCGCGGTGGTGAGCGTGGGGTTACTCGTGAAGTAGACTACTTGATCCATGGGTTTGCGTCCCGGCACCCCCCCGGCTGCATGCTCGCAGTCCAAGCCTCCCGCCCGTACTGGCGCGCCCTCTGGAAAGCTGGGACGTTGAACATGCTTGGACAAGCATAGCGCATTGTGACGGGGACGTCTCGTTGGAGGGGCCTTGGTGGGCCAACGACCTGTCAGAGAACCACAGAGGACGCAGAAGGCACAGAAGGGGTGGGGGTTGGTGCGGAGGTTGACAGATCCATCCGTTCCTGGTTCTCAGTTGACTGCGCCTTCGGCTTCGTCGTCCTCCGTGGACTCCAGCCAGCAGCGCTAGCAGAGCTGGCAGAGCTGGCCTCCGTCCACTCCGGAGCGCCTTCCGTGTTCTCAGCTCCTAGTTGATGTCCCTCATCCGTCCATCGTCGTAGCCGGGCCTCAACCCGGATGAGGCTTCAGGCACCAGGACTCCCGGAGAACCGGTTCTCCCTCCCCCGTCAACCGGAAAGCCACGGCTGCCCGTCGAGGCCTGAAACCCAAGCCTCTCGACCCTCACGGTACAAAGAATCGCTGGCAAAGGTTGCCGCGCGGCACGGTCGCTGGCTACACTATCCAGGAAGTATCAAGACCAAGCGCGAGGACCGTGGGACATCCCATGTGGAAGCTCACCATCATGGACGACGAGGGGAAGCAAACACAGCTTCCTCTTTCCCGTGGGGAGTACGCCATCGGGCGGGCTGAAGAGAACACCGTTCGCCTGACGGACAGGAACATCTCGCGCAAGCATCTGGTGCTTCGCCGCAACGGCGACGACGGGTGGTTGGTCGAGGACCTCGAAAGCTACAACGGTTGTTTCGTCAACGGGATGCGAGTGTCCGGAACGCACCCGCTGTACCACGGGGACTTGCTGCAACTGGGCGACTACCGCTTGGAGCTGCAGGACGAGGCCGCCCTGGTCGACTCCAGCGGGGAGCAGACGCAAGAGATCCCGGGAGCCCCGGTGTCCACTTTGCTCGACCGGCCCGACCGGTTGGTCGTGGTCGATGGGGTCGCCGCCGGCACCGAGTTCCCCCTCGAGGGCGAGAGAATCATCATCGGGCGCGCGGAAGACGCGGACGTCAGCATCAACCACAGCTCCGTGAGCCGCACGCACGCCGAGATCGTCAACCTCGGCATGGGCGTCTACGAGCTGTTCGACCGCGGAAGCTCCAACGGGCTTCGCGTCAACGGCATCAAGTTCGAGCGTCGCGTCATCGAGGACGACGACGAGATCGAGCTCGGGGACGTTCGTTTGCGGTTCGTGGCGCGCGGGCGGATTTTCCGACCGGGGGGTCCGCCAAGGAGCCTCGGGTATGCCGCTGCCACCGCCTCCGCTCCCCACCCGGCGCAGCGCAAAGGCGGGCTGGGTGTCATGGTCGCCGTCGGCGCCGTCTTGGGCATCGTCGCGGTTCTCGGCTTCGTGGCCTTGCGGTCCTCCGATACCTCGCCTTCCGGCGCTTCCGCCGAGCGCACCGTCGTCGACCAGGCTGTGCTCGAAGAAGCCAAGCGCCTCTCCGAGTCCGGAGACCACGACGCCGCGCACACGAAGTTGGGGCAGCTGCCCGATAGCTCGCCCCTGCGCGACAGCGCAGTGGTCCGCGAGATCGAAGGCAAGTGGGCGGACGAGATGTTCGCGCGCGCGGCGACCACCACGGACTTGCCCAAGCGCCGCAGCCTGTTGGAGCAGGTGTCCTCCGCCCCGCTCGTGGATGCGGAGCGACGCAAGCGCGCGGCTGACATGATCGCGCAGATGGACACGGACGGAACGGACATCAAGGACTTCCCTGTGGCGGACGGGAAGCCCAAGGACGCGGGCGCAGCCGGGACGGTTCTCGCGCCCAACCCGTTCGATGGTTCGAAGTCCCCTCCTGCCGCCACGACCGGCAAGCCTCCGCCCACGACAACGACGACAGCGACCGGAACGGCCGCCACGGGCACGGGTACTCCCGCCACCGCCGACAACGCGCGGGATGCCATCTTGAACAAGGAAGATGGCGAGGCCCGAGCCCGACGCATGCTGGAGCCTCGGGTGTGGTCTGGCCGCGCGACCGTGGACGAGATCAAGATGCTGCGCGCGATCTGCCGGCATCAGCGGGATTCCGCGTGCGTCGCCAAGTGTTCGGCGCTGCTCAAGCAGAAGCAAGAGCAGTGACCCTTCGTGCGCCGGACCCCGGGCGCACCCGCCACGAGGAAGAACCATGACGTTCGTGATCGAACAAGTGCTCGCGGAAGCGACCGCTCGCTACGTGGAGCTCGGCCGACAGTTCGGTTGTGCTGACACGCTCGCCCAGGCCGACTTGACTCTCGAGGCGTTCCGGCGGTTCGGTGAGCAGATCGCCCCCCACGGCTTCATCGACTTGGATGCCGATCGCCTACGAGAAGCGCGCACGCTCCTGCAGCTCGAGACCGCGGGCTCTGCCGACGTCCAGTCTCGATGCAAGCAGACCTCTCGCGGGTACGTGCAGGCCATTCGCGCCGGCAAGGACGCTCGCCAGCGGGCCCGATCCATCCTGTACATCATTGCGCAGCGCCTCGCCTTCAGCGGGGACTTCATCGCCTCGGAGGCCGCCAGGGCGGTTGCTGCGACCTTGCAACAGACCGAATCCTCGCGAGGGGACCCGTTCCGCTTGGCCGCTCAGCTCGACCAGCTGCGGGCCACACTGACCATCCCGCGCGTGGACAAGGAAGCAGAACGTCGAGGAGGCCCGGCCGCGGCCGATGCCCTCACCCAGGCGGCCGAACGGCTGCGCGCCGTGGCCGACGCACACGCACCGGACGCTGCTCCTCCCAGCACCCACCAGACTGCCACCGCCGACTTGCTCTGCGGCGTGATCGTGGAGCTCGTCCGCGACGCGCGTCGGGCCGCCCGCTCTGCGGCTCGTGCGCAGAACTCGGAAGTGATCGCGGCGGCCTTCGCGCTCACCAAGCTCTACGGTCCTGACGGGGGCGGCGGGGCTGAGTCCGAGCGGTCGCCCATGATTCGCTAGACCCAAATCGAGCGCTCTGCGCTGCTTTGGGTCTAGGTTTTTCTAAGGGGGCTTTCGCAAAGCCCCCTCGCCGCGCTCACCGCGGCTCACCGCAAAAACGCCTCGACTTCGGCTAGACGTCGTGGATGCGCTGAACTGGTGAACCGACCGGGAACTGGGAATTTGAATGCGGCGTTGGGGGCGGGGACCGAGAATGGCTCACGGACTCACGGTGGGCTCACGGCGTCACATTCGCCCGCCTGCGGCGTCTCGACCAGACGGTCAATCCCAGCAGCAGCACGCCGAGCGCTGACGCGAGCCCGCTCGTTCCGTCGTTTCCGACGGCTCGACAACCACAACCGGCGCCCTTCGCTTTCTTGTCCACGGGGGGCGGGGCAGCCGCCTCTTCCGAATCCGGGGGCTCCACGTCCTCGGGCACCGTATCCGTCGGTTCCTCCGCCGCCTCTTCCGGCTTGGCCCCCTCGGGCTTGCCGGTCGAAGCGGGCTTGGCATCCGGCTTTTTCTTGGGCTCTCCCGCGAACACGATGGCGCGACGGTCGATCAGCTCGTTCTGGCCGTTGAGCGTGATGTTCATGGGGCGGCCGAGGACGGCACCGTCCGAGGAGCGCTTCACGGTCAGGCTGTACTCTCCTGCGGAGAAGCCGCGGTCACGGCGCAGCGCGAAGGAGAACTTGGTGCGTTGCCAGAGATCGCCGCGAGCATCGGCGAACGCGATGTCCATCTGCTCGCGCTGCGGTTCCTGGTTGTGCATCGGCTTGCGCCGCTGGACCGGCGCCTTGTCGGTGTCCGTGATCGAGTACTCGTAATAAACCTTCTGCACGAGGACGAAGTCGAACGGGACGTGACCCAGGTGCGGCTTGCTCCCGTAGTCCACCTCCACGTTGAACTTCCACCGCCCGTCGGCTTCTTCGACGGAGGTCTGCTTGAGGTTGAAGGTCCCGAACGCGAGGGCAGGGGACGAGAGCGTCACCCATCCCATCACGACGGCGGCAGCGACGAGCACCGACCTGAGCAGGAACGAAACCCTGGATGAATGCATGCGCGGCAGGATACCGCAACGACGTGCCGGTTTTCCACCGCAATGCCTGGGTGATTGGCAGGGGAGGGAGAAAGCGGGGGAGGGGAGAACGTGGCTGGTCATGGCGCGCGAACTCGAATAGGAAACCGGCTACAACCTGCAGATGCAAGGTGTGGAACCGTGTCTCCCCCGATTGCGCGGGTCACCCGCGATGCTCTTCTCTCCAAGCCCGTGATGGCTGCGCTTACCGCGCTGGCCCTCGTGGGGATCGCTTACCTCATACCCGGCGCGGAGCGCTTTCACCTGCTCAGCCCGAAAGTCGGCGAGGCAAGCACGCCCCCCGCGGCATCCGACCTGGCTTCCGCCCCCGAAGGGGAGGTCCGCCTCGCCGAGGAAACCAAGGACCGACCCGAGCTTGCCCTGCCCGGCGCCAACGCGGTCCCCACCGAGACGCCTGGGCTGCCTCCTCTTCCTCACGCCATCCGCGAAAAAGCTCCCCCCGTCCCCATCCTCGACCCTTCGGGCAAAGCCCTCGACCCCTTCTTCCAGGCACTCGTCGCCGCCGAGCGCAAAGAAAAGGGCGCCGTCGCTCGCATCGTTCACTACGGCGACTCCCTGCTCGCCGTCGACTTCGTGACCGGAACCCTCCGCCGACAACTCCAGGGCCGCTTCGGCGACGCCGGACACGGCTACATGCCCATCGCGAACCCCTGGCCGGGCTACTTCCACAACGACGTGTTCCGTCGCGCCTCCAGCGAGTGGACCGTGAGCCGCATCGTCGGTCCCTTCGTGGCCGATGGATTCTACGGTCTGGGCGGCGTCTCCTTTCAGGGGATCAACCGCGCGGCGTGGGCGCGCTACGGGACCACCAAGGAAGGGGAGTTCGGACGCTCCGTGTCCCGCTTCGGGGTGCAGTACCTGGAGCAACCCCGCGGCGGCACCATCGAGGTCGAGATCGACAAGGAACGCACCGTCGTCATCGAGACCGCTGGCGACAAGCCCGCGCTCCGTGAACACGTCATCCAGGTCCCCGACGGCCCGCACCACTTCGAGCTGCGCGTTGCCAAGGGGCCGGTGCGCGCGTTCGGTACCTGGATGGAGCGCGACGTCCCCGGCGTTGTCCTCGATTCCATCGGCATTCAAGGCGCGCGGTTGCGCTTCCTCGATCAGTCGAACGACGCGCACTACGCGCAGGCCTTGCAGATGCGCAACCCCCACCTCATCGTGTTCGAGTTCGGTCTCAACGAGAGCGCAGACGGGTTCGCCTACCCGATGGACCGGTATCGCGAGACGTCCCTCGCGGTGATGAAGGAGATCCGCAAGGCCCTGCCGAAGACGGCTTGCCTCGTGGTGGCGCCGAACGACGTGGCGCGCAAGGAGGGGGCGGGCATCGTGAGCGCCCGCATCATGCCCGAGCTCGTGAAGGCCCAGCGGGAGGTAGCTCTCGAGGTCGGTTGTGCGTTCTTCGACACCCACGAGGCCATGGGCGGACCTGGCTCGATGCCGACCTGGGTTCGACGAGGCCTGGGCCAGCCCGACCTCACTCATCCCACCACGCTCGGCGCCGACGTCATCGGAACCTGGATTTACCGCGCCCTCATGGACGCGTACGAGCCCTATCGCGCACGGCAG
Organism: uncultured Polyangiaceae bacterium; assembly: GCA_964488865.1. Lineage (GTDB taxonomy): Bacteria > Myxococcota_A > Polyangia > Polyangiales > Polyangiaceae > MWCO01. Next base: position 112,441 of record CAZAWR010000007.1, on the reverse strand, counting down.
GGAGGCACGTCATCACCAGCGCCTGACGCGGGCCTTGCTCCTGCGGCGTCCAGCGCGCCGTAAGGGGACGCGGGGGGGCGGAGAACCACAGAGGACGCAGAAGGCACAGAAGGGGTTGGGGGTGCGGAGGTCAGGCTCGATCGGGGGCTGGCGTGGTTCGGACCAAATGGTGACCCGCGATGGGCGCATGCCAACACTACTCATTTGATGATGCGGCACCTCATGGATGACCCCCGACGGAGCGACATGCCAAGTACGACCCCCGCGGCAGAACAGGTTTCCCCTGGAGCGACGTTGTCCGCTCCTCGCGAGCAGCTCAATGCAGCCCTCGTTGCGATACAAGCTGCCGCTGTGCAAGATGAGCCCGGCTTGGTTGAAGTCGCCCGGCTCGTCGCATCGGCCTCGGCGCGCCTCTTTCGAGCCGATCATTTCGAGGCCACGGAACAGCAGGTCACCAAGGCAGTTCTTGCCGCGGCCATGGCCTTGCGGAGGGCGCGCGCACAGGTGCGAACCATGACGATTCCGAGCCGAATCGAAGCGCCTTTGATCGAGAAACTCACGGCTGGCATAGCGTCCCTCGGCGAAGTCGGAGAACAAGCCGCACACACCAGCGAAACCGCGCAGGAGGCGCCTGCGCATGCCTCGGAATCGAGAACGAAGGGCACTCGCAAGCTCGCCCTTGTTTCCGATGACGGCGATCCAATGGTTGCTGCGGACGGTATTGCGGATCATGTCGCAGCCGCTTCCGAGCGGCGCGAGGCCGACCGCGTCGTCCTCGAGGTCGAGCTCGGGCTCGCAAGTGATTCGAACTTCTACACGGGGCTCACCATGGACGTCTCGACGGGCGGCGTGTTCGTAGCTACGTACCAGCTGCTCTCCATGGGAGCCCTGGTCGAGTTGGCGTTCGACTTGCCCGGGGGTCACCGTGTGAAGGTCGACGGCGAGGTGCGGTGGCTCAGGCAGTCAAGTGCGAACGATTCGATGCCCGGGATGGGAATCGCCTTTGGTGCGCTTCAACGCGATGATCTGGAAGCGATTGAAGCGTTCTGCAGGGCGAGGACACCGCTGTACCACGACGTCGATTGATCGTCGGCGCCGAGCCTCAACCCGGCACCGGAACTCGTACCGTGTGCCCGAAGCGAGTACCGGGATCGCACCCCGGAGAACCACAGAGGACGCAGAAGGCACAGAAGGGTGGTGCGAAGGTAGGGCGTGCGTGTTGCGGCTGGCTCCGCCCGTTCCTGGTTCTCTGTTCGCGTTCCTATTTTCAGCTCCTAGTCCTAGTTGATGTCCGTCATCCGTCCATCGTCGTTGCCGAGCCTCGACCCGGTATGAACTTCGGGCACGCAGGACTAAGGCTTTGCGGCCGGTTCCCCCCGTACGACACCTGCATCATACCCTGCGAGCATGTCGCGCCCGAGCATCTCTCCGAGCTTCTGGTAGCCCCGCGGGTAGAGGTGCACCCGGTCCCCTCCGCCGAGCGGAGGCACCATGGACGCCCAACGCTGCATACTTCCTGGCCCACCCATCGCTTGCTGTCCGTTCCAGAACGCACAACCCAGCTCCCGCGCGGCCGCAGCTTGCGCCTCGTTGAGCCGCACCACCGTTTGCTCGTACTGCTCGCCGCCCCGGTCGATGGGCCCGAAGATCAAACAGTCCACTTGCGGCGCCGCCTTGCGAATGCGTTCCACCAGCTCCTTCACCCGAGCCGCATGCAACTCCGCCTTCAGCTTGACGTCGCTCGACTCGTTGGTCCCGAACGCAAGGACCACCAGATCGGGCTGACGTCGCGCCAACTCCGCCACCCATGTGGCCTCGTCCCACGCCAGCGCGGACCGATACCTCGCCCCGTTCAGGCCGAGCGTGTCGAGCACGACGCCGTGCCGGTCCGCCCCCTCCACCACCACACCGAGAAGCTGCGGGCGGTTCCAGCCTCGGCTCACCTGCAGCGTGCCCCCAGGGCCCTTCGATTCCAGCGGAACGTGACGGATGTGCCCGAGCGTGTGCGCTTGCGCTTCGAGCGTCTGCTCCTTGCCGTCGAGCTGCACCACCAAGCTCGCGTCCTTCTCCGTGAGCCGAACCGCCAGGTCCCACGCACCCTTGCCCGGCAGGTCGTTGCCATCCACCGTGACCGATGCCGTCGCATCCGCGCCCCGCGGCTCCAGACGCAGGCCTCCCAACCCCAGCACGCCGTCGTCCACGGGCGTGACGGACACCAGGGTGTTCGGCAGCAGTGACCATGACCCAGTCGCCCGCAGGACCACGTTCTCGCGACGGTAACCGTAGGTGATCCATCCCACGTGAACGAACCCCGGGCCGCCGTTTCCGAAGCGCGCTTGCATGGCCTTGCGGACTGAATGCGTCCATCCGTCCGCTTGGGTGTGCGAATCCCCCAGCCACACGACACGCACGTGATCGTGGCGAAGGCGTGTTTCGAGACGGGCGAGCGCGTCGTAGAACTGCGGCAGGTCCGGCACGGCGTTGCCCTCTGGCGTCGTGCCCAGATCCGAAGGGGCGAACCACCGTCCGACGAGCGACGGGGGCGCTTTGGGATCCTGAGAAGCTGCGGGCGGCTTCGCCACAGGGGGAACGCTCGCGATGGGCGTCGCCTCCACGCTGACCGGAGGGGTTGGGCTACCGTGGTGCGGCTTGCGCGTTCCCATCGCGCTGCACGTGACCACGGTCGCGGCGGAGGCGAACACGGCGAGGGCCGACAGCAGGATGTCCAGGTGTTGCTTCGAGCGAAGGATTCGAGGTGTTGCCATGCGACCTAGAGCAGCGGATCGTCCGCGGGTTGCTCGTCCGCGTCGGTCTTGCGGCGCTCGCGGATGCGGGCCTGGACGTAGCTGACGATGCGATCGACGTAGGATTCGAAGGGGGGACACACGACGCCAGTTCCGCGCAGGATGTCCGTGGTGTTCGTGGCGTCGAAGCGGGCGTCGGTGGTGAGCACCTCGAGGAAGGCGCGGGGGCTCTTGACGAAGCGCTCGACCCCGGGAGCACGCAGCATGGAGCGAGCGACGTAGCTCGGGACGGCCCCGCGAGGGGAGCGGCGGCCTGCCGCATGGGCCACGAGCTCGAACACGCGGCGGGCGGACAGCGGAGCCGGGTCGACGATGTGGAAGGTCTTTCCCGCGGCGGATGGGCTGGAGCCGATGACGTGAGCGGCTCGAATGACGAAGTCCACCGGCACGAGGTTGAGGGGCACGTCGCCCCGGATCGGCAGGGCGCTCTTCCTGGAGGAGGTCAGCAGCAACAGAATGAGGGGGTAAGGGCCGTCGAGGCGATCGATCTCTCCGGTGTCACTGTCTCCGATGATGGTGGAAGGGCGGAGCACCGTGAGGGGGATGTGGTGGGCGACTCGCCGGTAGATCCGTTCCGCGTGCGCGAGGGTGTCCTCGATGACCGTTCGGTACGGTGCGTCCTTCGGAGGGTCCGTCTCACGCACCAGGCCGGATGCAGACGCCACCGTCGCGGACGACATGCAGACGAGCTGGGTGAGCCGGGGTGCGGCGCGGGCCATCTCGATAGCCTCGCGTGCCCCGTGCACATTCGCGTGCTTCGCCATCTTCGGGTCGGCGTCGATGTAGCTGAATTGCGCGAAGTGAAAGATCCGATCGATCCGGCTGCTCACCTCGTGAAACTCGGCGCCCGAGAGGCCCATGTCCATCGACGCCGCATCGCCTTCCATCATCACGAGGCGTTTGCGCCGCGGGGTGGGCAGGGTCATGGCGAGCTGCTGCGCGAGCGGCGCCAGCTTGCTCCTCACCACGCAGTACAGCATCGTGTCCGGCTCCCGGGCGAGGATCTGCTCCGCCATGCGTCGCGCGAGAAAGCTCGGGTAGCCCGTGAGCAGGACCGTGCTTGCGTGATCCGAAGCCATGGGGTCAGGCTAGCCCCAAACCAAGCGCTCCGCGCTGCTTTGGGTCTAGTTTTTTAAGGGGAGCCCCCAACCCAAGCACGTTCTTCGAACCGTGCTTGATTTGGGGCTAGCCGAGGTGGAGGGTCATGGACTGCCGCAGTCTCCGTCGACGCAGACCAAGTTCTGCACGGCGCAGTTCTCGCAGACTTCTCCGCTCCTGCCACAGCGCTGGTTGCTGAGGCCCGGTCGGCATTGCCCTGCCGGGGTGCAGCACCCCTCGCAATTCCATGGTCCGCAGGCGGGCATTGCATCCGCAACGCCGCCGTCAGGCAAGCCGCCATCCGGGTAGCTGGTGCAGACCCCTCCGCCCCACGGCTGCCACGCACAGGTCTCGCCAGGATAACAAGACGAGCACATCTGCCCGCCCGAGCCGCACTGCCAGGAATCCAGCCCCTCGACACACTGAGACGGGTAGGTGTTGGTGCAGCAACCGGCGCAGTTCCAGGGGCCGCAGTCCTGCGGGGGAGGCACGTTGACGCACTGCCCACCCCCAATGGGGCTGGCCTGGCACATGGCCGCCCCGAGGTTGCAGTCCTGGCAGACTTGCCCGCCGCTGCCACACGCGTACGAATCGTACCCTTCGAGGCACTTGCAGCCCGAGGTGCCATCGCACTCGCAGCATCCCGCGCAATTGTCCGGCCCGCACGCCGGGTTGGTGCTCACGCAAAGGCCCCCGCCGGACGACGTCCCGACACACTGCGTTCCCGGCTCGTTGCAGTTCTGACAAACCTGCCCGCTGGTGCCACAGGCCCAGGAGTCCCACCCGGTGCGGCACTCGTTCGAGTAGGGATCGCAGCAGCCGTAACAGTTGCCTGGCCCGCAGGCCACGGGCACCGAGCAAGTCAGCGACATCGGGTCGCAGAAGCCGCCGTACGCCGAGCAATCCTGGCACGCCTGCCCCTTCACGCCGCAGGCCCAATCACTGCCGCCCCAGTCGCAGGTACCCCATGGGTCACAGCAGCCGTCGCAGTTCCAGGGACCGCAGTCCTGCCCGGACGTGCACACGCCCTGATTGGGATCGCAGGTCAGCCCCATGCCCCAGCAGTCGCTGCAGCCGTAGCCCCCGTAGCCGCAGGCCCAGTCGTCGCCACCCCAGTTGCAGGAACCGTAGGCGTCGCAGCAACCGCCGCAGTTCCACGGTCCGCAATCCTGTGTGTCGGTGCAAGTGTAGCTGTAGGGGTCGCAGGTCATCCCGAGCATGCCGCAGTCGTCGCACAGGCCGCCCCCCGCGCCGCAGGCCCACGGATCTCCGCCCCAGTTGCAGTTCCCCCACGGGTCACAACAACCGCCGCAGTTCCAGGGGCCGCAGTCCCCCGTGCCCACACACACGCGGGCGTCAAAGTCGCAGAACGATCCCGCCGGGCACGTCTGGCAAGCCTTCCCTCCCGTGCCACACGCCTCCGTCCCCGCGCCGTCCACACAGAGGCCCTGCTCGTTGCAGCATCCCTTGGGGCAAGTCGCCGGCCCGCACTCCTGGGCCGCACCGCACGTGTTCGTGGAAGCACTGCACGAGGCGTTGTACGCAGAGCAGTCGACACACTGGTAACCGTCCGCCCCGCACGCGGAAGCTTCGAGTCCGGTGCGGCAGTTGCCCGAGAGGTCGCAGCACCCCCCGCACGTCGACGGGTTGCACCCGTTGATGTCATTGACGTGGTCGTAGACCACGTCCGAGGGGGCATCGAGCTTCGCATCCGTTTCCGGACCCGCGTCTGCCCACTCGCCCAGCTCCATCGTCGTGCGAGCGCCACAGGCGGTGAGAAACAAGCCTGGCAACACGACCCACAAGAATCGACCGTAAATCGGAGCACGCATGTTGGAAGTCCCTCCTCGAAGAGAGCTTGTCCATGCTACCGCGATTCGATGCCGTCGGCACCTTTCCGCTTAAGAGCCAGACCCGAAGGCTCCGGAGGTGCAGGCGGGTCGAGGACGCGGAAGGCCGCCCGGGCGACACAACCGCCTTGTCTCCACGCTACCGTGGGCTCTGCATCCTACGGACCGGTGACGCCTTCGCGGCGGAACGGACGCCCCTAGCCCTTGGACTTGAGCTTGGCGTCGTTGTCCCGGATGAAGGCGCGGATGTCGTCCCCCATGTCGAGCAGCCTCACCCACTGCTCCTTGTAAAGGGTCACGGGGAACCTCCCGAGCCCGTAGACCGACACGCCGCCCTTCTCGCTCACCTTGATCGAGATCACCGGCGCTTTCCGGTTCTTGAGCGCCTCGTTCTCCGCGCGCAACCGGTCCAATTCAGCTTGCAGCTCTTCTTCCGTCGCCATCGCATCCCCCGTTTCAGGGGCCTTGGGAGCTACTTCAGCTCCCTTCGCCCCAGCATCTTGATCAGCTCACGCGCCGAAGCGTGAGACAACGCAAACTTGAACCAACCCTGCTTGCTCGCTCCGCCGTAGGCAAGCACGAACGGAGCGTTCGGTTCCTTCACCTTCGCCCCCCGCGGGGCCATGCTCGACAAGAACAGCTGCGGGTCGAAAAACAGCACGAAGGATGCGTCCCCACCCACCCCGGCGAACACCTTCGACGTCGTCGGGTGCTCCCCCAGGGCCGGCGGCTTCTCCCCACCGTCCGCTTTCAACCAGCCCTTGCCATCCTGCCGCGCCCGAGCCTCGAACCCCGACCCGTCCACCCGCCACGCCACGTCGAACGCCGACGTTTGCGGCGGTTGGCCCTCCGGCACCTTCTTTTGTCGGTCCACGTGCATCACGGACCCAGGCCCCACCTTCTGCACCTTGGACAGGGCCAACTTGCCCAGGTGGTGCTCCAGTGGCTCCCGAACGGCCGGCACGTCCAACAGCCCAAGCACGTCCCGAATGCCACGCTCGAGCATCGCGGGATCGCTCACCGCTCCACGAACGATCGCTTCCTGGTCCTCCCGCGTCCACCGCACGGCCGCGGCCAGCCAGTCTCCTCGGCCGTTCGACCACGACGACATCGCCTCGTGGATCCGTTGCTTGTCGCTGTCCTTCACCCGCTCCCCGAGCAACGACGAGAGCCCGTCCGCTTGCTCCTTGGCCCCTTGCTCACGACCCGCGGCGTCGTCTCGAATGAGCACCCCGAGGACCGTGTCCTGCGGCATCGCAAGCAACGGTGCGAGATCCCCCGTCACCAAGGAGGAAAACTCCTTGGCGGCGCGTCCGTCCGAGGACGCCGGGATCATCGTGAGTAGTGCATGAATCCCCGTCGTGTCGGTGTCGATGCGCACGTGCGCCTGATCCAAGTCGGACAGGAGCGCCACGATCGCATCCACCTTGCCCCCGACGTCCGCAAGGGCAGCCGCAGGCTCCCCGAAGTCAGGCTTCCTTCCTCGCTCCTTGCGGAGCTTCTCGTCATCCTTCTCGCGGTCCGTCTTGAAGGACGCCCACGTGTCGCGGATGCGCTTGGCGAGCGGCCCCTGCAACGCAGCCTTGTGGGTGACAAGGGTGATCTCACCCTCCGGCCCCTTGCGCTTCGGCAGGGTGCCAGTCACATAGGGGCCGCACTGCAGCAGGTCCTCCGCCTTCTCGGCCGTCAGCAGGTAGTTGCCCGCCACGCCCAAGGCGCTCACCCGACTCGTCAGGGTAGGCTTCGGTTCGAGCACGACGACGCCGCGATCCGCAGGCTTCGCCGTGTACTTCGCGTCCGCGCCCTCCGTGAGCAGCTGCACCGTGCGACTTCCGTCTCGCACGTGGATGCCCACGACCACCACCACCCGAGACCCGTCGTCCGTGACCACGCCCAGGACCGGGGACTTTCCGTCCACTTGCTCCAGCAATTGCACCGTGAGCCCGAGGGAGGTGACGACCATCGAGGGGAACGTGCTGGGCAGCAACGCCAGCGGACCCCCGATGCGGTTGCGGAGGTTCGAGAAGGTCTCCTCAGGCTTGGCGATGAAGACGTCCGCCACGTGATGGGCCGGCGCCGGAACCTCCGGCAGCTCGGCCATGACGACGGGCTTCTTCTCCGCTTCTTTGCACCCATGGCACCCCAGCGCCAAGAGCGGCACGAGACAGACCACGAGCAGGCGAACCCACGACAGGCAAATCCTCATGGCAACTCAGAACGGAATGTCGTCGTCATTGGGGAAGTCCGGCGGCTCGGGTGGACCCCCGTGCCCACCGCCCGACCTGGACGGAGACGGAGGCTCGAAGTCGTCGTCCGGAGGCGCTGAACGTTCCCTTCCACCGCCTCCACCGCCGCCACCGCCAGCGCCCCCCGCGAACACCACGTTCGACGCGATGATCTCGGTCCGGTACCGCTTGTTTCCGTCGCGGTCATCGTAGGTGGACGTACGAAGGGACCCCTCGACCAGAATCCGTGACCCTTTCGCCAGGTACTTGTGAAGCGCCTCTCCGCGCTTGCCCCACAGGGTGACGGCGTGCCACTCCGTGCGCTCCTGCTTGGCGCCGTTGCGATCCAGGTACCTCTCGGTCGTGGCGAGACGCAGCTTGAGCACCGCGGTCCCTCCCTGCGTGACCTTGAGCTCCGGATCCGCCCCCAAGTTTCCCAACAAAATGACTCGATTTAGCCCTTCAGCCATGGTCCATCCGTAGGCGTCGTGCCGGGGCGCTGCAAGCGCAAAATCGCGGCAGACGCCTGTTTGCCGTTGTTCTCGCCGGATGCGAAGCCCGCCTGCGGCAGCCTCCTGGCAGTCTCCCGGCCACCTTTCCAAAGGGGGGCGTTCGAACCCCTTTTCCACCTCACGGCTCCAAACCGAACGAGCCCGTGACAGCGACGACGCCTCACGCGGTGCAACCCACTTCCCTCCTAAAACGTGGTAAGGCGCAATCCATGTCCTCCCGAGTCTACGACACCATCATCGTCGGTTCCGGCCCCGCCGGCCTCACGGCTGCCATCTACGCCGCGCGCGCCAACCTCAAACCCCTGTGCATCGAAGGGTTCTCCGCGGGCGGCTTGATCCCCGGCGGCCAGCTCATGTTCACCACCGACGTCGAAAACTTCCCGGGCTTCCCTGAGAAGATCCGCGGCGCCGACCTCATGCAGCGTTTCCGCGACCAGGCCGAACACCAAGGCACTACCTTCGTCACGGCCGACGTCACCAAGCTCGACCTGACCTCCAAACCGTTCAAGGTATGGGCCGACGAGGAAGAGCCATACCTCGCGAAGACCATCATCCTCGCCACCGGCGCGCGAGCCAACTACCTCGGTCTCGACAGCGAAGACAAGCTCAAGAACCGAGGCGTCAGCGCTTGCGCCGTGTGCGATGGCGCCCTGTACCGCGACAAGGACGTTGCCGTCGTGGGTGGCGGTGACACCGCCCTCGAGGAGGCCACCTACCTGGCCGGGCTGTGCAAGACCGTCACGCTGATCCACCGTCGCGACGAGTTTCGCGCGAGCCAGGCGATGCAGAAGCGACTCTTGGAGAACCCCAAGGTCAGGGTCCTGTACAGCCACGTCGTGGTGGACGTGTTGGACCCGGCGAAGGGGGAAGTCACGGGACTGCGGGTCAAGCACGTGAAGACCGGTGAGACGAACGTGATCAACGTGGATGCAATGTTCGTCGCGATCGGGCACACGCCGAACACGGACCTGGTCAAGGGGCAGCTCGAGCTGCACGAGAACCAGTACGTGAAGACCCAGCCCGGGACCACGCAGACGAGCGTGCCGGGTGTGTTCGCGGCGGGCGACGTGCAGGACTTCGTGTTCCGGCAGGCCGTGACGGCCGCGGGCACGGGGTGCATGGCGGCGCTCGAGGCGGAACGGTTCCTCGCCGCGAACGACTGACGATCGGCAAGAGACCCCCCGTCCTTCCGCCCTCCGAAGCCATCTAGAATTGGCGCCCGCCAGGCGATGCCACTCCTGCGGATGGAATCGCTGCCGCGCATGCGGTACCCTTCCCAAGCCATCCTTTGCCAGGAGACTTGCCGTGCGCACAGCTCGATGCCTCGCCGCTTTGTCCCTCGTCCTTGGTCTTCCCACCCTGTCTATCGCCTGCGGGTCTTCCGGTGATGACGCCGCGGGACCCGGTGGCTCCGGCGGAAGCGCCGACGCCAGCACCGAAGGGGGGAGCGGCGGCACGGGAGCCACGGGCGGTACGGGCGGCACCGGCGGCACCGGCGGCGGTGTCATCGTCGATGGTTCGACCGGGTGCAAGTCCGCCGACGACTGCGACGGCGGCATCTGCTTGCCGAGCGGTGTTTGCTGCGACTCGGCCGACCGGGTATGCGGCGACGTCTGCTGCGACGCTGGTGACGCCTGCCTCTTTGGCGCTTGCGTGACCCCCGGGGACATCTGCTTCACCCCCGCGGATTGTCCCGACGGCCACTACTGTGAGCCTGCCCTCGGCACCTCGACTGGCTCCGACGGCGGGGTGCCGGACGCGGGCACCGATCCTGACGGCGGTCCCGCATGCACCCAGGACACGCCCCCCTCCGGCCGCTGCGTGCCTTCCCCCGTCCTCTGCGACAGCCCAGGCGAGCCCCCCGGGTGCGTCGAGCCTTGCGAGTTCAAGCCGGAACCCGGGCCCTTGCACACCGTCGTCAAGTGGCAGTGGGGCATCGACCCCCAGCCGACCGAATTCCCCAACTTCGCCGACGTGTGGTCCACCCCTTCGGTCGCGCGCGTCTACGACGCGAACTGCGACGGCAAGGTGGACCTGGCGGACCCGCCCAACATCATGTTCGTCTCCGGCAACGCCAAACAGACGTGCTGCTCTTGCAGCAGCGACGCCATATCGACCTGTCTGACCGGCGTGCTTCGCATGCTCGACGGGCGAAACGGGCGCGAGATCTGGTCCCTGAGAAAGGCGTCCGACACCAGCACCGGGTTTGCCGGGATGAGCGTGGCGGTGGGGGACGTGGACGGCGACCGTACGCTCGACATCGTGGCGATGACGGGCGAGGGGTTCATCGCGGTGATCAACCACGACGGGACCGTCAAGGCGGTGAGCACCGAGAAGGCCGACGGCAGCGCTGCCAACACGTTCGGGTGGGGCGGCGGCATCTCGATCGGCGACATGGACAACGACGGGCGGGTGGAGATCGCCTACGGCCGAACGCTCTTCACGTACAACGCTGCGGGGGAGGTCGAACGGTTGTGGGTGGGAACCGAGGGATCGGGAAGCGGGCTCGCACAGGCTCTCTCCCACTTCGTCGACCTCGACGGCGATGGCACGCTCGAGCTTCTCGCCGGCCGAACGGCCTACCGCAAGGACGGCACGATGCTGTGGAACAACACCGAGGCGAACGGCTTCACCGCGGTGGGAGACTTCGACGAGGACGGGCAACCGGACGTGGTGGTCGTGCACAGCGGAGTGATCCGAATCCTCAAGGGGATCGACGGCACGATCTTGCTCGGGCCGCTGACCCTGCCAGGAACAGGCAGCGGAGGGCCGCCCACCGTGGCGGACTTCGACGGCGACGGGAAGCCCGAGATCGGTGTGGCCCAGCAGAACCTCTACTCGATGCTCAAGCCGGACTTCGTCACGAGCGAGCTCAAGGTGGTCTGGTCCCAGACCAACCACGACATGAGCTCGTCGGTGACGGGGTCCAGCGTCTTCGACTTCCAGGGCGACGGCAAAGCGGAGGTGGTCTACAACGACGAATGCTACCTGTGGGTCTACGACGGCGCCGACGGTTCGATCCTGTACACGGACTTCACGCAGTCGTTCACGGCGACGGAGTCGTCGATCGTGGCGGACGTCGATGGTGACGGGCATGCGGAGTTGGTGAAGGTGGCGAATGGGGCGAGCCCGACCCAGTGGACGTGCGCTCACCATGACGCGCCGGGCAAGATCGTGGCGCCGCACACCCAGGCGTTCCCCGTCTGGCAGCCCGCGCCGAGTGGAGACTATCGAGGCATCACGGTGCTTGGCGATGCGGAGAACGCGTGGGTCGGCACGCGCACGTTGTGGAACCAGCACGTGTACGAGGTGACGAACGTCTGCGATCCCCGTGACAGCGCGTGCGAGGATGGCTCGTACTACGGGCAGATTCCCAAGAACCAGAAGTCCAACTGGAAGCAGCCCTGGCTCAACAACTTCCGGCAGAACGTGCAGGACAAGGGCGTGTTCGACGCGCCCGACGCCACCGTGTCGTTGAGCGTGCTGTGCGCGAGCCCCGTGCCGCTCACGGTCAGCGTTCGCAACATGGGGCTCTCGGGTCTGCCCGCGGGCGTCGAGCTCGGTCTGTTCAAGCAAGGCCCGCCCGAGCAGCAGATCGGCACCGTGACCACGTCCAACGCCTTGCTCCCCGGACAGACCGAGGTGATCGAGTTCAAGGCGGACGACGCGACCACTGCGGACACGTTCTTCGCACGAATCCTCGTGGATCCCCTGGCCCCGACGTTCCGCGAGTGCCGCGACGACAACAACGAGAGCGATCCCGTCACCCCGTCCTGCGTCCAGTAAGGAGCGCTCGCCCTTGCGGGTCACGCGAAGTCCGTCGCAGGCATACAGCGATGTGCGGTGCCTTGACGACGAAGAATCAAGTTGCGTCAGACACTCCGCTCGATACACTCGAAGGGTTCAATCGAGGGATGGACTGCACCGGGGGGGTGGAATCCGTGCCGGAACGACAGGAAGACTGCGCGATCGGACCGAGTCCGATCGAGACGACCCTTCGCACCGCGCCGGGCGATTTGATCGACACCTTGCCCGACGCCGGGTCGCGATTCGCCGAGCCCATGAGGTCACCCTGGTTGTCCGGCGGCGCGCTTATCGACGAGAAGTACCGCGTGGACCGTCTCCTGGGCGCAGGAGGCACCGGGCAAGTCTACCTCGCGCACGATGAGTCTCTCGACCGAGACGTCGCCCTCAAGCTCGTCGGTGGTGTGACGGGAAGCACGGACGAATGGCGCGGACAGTTCCGCAACGAGGCGCGAACCATGGCACGCGTCCGTCATGAGAACGTCGTGGCCCTCTTCGCCGCCGGGGAACACGAGCGCTGGCTCTATCTCGTGATGGAGTACGTGCCTGGCGTCGACCTGCACACCTGGACTGTCGACCGCGGTCCCCTTTCCCTCGAGGAAGCGCACGCCGTTCTTCAACAGGTTTGCGCGGGGCTCCAGGCCATCCACGACGGCGGCGCCGTCCATCGCGACGTGAAACCCGGCAACGTGCTCGTGGGCGCGAGATTCCGCGTCGCCCTTACAGACTTCGGTCTGGCACGCTGGATCGACACGGCCCACGCCAGCGGCGAGCACGGTGTCCTGGGCACCCCCGCGTACATCGCTCCCGAGATGATCCTCGGGTGCCCCGATCCCCTCCTGCTCAACCGCGTCGACATCTACTCCCTCGGCGTACTCACTTTCGAGCTGCTGACGAACCGCCTCCCCTTCGAAGGCTCCACGCCTTCGCGCATGATCCTGGACCACGTTGCCACGCCACCCCCGCCTGTCACACGGTACCGCGACGAGCTCCCTTCCTCCGTCGACACGGCGGTGATGGCGGCCATGGACAAGGACCCCGCGCGACGTCCCGCGTCCCCGCTCGAGTTCCTTCGCTTGCTCGAGCGCAGCTTGGAAACTTGAGGCTTGCCGCCCTCCACATTCCCTCGCACCTCGCCCTCGCGTACCATCCGCTCACGGAGGGCAAACGATGGCCGATCAAGACCTGGATTCGAAACCACGCGCACTTCCACCGATCCCGCGAGGGTTGCAGGACATCCTGGTGCTGGCCGGTGGTGACCCGGCCTTCCGCGCCGCCCTCACCGACGATCCCGAGGCAGCCCTAGCAGAACGAGACATCCATCTCTCCGCTCGCGAGCACGCCATCCTGCGCGCGGTGCCCAGGGAACAACTCGACGGCATGATCCGAAACGTCGCTGACCCGGGGTTGCGCCGTCGTCGGTTCCTCGCCCAGTCCGCCGCGTCTGCCGCGGCTCTGCTCGGAGCGGCCGGGCTGATCGGGGCCACGGGCGCCTGCAAGTCGAAGGCTGACGTCGACCTCGAGCGTCCCACGGTCCGTGCCGTCGCGGAGGAAGGCGGCATCTCGCCGCACCTTGCTCCCAAGTGCGATTTCAGGGCGGACGTTGGGAAGTTCACCACGACCTCCGGGCCGGACCGCTCGCCCGGGGAAGCTGACATCGAGCGGCTCCGAGCGCAGCTCACCCAAACCTGTGGCGCCGAGTCCGTGAACAAGCCAGGCAACCTGACCTACGAAGTGCACGTCGGACGCACGGGAGCGGTCACCGAAGTCAAGACCGTCGAGAACACGACCGGCCAGCCCGGTCTCGACGTGATCATGAAACGCCACCTCGAGAGGATCGTGTTCTTCGATGCGGGTGAGCCGTCGGTGTGCAGAGTCACGCTGAGCTTGGAGTGAAAAGATGGCTGAAAAAAAGTCACGACGCTCGTTCTTTACGAAGCTCATGACGATCGTGGCCGGGGCCTGGGTGGGGTCTGGCTCGGTCGCATGCGACCCAGAGGTGGCGCCCAAGTACGGGGGCCCTCCGACGCCGCCCGGACCCGCGCCAAAGTACGGAGGCCCGCCGGAGCTGCTCTCTGCTCCTCCGGCGCCCCCCGCGCCCTCCGCGCCGCCGCCTGGATCGGGCAAAGCTCCGCCGCAGTGACTGCTACATGAACCACTTCTTCGTGTGGTGCACCCGGTCGCCGAACCCCTGCATGAACGCAAGCTCTTCTTCGTCCATGGGACCCCGCCGTACCGCCGCGAGGTTCTCTTCGAGCTGCGAAAGGTTCGACGGCGCCGTCAGGCACACGTCCACGTGCGGATTGCTCAAGACGAAGCGATAGGCATCCCCCGCTGTCGGCACGCGCTCCGTCTTGTCCCACCCCTTGGGGCGACGCATCATGTAGCGCCAACGCGTGGCCGTGTAGCTGATGACGGCTGGGTCGTGAGCGGCGAGGTGCGGGAAGATGTCTGTCTCCGCCCCGCGATGCGCTGCGTTGTACCGGACCATGAACGCATCGAATATCCCCTCGGCCGCGAGCTTGCCGGCGAGCTTGCGATCGTGCGTCGACAGCCCGATGCGACGCACCTTGCCTTCCTCCCGAAGCCGCACGAGCTCGTCACGGACGTGCTGGGGAAACTGCTCTTCCTTCATGACGCCGAGGAACAACAGCGCGTCGAGGTAGTCCGTTCGCAGCTTGCGAAGCCTGTTCTCCAGCGTCTTGCGGACGTCCGTGCCCGTCCAGATGAGGTTGTAGGCGCCAGTGACTACCACGATCTGCTCGCGTCGCGAGGGGAGGGCGTCCCGGAGGGCGTCGAGCATCTGCAGGTCGATGCCGTAGGCGAAGAACACGTTGATGCCTTCGTCGAGGGCGCGGAAGATGGCCTTCTTGCCGGGGCGATAGGTGCCGGAGAGGCCGAGGCGATGCACCGTCGGTCCGCCGCGCCCGAAGGTCGTTCGGAGAAAGTCGTCGCTGCCTGTGTCGGTCGTCACGTTGGAACCTCCGTGGATCAAAACTACGACGAACCGATCTTGTGTGGAACCCGCAACGTGTGGAGGACGGTGGCGCTCGTCGTGATACCGTGGTGCCCATGACGACGAGCTTCGTACGGTTTTGCGGGTGGCTGGCTTTGACCCTGAGCATGGGTTGTCAGGGGAGCCTCCAGGCGGGGGGGCAAGCTTCCGGGGCAGGGCAGGGGCAGGCCCAAGCGCAACCCCCTGGAGAAGCTCACGGGCAAGCTGGGGGAGAGGCCTCCGGTCCGACGGGGTCGCCGGCCCCCAACGCAACACCCTGCCCGAACATCACGGGCAGCGACCAGCGCATCGTTCTGCCTGCCGGCACGTGCGAGGGCGACCTCGTCATCAGCGGCAGCAACCACCAGGTTGCCGGAGCCGGGACGGGTCAGACCATCGTGAGCGGCCGGCTGCTCATGAGCGGGAGCGACAACCGCGTGCGCGGCGTCACCGTGATGGGGCAAAGCTCGATCTCTGGCAGCAACAACGACGCCACCGGAAACGAGTTTCGATCTGACGTGAACGTCTCCGGGATGGATAACAAGCGCTGACGCAGCGGTCTTCCGAGACCCCTATCCCTTCGGCGGCGCGCTCGGCGGCTGCGACCTCTTCGCGTCGCTCTTCCAGAGCCCAGTCTGCGCCATTTCCACGAGCGCCTCGGTGGACTGCGGGATCTGAATCGCTTGCTTGCCGTACATCATCGGCCCCATCTCCGAGATCGACAGCGTGCACTTCAGCCCCTTCTCCACATTGCGAAGATCGATCACCACCGCCGTCATCGACCACGTCGCCGGGTCCAGCATCCCGCTCACGATCGGGTGAAGCTGCCCGTCCGTCGTCTTCACGAACATCGACCGCAGGCCCGCCAACCCGATGTACTGCGTGTCGAGCAACGACGTCTCCGTGTCGATGCGCGCCACGATCACCGTGATGTTGTCCTGTCCACCCGCCTCGTTGGACATGTCCACCAGCCGCTTGGCCGCCTCCCGCGGGGTGGCCCCCGCAAGCGTGAGGCGGATCCGGGACTCCTCCACCATGTTGGTCAGCCCGTCGCTGCACAGCAAGATCACGTCACCCGCAGACAGCGAGATCGGCTCGCGGTCGCAGACGTCGACGGAGGGCTGGGTGCCGAGGGACCGGGAGACGATGTGGCTGAAGTTCTGGGGCAGGTTGCCTGCGATGGACGGACCCTTCGTGTCCGCGATCTCCTGGACGAAGCTATGGTCCCGGGTGAGCGGATACAGCATGGAGGCGCGTAGCATG
Source organism: uncultured Polyangiaceae bacterium (assembly GCA_964488865.1). Taxonomy (GTDB): domain Bacteria; phylum Myxococcota_A; class Polyangia; order Polyangiales; family Polyangiaceae; genus MWCO01. The sequence goes on along the minus strand of CAZAWR010000007.1, from coordinate 95,890 downwards.
TAGGCACGCGCGTCCCCGGCGTGCGCCACGTACAGCTTGCCGCCCGAGATCAGGCACGCAACGCACGTGGCGCCCATCGTGCGTCCGATCCCTTCCGCTTCCTCGTGCACCACGGCGTTCGCACGAGCCAGGGACTTGGCGAGACGCTCGCGCGGGTTGTCCGTCGCCACCCGAAGCTCGTCATGGATCGTGTTGAGGGCGAGCGTAGACGCCCTCTCTCCGAAGTCGTGCCCCCCCATGCCGTCCGCGACGGCGATCAGGTACCCAAGGGGCACACCGACCTCGAGCAGAGCGTCCTCGTTCTTCTGACGTTGCTTGCCGACGTCGGTGTGGAAGCCGACGAAGACCTGGAATCGCGGTGGGGGGGGTGAAGAGGTCTTGTTCATCTCACACGACCGCTTGCATGGCCTCTCCATGGGGGAGGGGATGAGCTGTCACCAGTCCCGATCGTACACCCTTTGGAAGTCGCCGCCTGCATCGACCGCATCGGGGTCACCAGAATCGCCCGCCCCGCCGCGGTCCGCCGGCCCCGCCTCTGCATCACGCAGCAATTCGGCCAGCTCGATGAGCCTACGCTCGACACGTCCGAACACACTCCCGGCCGGGAACCGCCCGCTGGAGTCGCGCGCTCCCGCCGGCAGTCCCGTCAGCACCTCGATGCCCTCGCCGACACTCGAGATCGCATAAAGGTGAAATTGCCCGTCGTCGATGGCCTTCGCCACGTCCGGGCGCAGCACGAGGTGCCTCAAGTTCGTCCTCGGAATCATCACGCCTTGCGCCCCCGTCAGCCCACGCGCCTTGCACACGTCGAAGAACCCCTCGATCTTGGCGCACACGCCTCCGATCGCCTGGATGTCCCCCAGCTGGTTCACCGACCCCGTGGCCGCAATCCCCTGGTCGATCCCCACGTCCGCCAGCGCGCTGAGGATCGCGAACAGCTCCGACGAGCTCGCGCTGTCCCCGTCGATCTCCCCGTAGGACTGCTCGAACGCGATCTGCACCCGCAGGCTCAACGGCCGCTCCTGCCCGAACAGGTGCGAAAGGAACCCGCGCACGATAGCCACACCCTTCGTGTGCAGCGACCCGCCCAGCTGTGCCTCCCGCTCCACGTCGATCACGCCGTCGCGCCCGAGCGACACCACCGCCGTGATGCGCATGGGCTGCCCGAACTCGACGTCGCCCGCCGCCAGCACGCTCAGTCCGTTGATCACGCCGACCCGCGTGCCCGATGTGTCCACGAGGAACTCACCTCGCACCGCGAGCTCCCGCACCTCACGCTCAATGCCTCCCGACCGCTCCCGACGCTCGTACCATGCGGTCTCCACGTCGTCGCCCGTCACCGTGGCGTCACCCCGCTCCGCCGCAAGCATGGCCGCGAAGCAAGCCGTCTCTTCGAGCGGAAGGACCGTCAATGCGAGGCGATCCCGGTCCCCCGACAAGCGGGTCGCGAAGTCGAGCAACCGCACGCGCGCGTCGCGCCCATACCGCGCTCCCGTCTGCTTCACCGTGGGCATGGACATCAGGTACGCGTCCAGCCTGCGCTGGTTGGGCTCCGTCCGATCCACCCACCAGTCGACCTCGACCTTCACGCGGAACAGCGTGCTGAAGTCCGGGTCGACCTGCATCAGCTGGTCGTACAAGTGCTGCGAGCCAATGAGCACCACCCGTACGTTCAACGGCACGGCCTGCGGACGCAACGTGGTTGCGTACAGGCTCACGGGCCCGATCGGATCCTCGATCGCCAGCTCCCGGTCCCGGATCACGCGCTTGAATCGCTCCCAGATCAGCGGGTCCGCCAGCAAGTCCGCGACGCGCACGAGCAAGTACCCGCCCGAAGCATGGGCCACGGCGCCGGATCGGATGCGCAGGAAGTCCGTCAACAAGGCGCCGAACCGCGCCCGCCGCTCGAGGTAGCCAAAGAGGTTCGGGAAGCTCGGCGTGTGCGCGTCCACCACCGGCGCCTTCGCGTCCGGCGCGTGGCTCACGAACACGTTCACCCGAAAGCGACCAGTCCGCTTCGCCACCTCCGGGTTGCCCGGGTCCACCTCGTCCCCACGAGAATCGTCCGCGCCCTTCGGCTCTTCGTCCGGCTCCGTGAAGTCCCGCCAGTCGTGCACCAGCTCCTCCCGGATGCGCTCCAGGTAGCTCACCACCGGCTCGATCTCCTTGAACGACTCCACCAGCGCCGCGATGTTCGTCTCGATCACCACCTCCGCAGCCTTCTGCACCGCATCGTCGCTCGCCGCGTTCACGTCGTCCGTCATCTCGTGGATGCGCTTGGCGCTCTCCTCCACCGCCGCCGACAGCTTCAGCTCCGCGTCCGCCAGCGCGCGCTTCGTGGACTCGTCCAGCACCTCGAACTGCTCCGGGCTCACCGGCTTGCCATGCAGGATCGGGAAGGTCTGCACGCCGCCTGGCACCGCCTTGACCCCGAACCCGAGGCTCTTGGCGAAGGACTCCAGGTCCGACACGACCTGCTTGTTCTTGCTCGACAGCTCCTTCGCCAGCACCGTCTCCGCGTCCCGCACGCTCGGCATCGCCCCCAGGTGCAGCAACTGCACGCTGAGCGTGTCGATGACCTTGTCCACCTCCGCCGCCAGCTCGCGACCCCGCCCGGCCGGCAGAATCAACGGCTTGGGCGCTTCCGGTCGCTCGAAGTCGTGCACGAAGACCACGTCCTTCGGCGGCGGAAGCGCTTTGGCCGCCGCGGCGGCCGCCTGCACGATGTCCTTGTCGAACATCAGGTCCGGGTCGCACGCCACGTACACGTGAAAGCCGGGATTCCGCAGCGACAGCCCCAGCTTCAGCGCCTTGCGTGTCCGCTCCGGCAACAGGTCGACACGATCCGCCGCCGTCTCCGGTGCCTCCGTCAGAAGCTCCGGATCTCCTCGCAGCGTCACTTGCTCAGCAGGCACTTCACGACTCGAACGCATGCTCGTCTCCCGACGGCCACCTCCCGCGCGGCCTTCCGCGAGACCTCGTGGCCACGAGTTGCACTGGTAGCACTTCGCGAGGCCTTTGGGATCCCCCCTGATCCGGAGCGAAGCGACGGACCGAGGGAGCAACCTCTGGATCCTGCTCGACGAATGGCAAGGCGGCCTGCCACCAACAGAGTGGGCCGTGCGTGAGAGGGCTCCTTCCCCCGACTGTTCGGGGGAAGGCCGGGATGGGGGCGTGCCTCCGAATCTGGGATCCCCTCCCTCACCTCCACCAGCGATCGTACCCGAGCACCACCAGCCCCAGCACCGACGCGACCGCCCCGCCTCCCGCCTTGACCCAGAACCACACGTCGTCTTTCGACGCCCCCTCGACCTTGGCCTTTCGCACGTCCGTTCCGTGCAGCGCCAGTGTCACGTTCGCCTTCTCCCGATGCGCGTTCCAGTATTCCTCGTCCACTTCCCGCTCGATCACGTGGTCGGCGCCGTCCGCGGTGACCCGGATTCGCAGAAAAAGCCCAGGATCCACCTGGGTGCGGGTCGACGCCGTATAGCGCTCCACCACCACGCCCTCGACCGTCTGCGGCTCCTGGAACAGCCCGTGATCCCCGCTGCGAAGCGAGAGCCACAGCAGAAGGATGCCCCCGAGCAGCAGGATCGCGCCGAGTGGCTTCAGCTTGAGGTTGTCCATGCGCTCACTCTTCGTCCGTCGTTCCCTTCCGCGGTCGCGCGATGCCGTAGGTATCAAGGCGGCTCACGAGCGTGCGGCGCGATATACCAAGCATCTTTGCGGCGCGGGTCTGGTTACCGGCACACGCGTCAAGGGCCTGCAGCACGCGGTTTCGCTCCGCCACCTCGAGCTGCTGCCGCAGTCGCTCGGGGGTCGGGTCGGAAGCCGCAGCGGCCGCGGGCGGGGGAGGGACGACGAACGGCGGTGGGGGCGGAAACGACGGGGGGCCCGAGGGCGGAGCCGTGGGCAACGTGGCCCCCATCTTCTCCACGGGCAGGTGCTCGATCAGGATGAGCCCATCGCCGGCCAGCAGCATCGCGCGCTCGATCACGTTGCGAAGCTCGCGAACGTTGCCCGGCCAGGAATAGCGCTCGAGCCACGCCAGGGCTTGCGGCGAGATGTCCTGCGCACCCCCGCGCGCGAACTGTCGGACGAACCTGCGCGCCAACGGTTCGATCTCCGCGCGACGCTCCCGCAGGGGAGGGATGATCAAGGACACGCCGCTCAGCCTGAAATACAGGTCCTCCCGGAAGGTCCCCCGGCGCGTGCCCTCCTCCAGGTCCCGGTTCGTGGCCGCAATGAACCGCACGTCGATGCGTCGCGGCTTGACGGCGCCCACGCGCATCACTTCGTCCCCCTCGAACACCCGCAGCAGCTTGGCCTGGGTCGGCAGCGGCAGCTCCCCGATCTCGTCCAAAAAGACCGTCCCCCCGTGCGCGGACTCCAGCAGGCCTTGCTTGGCGGCCGCCGCGCCCGTGAACGCGCCCCGCTCGTGGCCGAACAGCTCGCTCTCGAGCAGCGACTCCGAAAGCGCCGCGCAGTTGATCCGAAGCATCGTCGTCCGACAGCGGGGCGAGTGCTTGTGGATGGTTTCCGCCAGCACCTCCTTGCCCACCCCCGTCTCCCCCAGCAACAGCACACAGATCTTGCTATCCGCGACGCGCTCCGCGAGGCGAAAGAGCCGCTGCATGGCCGGGTCCACGATGACCAACGGCCCCTCCGCTTGCGGTCGCTCCCCCAGCGCGCGCTCACACGCACGCGCGATGAGCCGATCCGGGTTCCGCCCGTCGCTCGGGAAACACGCCATCCCGACCTTCGGCCGCAAACCACGTGCCTCCAGCTCGGACATCACCCTGCTTCGCAAGGTCGACGCGCGCTCCGGGTCCACGTCGATCGCCAGCACTTCGTATTCGCCGGGACCGTAGGCCGCCACCACGTCGACCGAGCGGGTCGCCGCCGCCAGGCTCCGTTCGATCGCCTCTGCCGAAGCGTTCTCGCCGGCGTGGATGCGAAACACCGCGAAGCTCGAGCGGCTGCGGTCCGCCCGCGCACACTCCTCTTCGAGCCTCGCCTCGAAGTAGCCGTGCGCCCACAACCGTCGCGGCCGCCCCTCCGATACCGCGTGCTGCACCACCACCACCGCCGTCCCCAGCTCGATCACGTCCCCCGGCGACACCTCCACCGTCCCGCTCGACGGCACAGGCCGGTCCTGAAGCTCGACCGTCTCGGCCGAATCCATCGACGACGCGTAGACCAACCGCGCATCTCGCACGCGCGTCCCGTTCGCGCTCCCGAGATCCTCGATCGAGATCGTCTTGCCGATGTGCAGCACCGCGTGCTGGCGCGACATTGAGGGGTCGTCGATGCGGATGTCACACTTGTGCGAGCGTCCGATCGTGACGCTCCCCCGCTCCGGCAAGGGGAAGGAGGCGCACTGGGCCTGGTCGTCCCCCAGCACGAGCAGGACGTACCGATCGGAGGAGCGGTTCGGTGGGGAATGGGGGTCTCCGGTCACGATGGGAGCATCGACCAGGTGCGGCGCGCGCGCAACTGGGTCGTGCGGGGCCCTGCGTGTGGTGGCCGCAGATTTCGCAGAAAGCCGCAGATGGTTTTCGTTGCTTGTGCGGATGGGGCGGGATGGTGGCTCAACTCGGCGTTGGCTCCGGTTCGGCCTCCGCGGCCGGGGAGCCGCCCACCTTCACGAGTCCGAGCCTGGCAAGCTGGTGGTAGGTGAGCTCGCTGCGGAACACCTCGGCCCAGCCCGTGTACCAGAAGTTCACGCGCTCGTAGGCCGCGAGACGGTACTGGGCGAGCTTCGCAAGTTCGGCAGGGCTCCTCGGTTGGATCCGTGGCCAGCCGCGGAAGGTCAGGATCGGCCAGCCGGGTTCACTTTCCCGCGGCGGCGTGGCGCTGGAACAGCGGCATCTGGCTCATGAGGAAGGCGATGTTCGCCACCGGCAACACGAAGGTGCGAAAGCTGACCCAGACGTCGGTTCCGAAACTGCGCCAGACGATCTCGTTGACGACCGCGAGAAGGATCCAGAAGATGACGATGCGCTTGGTGAAGGTAATCCAGCCCTCTTGCACCATGGGGATGAGCTCGTCCATCAGGTAGCGCAGGTAGCTCTGCCCCCGTAGCAGGCCGATGCCGAGGATGGTCGCGAAGAGGCCGTAGGTGATCGTCGGCTTCATCTTCACGAAGGTGTCGTCGCGCAGGATGATGGTCAGCCCACCGAACACGGTCACGATGACCGCCGTCCAGAGCGCCATGCGCGGCAACTTGCGCGTGATGGCCCAGGTCGACGCAACCGAGGCGATGATCGTCGGCACGAAGACGATCGTCGCGAAGATCACCTGATCGAGCTGGCGCTCGACCTCGCTAAGGCCCGGGTCGACCGGAGCGAAGCGATAGGCGAGAAAGAACACACCGATCGGCCCGATCTCGAGCGCGAGCTTCAGCCACGGGTTGGTACGACGTTCCACGCCTCCCTCCTTAGCCTGGGTCCGGCCCAAAGGGAAACACGGCGTCTCCCCGGCTTTGATGATCTCTGTGCCGTACTCCAACCCGACCGGAATCCATGGTGACGAAAACAGTCCCTATCGGGATAGCCTAACGAGCCTCTCGCGCGAAGGGAGGTCCCCACGCTCCCGCGCGTACCATGGACGTGCTTCGCTCCCTTCCCTTCTTCGCCCTTCTGGTCGCCCTCTCCGTCGCCGGCTGCGGGCCCTCCTGCCCCAACCCGCCGACCGGCTGCTACCCCGACACGACCCTGATCGTGCCCCTGCCCGCGGGAACACCCGAAGCCTACGAGCTGTCGCTCTCGTTTCGCGTGGGCGACACCGTGGACACCGACCGCTGTCTCGTCATCCTTCCCCCTCCCGAGGACTGGAGCGCCAACCTCGCGGCCTCCTGCCAGGGCGGACTGGCCTCCGTGTACGTGCAGCGAAATCTCGACGCCGACTGCTCCGTAACCTACCCCCTGGGCGCGTCGTGCTCGGTCCACCCGAACGGGTTCGGCCTGGTGATTCGTCGCTCGCAGCGGGTGGACGAGATATCCGTGCAGATGAAGCGTGCGGGGGAGTCCTTCGCGCCGCTGGTGCTCACCCCCGTCTACGAGGCTTTCCACCCCGACGGGCCCGCGTGCCCCGGAAGCTGCGATGTGTCCGAGCAGGTGATCGCGTTCGATGCGCTGGTGACGCCGGTGGGCGAACCTGGCTAGTACCGGGTGCCCGAAGTGAATACCGGGATCGCACTCCGGAGAACCACAGAGGGCGCAGAAGGCACAGAAGGGTGGTGCGGAGGGAGGCCGTGCGTGTTGCGCCTGACTCCGCCCGTTCCTGGTTCTCTGTTCGCCTTCCGTGTTCTCAGCTCCTAGTTGATGTCCGCCATCCGTCCATCGTCGTAGCCGGGTCTCAACCCGGTAGGGACTTCGGGCACGCAGCACTAGGCCGTTCACCCCCCATTCGGTTGCCCCATCCGCAATGGCCCCCCTCGCGCCGTCGGCCACAGCAGACAGTTCGTCGACGACCCCGGCACCGTGAACACATCCATCCCGTGCTCGAACGTCTGCACGAAAATCTCGAGCTGCCCGTCGCCATCCAGATCCCCCACCGCAGGCGCCGCGGGCGCCCCATTGCCATTCCCGTTGTCCCCCGGGTTCGGCAACGCCACCGCGTGAAGCTCCGTGCCGTCCGCCCCGAGGATCACCAGGTGCCCAGAATCCAACACGTCCGGCGCGCCATACGTGGCAATCAACAGCTCCGGTGACCCGTCCTGGTTCAGGTCCGCCACCGTCACCTCCGACGCGTACATCACCACCTTGCCGAACGTGAAGTTGTACTTCCAAAGCTCCTTGGCGTCGGCGTCGAACGCGTGCACGAACCCGTCGTTGAGGGACACCACGATCTCGGGGCGCGCATCACCCTGAATGTCGACGGTGGTCGCCGCAGGCACGCCGCCCGGCGGGTACCATCCGTCCACCGAGATCGGACGGTTGCCCCGCGGCAACGTCTCCCAACCCGCCTTGCGCATCGCGGACCGACTCCCGTCCCCGTGCGACCCCTCGAGGGCCATCACCGCGTAGGCCTGTGTCTCGTACGGCTCGTGCATCTCCACGTTCGGCACGCCCACCACCTCGTTCTTCCCGTCGCCGTCGAGGTCGACCACGTTGGGCGGCGACGCCGTCCACTGCAGCCACTCGGTCCAGCTCGGGTGCGGCCACTCGCCCGTGTGGTCGTGGTAGTGGTTCTTCTCCACCTCGGGGTCCGCCCACCGGATGAATTGCCCCCAGGTGAAGCGCTCTCCAGCGTGGTCCGAGCTGCGGTTCGTGAACCAGTCCGACGCGTCGATCGCGACGCCGTCGTGATCGAAGGCCTGGATGTGGTGGTTGTCGTAGGTGACGAGGATCTCGAGGTCGGCGTCGTCGTCGATGTTGCCGAGGCCCACGTTCAGCCCGTAGCTTCCGTAGCCACTGTGGCCCTGGCCGTTGCGGTCGGCGTCGTTGCCCTCTCCGGGCGCGGCGTTGTATCGCGGCCACGCCTCCCACCCGATGCCGGCCGGTTGGTGGAGGCTGCCGTTCGCGCGATACACGAACACCTGCGCGCCGCCGTCCTCGGTGCTCGCGGTCTGCGTGGTGGTGACCACGATCTCGATCGTGCCGTCGCCGTCGAGGTCGCCGGCGGCCATGCCGCGCACTTCGGGCGCGTTGCTGGCGGTGGTGGTGTCCGCGGGCCAGCCGCTCTTCTCGACGAGCGCGCCTTCCCGCCACTCGAACGCGAAGACCTGGTGCCCGTTGCCGTACACGATCTCCGTGATGCCGTCGCCCTCGAGGTCCGCCACGACGTGGGGCGCGTACACGCGGCCTTCGCCTACCTCGGCACGGTCGAGTTCGTTGCCCTGGCTGTCGAACACGTAAACAGAGTAGTAGGCGGCGATGAGCTCGTGGGTGCCGTCGCCATCGAGGTCGTACACCACGGGGGAGGCGAACCAGGAGGTCTGACCGCGCAAGTTCATGACGAACGTGGGGGCCTGGACCTCTCCGGCGCTCGTGCCCTTGGTGCAGGTGGGGTTGCGTGCACCGCCCGTGCTGCTCCCGCCCGTGCCGATGGCGCCGCCCCCCGCACCGTCGTCGTCCGAGCCGCACGCGCCGTGCACGAGGGTGAACGCAAGGCCGATGGCGAGGACCGTTCGGCCGGTGAGACGTCGTACGGGGTGGTTCGCGGGACCGACTGCCATGGTTGCCTCCCGGTGGGATCGAGGTGCGATCGTAGGATGTTACCACTTTGTTGTGAGCGTACCGTCGGCGCGTGAACCATCACGCATTTGCAGAGGGGGGGCGCGACGAGCATAATCACCAGATGCGTTTGCCCTGGAGTTCACTTCTGGCGGTAACCTTGGTGGTGGTTTCCTGCGGCAGCGGGGACGACGCCAACCAGGCGGAAGCCGGACCGGCCCCGGGGGTGGAGGCGGGCGAAGACGATGCCGACAGTGGGGGCGCGGGGGACTCCGCCGTAGCCGACACGGGTTCAGACGCTGTCTGCATGCCGAGCACGTGCGTGCAGCTCGAGGCGGAGTGTGGGACTGTGAAGGACGGGTGCGGGGGCGCGCTCGAGTGCGGCACCTGCCCGACGGGCATGACCTGCGGAGGCAGCGCGCCCAACAGGTGTGGCGACGCGGCGTGTGCGCCCAAGACCTGCGCGCAATTGGGAGCATCCTGCGGTCAGGTGTCCGACGGCTGCGCGAGCCTGCTCGACTGCGGCTTATGTGCGGCGCCCGCGTCGTGCGGCGGAGGCGGTGTGGAGAATCAGTGTGGATGCACTTGCGCCCTGCCCCACGCCGTCGCGGAGTGCGGCTCGAACGGGTGCCAGCTCGTGTCCTGCATGACGGGATGGGAAGATTGCAATGCATTTGCCGCGGACGGATGCGAAACGGATGTGAACCTTCCGTCGAGCTGCGGCGGGTGCGCCACGGAGTGCGAGTTGCCCAACGCTGTGAGTGCCTGCATTGCCGGCAAGTGCGCCGTTGGCGCCTGCGAGACTGGCTGGGGCGACTGCGACGGGGCAGCGCAGAACGGATGCGAGGTCAACCTGCTGACGAGCAAGCTGAACTGCGGCGCGTGCGACGCGGAGTGCTCCGGGTTTTGTGCCGAGGGTGAGTGCCACTGCACCAAGCCGTGCGGGTCGGAGTGCTGCACGACCGGCCAGAAGTGCTGTGAGGATGCCCAAATGTGCTGGCCGAGCACGTCGGTATGCCCGCTTCCGCGGTGAGGGCGCGGGACCGGACTTGCGCCCATGCCGACGGTGTTCGTTGGGGGGACGTCTCTGACGTAGCCCCAGGCCCGTACGAGCTTGCATGCCAATTGCGGGAACCTGCTGGATGGCCGCGGAGGGCGAGGTGCAGCGAATGGCGCCCGCATGCCCAGTTCTGGCTGGTATCATCTCCCCCAAAGAGAGGATGGAACCGCCATGCCTTGCCTTCGACGTGCTGGATCCGGTCTTGTGACAGCTTTGGTTTTGCTTGGAGCGAGCGCTCCGCGTGCGCAGGCTGCAGAGATCATCGTGGCTGCATCGGGCGAGCAGACGGACTTGCAGGCCGCGGTGGACCAGGCCGCCGCTCTCTCCGAGCCCGCCGTCATCGTCCTCCCGCCTGGCGCCTGGGAGCTCTTCGGTACCGTGACCATCGAAGTGGACCACCTCACCGTCCTCGGCGCAGGACCGGACAGGACCGTTCTGTTTCGCGACCACGAGGATGCCGCCCCCTTTCTGCGCGTGCAGAACGCCCAGGGGGTGCGCGTGTCGGGCATTGGCCTGCGAGGCAGTCAGAACCCAGCCTCGGACACCCTCGAGGTGGGCATCCGGGTCTCCGAGGCCATTGACTTCCGCATCGACCACTGCCAGTTCGGGTTCCTGGGCAACTCCGGGATCATGACCCAAGGCGATACGAGGGGCGTGATCGATCATTCGAGCTTCGACGACATCTTCAAGGATCCAATTGGCAACTACGGATACGGTGTGTCGATCTACGGCGTGGGGCTGATGGAGAATGAGCCCTTCGGATCGCCGCGGGCCACCTTCATCGAGGACTCGATCCTGGCCGGGTGCCGCCACGCGACCGCATCGAACAACGGCGCACGCTACGTCCTTCGCCACAGCCGGGTGACCGCCAACGAGTTCTCGCACGCCATCGACGCCCACGGCGACGAGTACAACTCGACCGACGCGGGGACCGAATGGATCGACGTGCATCACGTCTTGGTGAACAACCCGGTGTACGTGAACAATGCGGTGCGGATACGAGGCGGCAAGGGCCTGATTTGGTCGAACGAGATCATCGGCTACGACGTGGCCGTTAGTCTCACCGAGAACACGCCGCAGCAGACCGGGCCGGTGCATGTGTGGGACAACACCCTGAGCGCAGGCACCACTCCGGTGAGCAGCGGGGCCGGTTCCGAAGCGGTGATGGCGGCCCCGCCGGGCTACGAGCCCTATCGCTACCCGCATCCGCTGGTCGATGACCTTGTGGCCACGGCGGGTCCTGACGGTCGATACTTGGTCGACCCGGCAACGAACGTGGCCCAGGTCTACCTGGACGCTCGCGCCTCAACGGCCGCCGAGGGGGTGCTGGTGGCAACCCGCTGGAGGCAGGGCGATCAACTCCTTTCGGACTGCGCCGTGGACGTGCGCCCTCTGCCGTCGGGCCAGCACCTGATCGTGCTCGAGGTCGAGCGGAGCGACGGACTCGTGGAGCACGACTTGGCCGTGATCGATGTGGCCGATGCGGCTCAGAGCGGTGCGCTCACGTCGACGCCCTCCTGGGCCAATGCGTGGTTTGTGCCTGTCGTGGGCCAGGCTGCCGTGGAGCTCGACGTCACCCCTGCAGCTTCGGCCATGGACGGGTACGTCGCGCTGACCGGTCGCTGGCCGGTGAATGCGCACGACGACAACGCGGCCATCGTACGGATGAACAACCAAGGCTTCTTCGACGTACACAACGGGACCGGGTATGCGAGTGATCAAGCGATCCCCTACCAGGCGGGGCAGACGTACCACCTGCGCATGGATCTGGACGTGGCGGCGCAGACCTACGACGTCACGGTCGACGGCGCCGCCCTTGCGAGTGGCTATTCTTTCCGTGTGCCGGCCGAGTCGATCGGGCAGGCTGTCGCCTGGCACTCGACGGGTGGGGTCACCGCGGCGGGGATTGCGATACAAGGCGAGCAAGCGCAGCCCGATCCGCCCTGCGCGCCTGACGCGGGCGTGCCAGATGGCGGCGCGGACGCGGGGGCCCCCGACGCCGACGGCGGCACCGTTCCGTCTGATGACGGCGGTGATGGCGGCAGTGTTCCGCCCGATGACGGAAGCGTCCCGCCCGATGGCGACAAAGTCCCGCCCGGTGGTGCAGCAGGCAGCGACACGACGGACGACGGGTGCGGGTGCCGGACGGGGGGCGCACCTTCTAGGTACCCGGCACTCATGCTCCTCTTTGCGTGCGTTCTGACGCTCTGGCGTCGCGGCATGTCCCCGTTCGTGCGCTTCAGCGGCCGCTAAGGAACCGACCGGCAAACGGAGCGCGGGAAATCCACACGCACCTTGCACTTCGAGCACGGCGACCCTGTCCCGCGCCTCGCCGGTCGAAGGCGATCAAGGCGTTGCCTCCGACCGAGCGGCGACGTAGCGTCTCGGTCGGCGCAAGAGGGAGTCCTGTTGCCAGCGTCTCCAAGGCACCGACAAGCTCAAGGTGCCGACCCCAGGGAAGAAGGGAAAGAAGTCATGAGCCAACGTCGCCCGCAGCCTCGTTCGCGGGGCCCCAAGGATCCTGCCGGGATCGAATGGGTCGGCGGCACCGTCGTGTTGCCGGCCTATGTCAGCGGCGACGGGGAGCCCTTCCGACCGGAGGTGCTGTTCTGGATGGGTGCCGACGGCGCGATCCTCGGGTCGACCACGGCCAAGCCAGGCGAGCTTCTCCCCTCGGCCGGCGAGAGTCTCCAGAGCACCATCGAACAACCGATGTTCGGCGAGCCGCACAGCCCAACGCGGGTGCGGGTGGCCTCGGCCGAGTTGGCCGACGCGCTGCGTGCTGGGCATCCAGGCCTCGACGTGATCTGCGCGCCCACGCCCGAGCTGGACGAGATGATCTCGCTGTTCCTCGAGAAGATGGCCGAGGACGGCGCGACCGAGTCCTTCCTCTCGCCCGGGATGCCACCGGAGGCCATGGCGTCGTTTTTCAAGGCGACCGCGGCGCTGTTCCGGGCCAAGCCCTGGAAGCTGGTGCCCGACGACCGGAGCCTCTTCTCGGTCACCATCGAGCAGCTCGGCTTGCGCGATGCGGCGATCTCGATCATTGGTCAGATGGGCCAGACCTTCGGGCTTGTCTGGTTCTCAGGTATCGACGACTTCGAGTCCTACCTCGACGCGGCCGCCGCCCTGGAGGCGGGCGAGGAACCTGAGATGCCGCCCCACTTCGGGTTGGCCTTCGGGCGCGGTGCCGAGCTCGCGCCCGAGTTGCGCGAGGAGGTCTCCCAGCACCATTGGGAAGTCGCTGGCGCGAACGCGTATCCGTCGCTGGTCGCGATCGATGAAGGGCCGCTCGTACGACCCCCGACCGACAAGGAAGTCGCCATAGCCGAGGCCATCGCCTTGGCGCTCACCAGCGTGATGGCCGAGAAGAAGGCGCTGCGGAAGGCATGGGATGGCGGCGAGCCCGTCTCTCGCACGCTCTCGGTGACGACCCACGCGGGCGAGGTCGAGGTTACGCTGTGCGCGCCCTACAAGCGCGCGCCCGTCGCGTTCGACCCGTCCCAGGAGATCCTCGCCAACCTGGCATCGATCGCGCGGGTTGGCGACGAGATCGACGACGACGCGCGCATGGCGCTCGAGGACGAGTTGATGCGGCGCTTCGCGGCGTCGCCCGAGGCGAAGGGCCTCGACGAGATCCGCGCTTGCGAAATCGTGATGGACCTGGCCGCCGGGTACCTCGGGCACACCATCGCGACCCTCGGAGCCTCGGGCCTGCGCGAAGTCCTCTTCGAGCTGATCCCACGCAAGGTGAGCATCGAGGCCTCGGCGGGGCGGGGGATCATCGAGGAGACCCGGGCCTTTTACACGTTCTTGAAGCGGGAGTTCGGGCTCGAGCAGGCCGACGCCTGCCTGCGCGTGCTCGGAGACAACGCCGTCAAGAAGCTCGAGGCGGCGCTCTCGGACAGCCGCAACTTCGGCATGGCCAAGTCGCTGGTGATGGCCGGATCCGCCGCCGGCTTCGACATGGAATCCAAGGAGGGTATCCAAGCTTGGATGCAGTCCGTCCAGGGCAATCCGCTGCCTTCGTCGGTCCTCCTCCCAGGCCTCGGCGCACCGCAGCCATCGTCCAAGAAGGCGGCCAAGGCGAAGAAGAACAAGCGCACGGCCGCCCGCGACGCGCGGAAGAAGAACAGGTAGCTTCAGGTCAACTTGGTGGCCAGCTCGCCGAAGCGAATTGCCTGATACGGTGGGATCGGACCCACACGTGCCCTGAACCACCGCTTCGGGCCTGTCTGGCTCTCAGGGCCTGGAGAACAAGACCTCGCCAACCACGTATTCGCCGGCGAATTGTGGCTCCGCATACCCGTCCTTGCTCTCGTCCTTGGCGGTCTCGAGCACGTACGCCACGAACTCGTCCACCGTGACCTTCTCGTCTTGCTCACCGTCCAGGGCGCCGTCGGCGGCACCACCCAACGCGGTCCGAACGGCGTACGTGAACGGGTTGCCGATGGCGGCGGGATCGGTGGACACGTCTGTCGGCGTGGACAACTGATCTTTGGACACTGCGGTGAGAACGATGAGGCTTCGCCCGGCCGACTCGCGTTGGCCCTGCCACTGGGCGCCGAGGGCGTTCACGGCCTCCGCAAGGTAGCCCGAATGGCACGCGCACGGCCGCCCGCGACGCGCGGAAGAAGAACAGGTAGCTTCAGGTCAACTTGGTGGCCACCTCGCCGAAGTCGAATTGCCTGATCTCGCTCGTTCCACTGCGCTCCAGTTGACGGAGCTTGCTTCAACCCCAGAAGCCTGCCCTCGGCTATCCTCCCGACCATGAATCGACCCCGCTGGCTCCCCCTCGTCGCCCTCGCCTCCTGCGCCGCACCCGCGACCGTCGAACCTTCCGCTCCCCCGCCGCCGCCACCCCCGGCCTCCGTCGCCCCACCCGAACCCCCACTCCTTTCGTCCGTCCTCACACGGGAGCCCCGCTCCGACCATCTCTGCCCGCCTCCCTTCACCTCCTCATGGTCCTGGGACCACACCGCGTCGGGCGCGAGCCGCGAGAACCTCGATTCGGTCATCTGGCTCACACCTCCCGACGACTCCGACGTGCCGGTGGTCGACCCCTCCCACCCCCGCGCGCACCTCGCCCGCTGCTTCGCGGCAGGCCCCCACCGCGACCTCAACCTCCGGAATTGGTGCTGCCGACAATAAGGGGCCTCCAAAAGAAGAGCCGCACTCGGCATTCGAGTTGGCGAAGAGAAAGTCGCAATCCATGATCCGTCGGCGGGGGGGCGCGCGTTCCTTTGTGAAGGAGACGGATCCACCGTCTTCGTCCGCGGTGGCTCCGTTGTCTGGTTGGTCTGGTCGACGTCGTCGCCGCCCACGCGCCAGGCCCACAGGAGGGATGGGCTTCCGCCCAACGGCTTGCACCCTCGGCGATTCGGCAATCTGGAGATCGCCCGCGACTTCGCACCCCATGCCGGAGACGCTCATGCCCAGCCCCTGCTCCCTCTGTCTCGAAGACCTCCTGGCCAAGGATCCCGACGATCGCTACCTCCGCTGCGTCGCGCTACCCGGCCGTCAGCCCGGGCTCCGGCTCCACACCGACGGCAGCGTCGGGTGGAAAACTGACACCAATGTGGCGTGCGAGCTGATCGTTTCGCTCGACCAGAAGTTGCCGCTGTTCCGCCCCGCGAACGCACCCGACGTCGAGGTCCTGCGCCGGCGCCGGCAGCTGCTCGCTCCTTCTGACAAGCCCGTCGTGCTGCTCGATGGCGACGAGGTGCGCGTGGCGGGTCGGCGGTTTCGGGTTCACATCCACGGGGAGACGACCCGTGTCGAACCTCCAACGCGCCTGCTCGGCAGGGCTCGCGCCGCCACGACAGTCATGGCGCTCGGGGCTGCGATGCTCTCGTGCAATCGCTCCGCCCCCGCGGATCAGTCGCCCCATCCGGCTCCCGTGGCGTCGGTGCAGCCACCGGCCCGGACCGCCGAACCCGTCGCCGCAGCGGAGGCGCCGCCCACCGTGGCGGAACCGGCGTCATCCGGCTCCCAAACGCCTCCGTTGGCGTCCCCGTCACCGCCCCCTACCTCGGCGGGACCCGCGCCTCCTTCGGTACCGACGCCGCCAACGGCCGAGTCGCCACGGAAGGAGCCCCCAATCGAAATCCGAGACATGCCCCCCTTCGCCGACTGAACGAGCCCAGAAGCTTGGTCTGCCGTTGGGCAAGCTTGGTCACGATCCCAACGGACGCTCAGCTGCGCCAGAGACATGGCTGAGGAGCGCAGTCTCGGCCTGTGCCCCGTGTGTGTTGCGGGAAACCCACACGCACCTTGCACTTCGAGCACGAGCACGGCGACCCGGTCCCGTGCCTCGCCAGTCGAAGGTGATCAAGGCGTTGCCCCCGACCGAGCGGCGACGTAGCGTTCGTTCCACTGCGCTCCAGTTGACGGAGCTTGCTACAAGCCCAGAAGCCAGCGCACCCGAGCCTCGACCTCGGCCATCGTGGATGCAGTCACGACGCCCAATCGCCCGGACAACCGCTCCTTCGACACCGTGCGAGGCTCCTCGCACTTGACGAAGCTCGGCATCTTCAAGCCGCCCTCGGGTGGATCGACCCGGACGTGTGAACGGATCCGCTTGTCCTTGCTCGTGATCGGCAGCACCACGATCAAGTCCGCAGGGCTGCGGTTGAACGCGTCGGCAGACAAGACCAGCGCCGGACGGACGCCTGCCTGCTCGTGACCCCGTGTGGGATCGAAGTCGAGCTTCCAGACCTCTGCGCGCAGCGGTTGCTTGGTCATTCGTCGTCACCATCTGCCAGCGTCTGATCCCATTGGCCCCGCTCGGCTTGCTCTTGCGCCCACGCTTTCGGGTCAGCTCTGAGACGAGCGAAATCATCGGCCAGACCTTCGAGAAACACGGCTCGCCGGTACGTTTCCACGGCGCGGCTCAGGGCCGCTTGCATCGTGATCCCCTTCGCCTTCGCGATCTCGCCCAAGGCCTTATGCGTCCCCTCTTCAATGCGGACTGTGGCTGCCATGCAAGACAGTATACGCCGCAGTATACATTGTTGCACGCCCACCAGTATACAAGTTGTTCGGTCCCTGGCTTCGTACCCCACGAACCCCCCGACAGCGCGCAACGCCGCCTCGAACGGAGGCGGCGACGTCGCCGGACGTCGACTTGCGTCACCGCCGCCGCGGGTCCGCCGACCCCGGCGCGAGCACCTCCGAGAACCGGTCCGCATCGCGGATCCCCTGCTCCGCCATCCACGCGTCCGTGTCGTTCACCATCTGCGCTCCCGTCGCGCCCCCCATGATCCGGCCGAGCCGGCGACGCGCCACGTTCGCGTGCAACGTCATCCCCGCCCCCACGAACCCCTCCTCCGCCTGGCCGAAGAGCGCCACGGCGCGGGACACCTCGCCGCGCGCCATGCACGCTACCGCCTGCACGAGGTGACCGAGTGGGTCCGCCCACGGCAGCCGCTCCTCCAAGATTTTGCGCGCATCCGCGTCGGCCTGCGCCACCAACTCCAACGCATACGTCGTTCGCAGCGCCGCAGCCAACGCACATCGTGCCCGCAAGAAGTGCGCCTCCACCCTCACGTACTGCACCCGCAACAACATCGACCGCTGCATCGGGGCCCACGCGTGCCGCACCAAGTCGTACGCGCGCGTGCCCAGCAATTGGTACAGGTCCACGTGCGCCTCCGCCAGGATCGCGGCGAAGTGCTGCACGTGGAACCCCTCGCTCGACCAGTTCGCCGAGCCCTTCCTGATCTGCTCCAGCGCCCCGTCCACGTCCCCCCGCACCAGCCAGGCAAGGCTCGGGTAGCCTTGCCGGAAGCTCGCCGCGGCATACCGATCGTCCCTGCGATCCGCGTAGGCCAGCAGAATGGGCGTTCTCTCCGCCAGCGTGCGGACGTCCCCGAGGTAGTACCGGGACCACAGCCCGAAGATCTGCGCC
Source organism: uncultured Polyangiaceae bacterium (assembly GCA_964488865.1). Lineage (GTDB taxonomy): Bacteria > Myxococcota_A > Polyangia > Polyangiales > Polyangiaceae > MWCO01. The sequence goes on along the minus strand of CAZAWR010000007.1, from coordinate 77,742 downwards.
GTCACCAGCTCCCACGCTGCCCCGGTGCAAAGCTCCCCCAGGATCGTCTCCGCCCGCTCGCTCCACGCCAGCGCGCTTCGCCAGTGACCTTGAAGAAACGCCGCCGCGCCCGACGTGACCGCCGTCAGCCCGATCGCGTGCAGGCTGTCGATCCGCTGCGAGATCTCCCGCGCCTGGTCCAGCACCTGGCGCACCTTGCGCCCCGCACGAGGTCCCGCCGCCGCCAGCACCGTCGCCTCCCCGCACAGCGCCCGTGCCACCCGGTACGGCTCCCCCGCCTTCAGGGCGAGCAGCAAGTGTCGGCTCTGGTAGTCCGACGCCCGCACCGGGTCGACACCACTTAAGCCCAAGGCCATCGCCCATGCGACGTCGATGCGGTCGAGCTGCTCGGCGGGTACCTTCTCTTCCCGACGCTCGCGGTACCGCAGCCCGCGCACGCGAAGCCGAAGACGCACCGCAATGAGCGCGCGCACCGCCTCGCCCGGCGTCTTGGCGAACGGGATTCCCATCGCGTGCAGCACCCGGCGCATCACCACCACGCCGTCGTCGATGTAGCCGCACCGGAGCAGCTGCTCCGCCGCGCGACGCTCGAGCTCGAGCTCCTTGGGTCCCGTCGCGAACTCGGCCGCGCGCAAGTACGCACGCGCTGCCTCCGCACCCCGTCCCGCGTTGGCCAGCGCGTCGGCCATGCGCCTTCGCAGATCGCTCGCACGCGCCACGGGGTGGGAGCCGATCTGCAGCACGCGGTCGTAGAGCCTCGCGGCATGCTCGAAGGCCAGCGCCTCCGCGGCCTTGTCCGCCGCCATCTCGCCGTAGCGCGAGGCCCGCTCCTCGTCGCCCGCCGCCTGGAAGTGAAACGCCATCGCCTCGGGGTCCATCATGCCTTCGGCCTCGTGCGCCCCCGCCAGCGCCCGGTGCCGCTCCCGCAGCACCTCGTCCGAAAGCCGCCCCACGAGCACCTCACGCACTCGGTCGTGGTACGTCTCCACGACCTCACGCCCCGCACGCGTGGTCGTGCGCACGAGGCGCGCCGAGCGAAGAGAGCCCACCAAGTCGTGCTCGGGCTTCCCGTTCGTCGCCGACCGCCACAGCAAGGTGAGCTCGAGCGGTCGCGCCGCGATGGCCACCACCTCGAGCACGTTCGACGCCATCGGCGGCAGCTGGCCCAAGCGCTCGTCCAGCACGCGCTCCAGCGTGACGCGCGACTCCGCACCCCACGGCATCCCTCCCTCCTCGCCCCGGTGCCTCCTCACCCACCGCGCGAGCTCCTCCACGAGAAACGGGCTGCCGTTCGCCTCCGCCGCGATTGCCTTCGCCTGCTCCCACGCTTGCCCGTCGTCGCGCCCCAGCAGCCGGTGCCCCAGCTCCAACGCGTCCTGCGGCGACAACGGTCCCACGTCGACGTGCCGCACGTCAGACCCCTCGCTCGCACGAGGACCTGCCGACGCCAGCGCCCGCAGCATCGGGCTCGAGGCCTCGTCCTCGCTCCGGTAGCACGCCACCCATAGCAAACGAGGTGCCCTCGGAGGACGCATCACCTCCGACAGCAGGCTCGCGCTGTCCGGGTCGCCCCACTGCAAGTCGTCGGTGTGAAGCACCAGCGGTCGCTGCTGCCCGAGGTTCGACAGAAGCTCTCGCAGGGCCAGAAACGCGCTGCGTCGCAGGTGCATCGCGTTGGTCCTCTGGGTGGTCTTCCGCGGCGCCTCCGCCAGCCCGGGGACCCGCATCAACACAGGGAACACGCGGCCCAGCGCGTCCACGTCCCGCGGCAAGATCGCTTGCCTCTCCGCGATCGGCAGCCGCATCAGGTGCTGCGTCAGCTCGTCGATCAGGCTGTCCACCGCCTTGTACGGCACGAGCTCCCGCTCGTACGCCCTGCCTTGCAGCACGAGCGCGTCCTCCTGCGTCAGAAGCTCCATCAGGAACGCTTGCACCAGCGCCGTTTTGCCCATCCCGGACCGCCCCCGAACGTACACGGTGACCGGCGTGCCAGTGCGCGTGCTCTCGAGCGCTCCGTGCAGCGCCGCCAGCTGTTGCTCACGGCCCAGAAGGAGCGACGGGTCCGTATGCGAAACGCGCACGTGCGTGCCCGTCAAGAACGACTCGTTCGAGAGCACCCGGAGCACTTCCTCGCCCCCCGGACGCTGCGCGGGATCCCGGCGGAGCAAGGCCATGCACAGTGCGTCCAGGTCCTGCGGCAACTCCGGGCACAGGTCCCTCGGCCGCGGCGGGTCCATCCTGCGCTTGTCGGACAGCACACGCACCGCCGGTCCGGAGAACGGAAGCCGCCCCACCAGCGCCTGGTACATCATGACGCCCACCGCGTACCAGTCGCTCTGCGTCGTCGCAGCGTGACTCTCGCATTGCTCCGGCGAGATGAACGCGATCGTGCCCACGATCCGACCCGACGCCCCGTGGGACTCCTCGACCCGCAAGAACTCCGTGGCAAGCCCGAAGTCCAGCAACACCACGCGCCCCTCGTGCGTGATGAGCACGTTCGACGGCTTGACGTCGCGGTGGAGCTTGCCCGCCTTGTGCAACGCGAGAAGCCCACGGGCAAGCTGCGTGAACGCATCGCGCAGGCGCGCCATGTCCGGCGGCGGCGTCAGCTTTCGCCCCGCGGGAACCAGGGCGCGCGCCATACGAACGTCGTCCAACCCCAAGGTCGACGCGGACCGATCCTCGCACGTGTCGTGCTTCTCGTACTCGAGCGTCACCGACTCCGTTGCCTCGGTCCCCGCCGTATTCTGCTCCCCCTCGTCGCTCTCGTCCGCGTGCACGCTCGGACGAATCCAGCTCTTGAAGTCCGCGCCGTCGATCAGCTCCATGCCGAAGAACCAACCCGACGGTCCAGATACGAGCTCGTGCAACCTCACCAGGTTCGGGTGGCTCACGTCCGCGAGGGTGCGGAACTCCTGCTTGAAGCGATAGAGCCGCGCCGGGTCCATGGTCAGCAACGTCTTGATCGCCACACGCTCACGACGCTGGCTGTCGTAGGCCTCGTACACGACCCCCATGCCGCCAGATCCGATCCGTCGAAGGATGGTGTACCGTTCCGTGGTCGTGAAGTCCTCGCTCACACTTCGCTCCCGCCACGAGGGTACATCGAATGGGTCGTGTCGGGCGATGGACCGGGATCTTTCGCGCCCGCGGACCGTACAAGATCCCGACCCCAGGACCGCAGGAGGCCGTCGATGCACATTGCCCGTGCGAAGTTCCTCGCCCTGACCGCTTCGCTTGCCGCCGGGTGCGTGCAGCAAACGCCGCCGCCGCAAGACCAGCCCGCCACCGTGGTGGGGCCGACCGCGCTCGTCCACGTCCAAGCACCGCCCCCTGCACCGCCCGCGCCGGACCCCAAAGACGACCAACCTGCCCTCGCAAACCAACCCGAGTCGGAGGCGGAGTACGAGGATCCCAGTTTCGCAGCGGGGGAAGAACCCGCGCGCCGCCGTCCTACGTCCGGACCCGCGCTCTCCTGCGGCCAGTTGCGTGCGCCCCCGGGACCGTCTTGCGAGAGCTTCGACACCCTGCACGAGGACTGCGAAACCATCGTCGGATCGCTCGAACAAGGCGCGGCCCAGCGGACCATCCAGTGCCTTCAATCCAAGAGCGGCACCCGTCAGATCTGCGACATGCTCGTCACACCCCGCTGTGCCGAGCGAGCCCTCCCGGGCGTCCCACGACGCGCCTCCACCGCGCAACCCTGCCGCGGGGTCGCTTCGGCCTGCGGCGGTGGCCTGACGCAGAGCAAGTGCGAGACGTTCCTGTCCGCGGTGGTCCCTCCCATGGACGCCCAGCTCATCAACTGCATGACCGAGTCCTGTGAGCTGACGGCCTGCTTCTTCGATCTCTGACGCGCTCACGAACACGACGTCCTCGGTCGTGATCGCCTCCGGCTGGATCATTGTCCTGACGTAGAAACATAAAAAAGCTTGGAACAACGGTGTCGGCGGACGGTCCCTCTCCGTCATCGGTTGCGCTCCCTTGCCCCGGAGGTACTGGATGCCATCAGGACCCAGCGTCGTTGACCCGCGAGCCGTCGAAGCGCAGGACCTGCCCCCCGAGGTGGCAGCATGGGCCCGTCGTCAGGCCATGCGACCGCTCCGGCTGTTCGGGTCGGTCTTGCTCGCGGCTGGCTTCGTGGTCTTCATGGGGTGGCTCTCCCACGCGCTCGACCAGCCGACCCGGTTCGACGAGGACCTGGCGGCCGCCACGCACCCCAGCAAGCCGGAGCCCTGGTCCCCCTCCTACGCCCTCGACCCAGCCGTCGTGGCGAGCATCGACTTCGAGGTCGTCCACGCCCGCCTGCTTCCCGAATGGGTGATATCCCTTCAGCACGACCCGTACGCCCTCGGGCGGGACCGCGAGCAGCGTCGCTTCGAGGCGTTGACCTCCGAAGCGGGCAAGGACGCGAACCTCTCCTCCTTGCTGCGTCGGCTGCGAGACCGCGCCACGGTCGGAGTCTCCGTGCACGCACTGGAGATCACGTACCTGCTGAACGGGTGGAACGACTACATGCAACAGGCCGGGTTGCCATGGCATGTCGCGCACGACCTGGTCGAGACGGCCCGCGGCGGGCGCATGTACGCGCGCTGCTATCGCGTGCATGCCGACGTGCAGGTCCCTGTGTCCGGGGCCGAGCACAACGTGCGCGTGCTCAGTCGCGTCGACGGCACGAACGTGGGCGAGTTGTTCTTCGGGCAAACCAGCGTGGAAGAACGTCGCGCCATGGTCGTGTCGGACCGCGTGGCGGAGTTCGCGCTCGAGCGGCTCTGGCCGATGATGGACGCCGGGTCGGCTCAGCGCCTGTCCGGGATGGACCGGGCGTTCGCGCCATCGCTGCGTCGCGAGGCCCGCAACGTGCTCGCACCGGCGACCCTCGAAACGCTCGAGCGCGGTGCTTCGCTGCGTCTTCAGCTGCTCGATCGACTGGCAGACATCGCCACGCGCAAGGCGTGTGGACGGGGCATCGAGGTCGAGAACATGCCGTGGGACGGCTTGTCTGCTCGGGGGCGTGCGATCGTGGCGCGTGCGGCGGACCACAACGAGCGCAAGCGATGTGGTCGCCTGACGCAAGAGGATGCGAATTTCCTCCTGAGCGCGTCCGACGCCCTGTCCAAGGACCAGACGTTGCGTGGGGCGCTCGGGCAGCTTGCCGCCTGGTTGGCGCGCGCCGTGGCGGTTCACGAGGTGCGGCATCTCGCGGACGGGGTGCACGCGGGCGACCTTTCGTGCGAAGGGTGCCCGCCCGCGGTTTCCTTCCGTACGAAGGCCGAAGTCTCGGCGTACGTGGCGTCGCTGGCGACCGACGGCGTGGGGTACCTGGCGTTGTACCAAGCTTGCGGTGTGGACTTGCCGGCTCCGCACGACAGTGGCGGTGCCTTGCGGTTCGTGCTCGGGGTGGTCGCTCCCGAGGGGTGTGACGCTGTTCCCCCGGCGAACCTGTATGCTCAGGCGCGTCTTCTCGACTGGATTTTGTTCAAGCGGGTGCAGCGAATCGAGATGCCCGAAACCTTCCCGAGGGAGGTCGCGCTGCCGGCTGTTCGAACATCGCTCTCGACTCCCGGGTTTGAAGCGGTGGCGGAGGGGATGCTTCGAACGCGTCACACGATGCACCCGACGTTCCCGATGCGCGCGCTTTGACCGATCAGGCGAGGTGAGCCCTGATCCGGAGCGAGGCGGCGGGCTGCCAGAGCAACCTCTGGATCTTACTCTGCGGATGGCAAGGCGGCCTGCTACCCGTGAGGTGGGTGGTGCGTGAGATGGCTCCTTCCCCCGAGACGGCCGAGACGCTTAGCCGGGACAGCAAGGGGATGTGGCTCGGGTAGCACGCGCCATGCCTTCGGATCTGGAGGTGAGCGGTGACGCTGGAGTTTCCCGCGACCGTGCGGTAGGGGCGGGTATGCGCCGAGACCCTTCGGACCTTGGTCCTTCGGAGGAGCAAGCGAGCGAGCTCGCGATGTGGTTGAAGGGCATGCCGGACTTGGCGGACCTGGCGCGCAAGCAGCCTGGGGATCCCGAGTTGCCGCGCGTGTTCCACGCGGGGACGGGCGCGGACCCGGTCTACCCGATGGTGCACATTCCGGTCTACGGAAGGTCGGGAACGCTATGGGTGGGGCGCGTGCCCGGGGGCGGTGACTTGGGCGTGGTGCGCGAGGTGGACGCGCTGGTGGCGTTCGGGATCGGTCGCGTCGTGTGCCTGGTGCCGACGCGCGATGTGGCGGTGTATGCGGACGCGGCCCGCGAGCGTTTCGGGGAGAGGTTCCGTGTGGTGCCGGTGGCGGACTTCGGCACGCCGCCCGACGACCGAATGTTCGAACACGAGCTGGCGCTCACGGACGAGGCGCTTGGTGCAGGAAGCATGGTGCTGGTGCACTGTCTCGCGGGGTGTGGCCGAACCGGGATGTTCGTCTCGTGCCTGCTGGTGCGTGCGGGGGATCCGCCCCAGTCGGCGATCCGCCGGTATCGACGGCTGCGGGGCTGCGGTCCGGAGACGCCGGAGCAGGTGGCTTACGTGGTTCGGTATGCGAGGCGGCTGGGGGAGGGAGTGTGCGGCTGATGGCTGGCGCGGTCAGACCTTCTTCAAAGATTCGTCGAGGGCGCGGACAAGGTCCTCGGGGTCCTCGATGCCGACGGAGACTCGAACGAGACCGTCGGTGATGCCGCCTTTGAGCTTCTTGTCGCGCGGGACGGAGGCGTGGGTCATGGAGGCGGGGTGCTGAATGAGGGAGTCGACGCAGCCGAGGGACACGGCGAGGGTGAAGATCTGGATGGTGTCCATGAGCTTTTTGCCCGCCTCGAAGCCTCCGTTCAGCTCGAAGGAGAGCATGCCGCCGAAGTCTGCCATCTGTTTCTTCGCGAGGGCGTACTGGGGGTGGGACTCGAGACCGGGGTAGAAGACGCGCTTGACCTTGGGGTGCTGCTCGAGAAAGCGGGCGACGGCCATGGCGTTGGAGCAGTGCTTGTCCATGCGGATGGGCAAGGTCTTGAGGCCCATGTTGACGAGCCAGGTGTCGAAGGGGCTTGGGTTGCTGCCGATGTCCTTGAGGACCTTGTACAGTTCGTCCTTGATGCTGTCGTGGCGCGTGGTGGCGAGTCCGCCCACGACGGCTCCGTGCCCACCGATGTACTTGGTGGTGGAATGGACGACGACGTCTGCGCCCAGTTCGAGAGGCCGCTGGAGGTAGGGCGTGGCGAACGTGTTGTCGACGATGACGCGCATGTTGGGGTTGTGCTGGCGGACGATCTCGACGACGCCGGGGATGTCGACGAGGTCGAGGGTGGGGTTCATGGGCGTTTCGAAGAAGATGAGCTTGGCTTCCGGGTTGGCGCGCACGGCAGTGCGGACGGCCTCGAGGTCGGCCATGCGGACTTCCACGGTCTTGACGCCGTAGCGCTTGAGGATGGTGGAGCAGAGGTGCTCGGTGGCGCCGTAGACGACGTCGCCTAGGAGGATGGTATCGCCGGTGGAGGCGCAGGCCATGAAAGAGGCGGCGATGGCGGCCATGCCGGAGGAGAAGGCGAGGGTGGCGATGGTGTCTTCGGGGTGCTGGAGCTTCCAGGCTCCGCCTTCGAGCGCGTTGATCTTGGCTTCGAGGGCCATGACGGTGGGGTTGCCCAGGCGGGTGTAGACGTAGCCGGGGGTTTCTCCCTTGAAGATGGCGGCGCCCTGATCGGCGTTTTGGAAAATGAAGGTCGACGACTGGTAAATCGGGATGTTGTGAGCGGGGGTGTGGGGCTGGCCGACGTGTTCGCCGGCGTGCAGGGCGCGGGTGGCGAATCCGCAGTCGAGGAAGAATTTCTTTATGAAGTCAGGGTTCTTGGAGTCTTCCATGGGTTGCCTCGATGGCGCCGGCAGGGCGGGGTTGGAGGGCTACGCGGCGGAACGATGACAGCGTGACTCGATGGGAGCCGGGCGTGCTGTCACGACCGTGGCGCGGACCCTAGCACGCCGGACGGAGGATGAAATCCCCTGAATTCGTTGCATCTTCGCAACCGGGAGGCAGTGACGAGAACGTCAGAGCTTCCTTCACGACTCGTATGCGTATCGTGCCGTTTCGACAAAGACAATCTGGTGGACATTTGCGCGAGCGGCGTCGTATCATTCGGCCAATGTTGACAGCGGCCTTTGCGGGCTTCTGGGGACGGCGCTTCCAGCAGGCTGTGATCGCGGACCTAAAGTCGCGACCGGAGAGCCATTGGTGTATTGGAATGCAGAGAAAGATATGGTTCCATTGGAAGGGCTAAGGAGGCGGGGGACGGGTGATAGCGGAGTCCGGGCATCGGGTGACGTGGGAGGTCGGAAGGAAGACGCAAGTGAGCGTTTCGGGCGGAGTTGAGAGTCGCGCCCGGCGTTCCGGGGCTACAGGGGGTTGGCGAAGGCATGATGGGAGGGTGAGATGGGTTTTGGGCCAGTAGAGAGCGTGCCCACCGCGGTTGGCAAGTACAGGCTGCTAGCGGAGCTGGGTCATGGCGGCATGGCGAGGGTGTTCCTTGCCGTGGCCCACGGTCCGAGTGGCTTCAGCAAGCTTGTGGTGCTCAAGATGATCCGGGTCCACCTCGCGGACGACCCGGACACCCTCCAGATGTTCCTGGACGAAGCGCGGCTCGCGGGCCGCCTCAACCACCCCAACGTGGTTCACACCCTGGAAGTGGTCGAGGAAGACGGTCGCTACCTGATGGTCATGGAGTACCTCGAAGGCCAGTCCTTCGCCTCCGTGCTGCGACGCGCCCGCCACGAAACCAAGGGAATGCCGCTGCACCTTCACCTCCGAGGGCTCACCGACGCCCTCCAGGGCCTTCACTACGCCCACGAGCTCAAGGACTTCGACGGCACCCCCCTCAACCTGATCCACCGGGACGTCTCCCCCCAGAACATCTTCATTACCTACGACGGTCAGGTGAAGATGCTGGACTTTGGGATTGCCAAGGCGATCACGTCCTCGTCGGAAACCAAGGCCGGGGTCATCAAGGGCAAGATCGCCTATATGGCTCCTGAGCAGTTCCTCGGAGAAAAGCTCGACCGGCGGGTCGACATCTACGCCATGGGCGCCGTCCTCTGGCAGGCGGCCACGGGCCAGCGACTTTGGCGCGGCGTACCCGACGGACAGGTGATCCATCGCGTCATCCGCGGAGAGGTCCCCGAGCCTGTCACCCTCAACCCCGAGGTCAACCCTGAGCTCGCGCGCATCGCAATGAAGGCCCTCGCCCGCGACCGCGACGAGCGATACCCCTCGTGCGTCGAGCTGCAGACGGAGCTCGAAGAGCTCGTCGAGCAGATCGGGGGCAAGGTCACCGGGCGCGACGTTGGCGCCTACGTCGGTGAGATGTTCGCTGACGTGCGCAAGGAGATCGCCGCCACCATCGAGGGGCAGCTCTCGAAGGCCCAAAACTACGACACCCAGGCCTTCGACCGAACGGTCATTCCGGCGATCTTCTCGACCACCAACCCGGGCGGGGTTCTGTCCTCGGACAGCTCCGGGCAACACCTCCGGCCCAGCTTCAGCTCGGGCCTGAAGGTGCTGTCTCCAGGGCACACGGACAGCGAGATCATCAGCGCCTCGGTTCGTTCGAACGTCGCGATGTCGAACTCCATCCCGGGACCCAGCGAGCCCGCGCCTGCTCCCAAAAAGAGCTGGGTCCCCATCGCCGTCGTGGCGGTCCTGCTGCTTGGCATCGGCGGAGCCTTGTGGCTCGTCCCCTCGGTTCGCGCCGCCTTCACGGGGGAGGAGTCCGCTGCCCTGCCTCCGGCCTCCTCCGCGCCCGCCATTCCCGCTCCGGAGCCGATCGCTTCGGTCGCCGCCCCCGCCGTCGTCGATGCAGCACCCACGGAGATCGACATCGAGATCAAGGCCGAGCCGGCCGACGCGCGAATCTACTTCGACGGGACCGAGCTGGCGACGAACCCCTCGACGCGTCGTGTCCCCAAGGATGGGAAGATCCACAAGGTCCGGGTGGAATCCAAGGGGCACGAGAGCCAAGAGGTCGACGTGGCTGCCGAGAAGGACATTGTCGTGACCGTTGCGCTCGACCGGTCGCGAGCTGTGGGAGGGGGGCCCGCCGTGGCGCCTCCCCGGGTAGCGAAGGATGACCCCAAGGGGCCGAAGCCGCCGGAGACCGCGGCGCCGCCTCCTCCGCCGCCTCCGAAGACCACGAAACCGGAAGAACCGAATGCGCGCGATCGCATTCGAAATCTCGATAAGAGCAACCCGTGGGAGCAATGAGACGCATGCACTACAGAAAATTTGTCGCCATGGGCATCGTCCTCGGTGCCATGGCATCGTCAGGCTACGCAGACGCACAGCCCGGGTCGGCGGCGGCGCAACAGGAAGCGATGCAGCGCTTCCAGCGCGCCGTGGAGCTCTATGAGGAGCAGGACTACGCCGCAGCCCTCATCGAGTTCAAGAAAGCCTATGACTTGGCGCCTTCCTACAAGCTGCTCTACAAGGTCGGCCAGGTCTCCTACAAGCTGAGAGACTACGCTGGCGCTCTCCAGGCCTTCGAGCAGTACCTGCTCGAGGGAGGGGAAGAAGTCACCCCGGAGCGCCGCGCCGAAGTTCAGGAGGAGATCAACCTGCTCAAGGCGCAGACCGGACGGGTCGAGATCACCTCGAACGTGTTCGGCGCCCTGGTCACCATCGACGACGTTCCTGTGGGCACCACGCCCTTGGACGGTTCGTTGCTCGTGAGCGTGGGCAAGCGCAAGATCACGGTCAGCGCGGAGGGACGCCAGACGGTCACCCAGGCCGTCACCATCGCGGGACAGGAGTTGCGAAAGCTGAGCTTCGAGCTGCCGGAGCTCGCGGGCGAGACCCGCACGGTTTATCAGAAGGAGACGCCCTCCAAGATGACCACCTGGTCCTGGGTGGGCATCGGCGCTGCGGGCGCTCTCGGCATCGGCGCCACCATCACCGGCATCATGGCCACCGGAGCCGACGAAGACCTGTCCAACATGACCTTTGTCGGGACCACGCCGACCTCCGAGATCAAGGACCAGCAGAGCAAGGTCGACAACCTCGCCTTGACCACGGACATCCTTGCCGGAGCTGCCATCATCACCCTGGGCACCACGCTGATCTGGACGTTCGCACGGCCTGACCCGGCGCCTGAGTTCGACAACCAGCCTCCCCCTGCGGAGGCCAAGCGCCCCTTCGTCCAACCCATGATCGGCCTCGGTTCGGTCGGCTTCACAGGAGAGTTTTGAGATGCGTCGTACGAACCTACTCCGCTACCTCGCAACGACCCTGTTCAGCGTAAGCATTGCGACGTTTGCCGCATCCAGTTGCACGCTGATCACGGATAGCGAAATCGCACCCGGCGGCATCGGGCAGCCCTGCAAGGACGACTCGGACTGCCAGGGCGCGAGCTGCGACGACGGCGGCTGCGTTGCGGCCTGCGAGGCCGACGGCGATTGCCCCGCGCCCACCAAGTGCCGTGGCAAGCGCTGCATCATGGATGCGGCCGTGGGCCAGGCGTGCACCAACAACTCACAATGCGAGGGCGCGGACTGCCAGGACGGCCTCTGCACCGCCGCCTGCACCACGGACGCCCAGTGCCCGGCCCCGTCCAAGTGTCTGGACTCCACCTGCCAGCAGCCCCTCAAGGTCGCCGGCATCTGGATCGGACTGGCCGCTTCCGCCGAAGGATGGACGCTCACGCACCACGAAGGCATGCTCGCCAGCAAGGCGAAGCTCGGTTACCTCGACTACGTGTACGGCGAAGGCCTTCTCGGTGACCCCGCCAATGCCGCCGTCGACAAGTTCATCGAGGAAGGCGCCCAGGTCATCATCGCGAACTCCTGGGACTACTTGGGGATGGTGAAGGACAAGGCCGCGCAATACCCCGACGTCAAGTTCCTCCACTGCTCCGGGTTGCCCAGGGAGCCCAACGTGGCGAGCTTTTTCGCCCACATGGAGAACGCTTGGTACGTCGCCGGACGCATCGCGGCTCGCAAGAGCCTGACGGACCACATCGCCTTCATCGGGTCGTACAACAACGGCGAGGTCGTCCGGCACCTCAACTCCTTTGCCTTGGGTGCGAAGAAGGAGAAACCAAGCATCAAGGTCGAGGTCCGTTGGGTCGGGTTCTGGTACGACGTGGCGTTTGACACGCCCATGTGGGAGTACACCCCTCTGCACATGGGGGACCAGGCGGTCAAGAAGAAGATGACCGCCGAGGAGTACCTGACCGCGAAGCTGATCGACAGCGGTGCGGACGTCATCACGCACAATCTCGACAACCAGCTGTCCTCTCGGTACGTGGGTATCCACACGACCGCGGGCACGCTGAAGGACCCCAAGGACCCGACCAAGAACTTCGCGGTCTGGACCATCGCCAACGACAACTTCTACGGTTGGCGCGACAGCACCGGGGAGCCGTACGTCCACGCCATCGGAACCACGTACTGGAACTGGGAACCGCTGTACTCGGAGATCTTCGAAGACATCCACCGCGGCAGGTTCGTTCCCAAGGACTACATGTACCCGCTCACACCCGACGCGACGACTTCCGTCGTGGGCTTCGGTCTGTCGACCGCGGAGACGGACATCACCACGCTCAGCCTCAAGAGCCTGCTCGAGGACGCGGCCAAGATCGAACACTTGTTCACGGGCCCGATCAAGCAGACAGGGCAACGCGCCGGTGGAGACATCCCCGCGGGCGCCGTGATCGAGGAAGCAGAGTGGCGCACGATGTGCTGGTTCGTCGACGGCGTGGTCGAGCGTGAGAATCCGAACGACCCCACCTCGGACCTCGTCCCCGCCAAGGTCCCGTCCGTTGGACACGTGGGGAAGCTGGGTGAGGCGACCGAACCACCTGCCGGGACGCCTCGACAGCCCACGACCGCGCCGGAGATGCTTGTCGATCTCGGCCTGGGCTCCTTGCTTTGGGACTGCAACGCCAACAGCGCCGTGCCCGAATGACCCGCCCCCCTCACACCTGGTCTTGAACATCTGGGCCTTTCGGGGCATCGCAGTGCTGTCCCGTGTCCCGCCCGTTCGCACGTGCGTTCACCGCCGCGGCCGCGATTCACCTCGCGCTCATTGGCGGAGCCTTGCTCTGGGATCGATCACATCCCCTCCCGACCGTCTTCGTTCCCACCCGTTCTCAGGCCTGGATTGACCTCTCGCTCGTCGAGACCCCTGAGGTTGTCGTGCCTCTGGGCGTCGTGGAGCCTCCCGCCACGGGAAACGTTCGTTCCGATCGGCCCGGCCGGATCGCGATGCTCGTCTCACGGTCCGACCCCGGGCAGCCGAATCCGGTGGAATCAGCGGGGAAGGCGGAAGGGCTCGACACGACCGACGCGTCGGGAGGTGACCCGATCGGGATACCCGGGGGACAGCCCGGCTCCGGCCCCTCCGCTCACGGCGCGGAACGCAAGGGCGGGCCGGTCAATCTGGGCTTGGATCGCAGCCTGACGTGGATGTGGGCCCAGCCCGACCGCCATGAGACAACACCTCGGCCGGCCTCGACCACGGGCGGGTTGCAGGAAGCCCTCGATGCTCACGACCGCAAGGCCGGCCTGGGCTTCGGTGGTCCCGTCTTGACGGCGTTCCATGCGGCGGCCGCTCATCCATCCGCGCCGCAGACCGGCAGCGCGAGGTTCGAGGCCATCATCGACGCCTCGGGTCGCGTGACCGACGTCCAGGTGCTCTCCGTGGACGGGGAGATGGAAAAATGGCTCGCGGTGGCGCGGCAAGTCCTCGCAGCCCTGCGCTCCCGGGTGCTTCGCACACCGCTTGGCGGTCAGGGCGTGGCGATCGTCGTCGCGGTGCAGTCCCGGCACCAGCTACCGAGCGGCGCGGCCCCAGGCCGGGCCGTCGAAATGAAGGGCGCCGGCGCCCAGTTCGACCTCTCGGACATCGGTGCTCGTCCGACGCACAACGTCGCGGTTCGGGTGTTGTCCGAGCGTCGTCTTTGAACCCGCGTGAATCGACGCAACCTCCTTGCCTTGGCGCGTCATTCCAGTAGCCTTGACATGATGCGTTCTTGTCATCCTCTGCGTCTCTGGTGGGTGACCTGCCTGGTCGTCACCTCCTTCGGGTGCACCCTGGACACGGAGGGCGGCGGGCTGAGCCCTGACGGGGGCACGGCAGGGATGGCGGGGCTCGGTGGGATGGGCGGAACCGGCGCACCCGATGCGTCGTCGGGTGGAACGGGGGGAGCGTCCGGAGTGGGCGGAATGGCAGTGGGCGGGACGGGGGGAACGTCGTCAGGCGGATCGAACACGGGCGGAACTGGGCCGGGGGGAGCGAGCGGCGGTGGGGGGACCGACACGGGCGGGACCGGAGGAGGTCTGACCGCGGAGAATTGCGCGGACGGGATCGACAACGACGGGGACGGCGCGGCGGACTGTTTGGACGACGAGTGTCGGGCTCTTGGCTACGCGTGCGCGCCGGGGGTGCCGGAAGAGTGGACTGGCTTCTACCGGGTCAGGGTGCAGCCGAACACGGATCCCGCGCCTGTGGCCTCGTCCTGTCCAGGGGGTGGGAGCGCAGAGCGATACTTCACGGGCAAGGCGGAGCAAGCGACGTGTGAGCCCTGCACCTGTGGGCCGCTGCAGGGAGCGGAATGTGGCGCTCCGGGGATCGCGTGCGACTATGGGAGCTCCAACTGCGCCAACGCGCAGGCTCGACCGGAGTTGGCGGACTCTAATTGCCACAACCTGTCGGGAAGCAGCGTCTCGTGCCGGTTGACGGGGGAAAACCCGGTTTCCAACCCCGGCGCCTGCACGCCGTCTCCGATCGCCCCGGACTTCCCGAACAAGCCCTCCTACAAGGAGATTCACGACGCGTGCTTCTTCGACCCGGCGACGGACGGGACGGGGTGTGGTTCGCACGAACTGTGTGCCGCGCCCGGTTCCGGCGACTACGTCGGCGCGTTGTGCATCATGCAGCCGAATGACCAGGCTGTGTGCCCGCCCCAGTGGGACAAGCAGCCGCAGCCTCTGCGCCTGTACAAGGCCGAGGACACCATAGACGATCGCGGTTGCGAGGATTGCACGTGTGCGCCCAACCTCGACGTGATCCAGTGCGTGGGCGGATCCTATGAAGTGTTCGACCGCGACGACTGCAAAGACTGCGGGAGCTGGGACCTCACGTGCGACGACGAGACGAACGTGACGTCGCTGGACTGCAAGGATCTTTCGAAGTGGGCGGACTCCAGCACCATCTCGATCAAGTTTCGCAGCCGTCCGCAGATCGAGAACGGGACGTGCAAGGCCGAGGGCGGCAAGGCGAAGGGGTTCGTCCAGACCACCAAGGGCGTGACCTTCTGCTGCATCTCGCCCTGAGCGAGTGGACTACGAGTCCTCGCTCAGCAAAGCTTTGAGCTTGATGACGAGCTGGAGCGCGTCCAGCGGCGTGAGCCGGTTAGGGTCCACTTCTCGCAGCGTCTCGAGGGCAGGACTGGGACGTGCGGGTTCCTGTGGTGCAGGCGCGAACAGGTCGAGCTGCACGTTTCCCTTTCGGTTCCGCCCGCGGAGCGTCGCGTACCTCCCCCCGGGCAGCGCGCTCCCTGACTCGAGGGACGTGAGGATCGCCTTCGCGCGAGCGAGGACGGGTTCACTCACCCCGGCAAGCCTTGCGACCGCCACGCCGTAGCTTCGGCTCGCGGCACCCCGGACGAGCTTGTACAGAAAGACCACGTCGTCCCCGAGCTCGCGCGCCGATACCGAGTGGTTTGCCGCGTGGGGCGCCGTCTCCGCGAACTCCGTCAGCTCGTGATAGTGCGTCGCGAAGGTGGCCCGGCAACGGACGACGTCGTGCAGGTGCTCTGCGACCGCCCAGGCGATCGCGAGGCCATCATAGGTGCTCGTGCCCCGTCCAATCTCGTCGAGAATGACGAGGGATCGAGACGTGGCCTGGCGGAGGATCGACGCGGTCTCCCGCATCTCGACCATGAATGTGCTCTCCCCGCGAGAGACGTTGTCATTTGCCCCGACCCGGGACAAGACCCGGTCGACGACGCCGATGCGAGCTGCGCTGGCCGGTACGAAGGAACCAGTCTGGGCAAGCACCACGATCAGCGCCACCTGTCTCATGAACGTCGACTTGCCGGCCATGTTCGGGCCGGTGATCAGCCACAATCGCTCGCCGGACCCGTCCAAGTAGACGTCGTTCGGGACGAAACGTCCTGCTGCTGCCAGACGCTCCACGACGGGATGCCGCCCGTCCCGGATGTCGATGACGTCGCCTTCGTCCACGATGGGGCGACAGTAGTCCAAGCCATGGGCTACCTCGGCGAGCGACGCGAACGCGTCCCACGTGGCGATTCGGTGACCGAGGGATCGCAACGCGGTGGCGTCCTGGGCTACGCGGCGGACCAGATCGACGAACAAACCCGACTCGCGCTGCGCGTGCCGTTCCTCCGCGTGCAGGAGTCGGTCCGCCAGGTCGTCGAGCGCGTCATTGGTGAAGCGTTCGCCGCTCGCCACAGTCTGTTTGCGTCGCCACCCGTCGGGGACCTTCGACACGTTTGTCTTCGTGACCTCGATGTACCAGCCGAACACGCGCGTGTAGCGCACTTTCAAGGTTGAGATGGCGGTGGAGGCTCGCAAGCTCGCTTCGAGGGCGACGATCATGTCGGCCCCTTCGCGCTGCAGGTGGCCGGTCTCGTCGAGCTCGGGGTCGAAGCCTTCGCGAAATATTCCTCCATCCCGGGCGAGGGCGGGGGGGCGTTCCACGAGAGCGGAGACGAGCAAGTCACGCAGTTCGAGGATGGCATCCTCGAGTCCTGGTCCGATCAAAGCATCGCGTGCGGAAGGGTCCGTCATCTGGGACACGACCTCGAACGCGCGCGGAGCGGCGACGAGCGAGTCCCGCAAGACGCCGAGGTCTCGCGGTGTGGCTTCCCCCAAGACGGCCCGAACGCCGAGGCGCTCGAGGTCCCCGACGTCCTTCAGGATCTCGCGAAGCGCAGCCCGCGCCACGGCATCTTGGACGAACGCCTCCACGGCGTCTTGTCGCCGCCGAATGGCTGTCATGTCCACGAGCGGGGAGAGGACCCACTTTCGCAGGAGCCTTGCCCCCGGCGCGGTGATGGTCTTGTCGAT
Source organism: uncultured Polyangiaceae bacterium (assembly GCA_964488865.1). GTDB lineage: Bacteria > Myxococcota_A > Polyangia > Polyangiales > Polyangiaceae > MWCO01. The sequence goes on along the minus strand of CAZAWR010000007.1, from coordinate 60,692 downwards.
GACGGACAGGAGCGTTCCGCGCTTGGATCCGTCGGAGGCGCGGACGATCTCGAGATGGGCTTGCGCGACGTCGTCCATTTGCAGGACGCGGGAAGGGTCGAAGGGGACGATGCGCTGCACGGGAAGTGGGTGGCCCGGGTTGCAGCCCATGGCCATGCGCAAGGCACGCCCGCACGCACGCAGCGCGGCTGGCGCCACGGCCCTTTTCGCCTCCGCAGAGGCTCCTTCCGTCAACACGCGCTCGAGAATGCTCGACACGTTGGCGTCCTCCAGCGCTGGGTCTTCGCGCAGCGAGGCGGAGGGAAGGACTTGCCGGAGCGTCGAGCGAAGGTCGACGTGTCCTTGCTCGAGCAGGATTTCGCGCGGCTCGACGCGGGTGATTTCTGCGATGAGCGATGCGGTGTCTTCGAGCTCCGCGGCGAGCATTTCGCCCGTGGACAGGTCGAGCAAGGCGAGGCCTTGGTGCTGGTTCGAGAGGTCGATCGCGCACAAGTAGTTGTTGGCTCGCGCCTCGAGCTGGTCTTCGTTGGTCACGAGCCCTGGGGTGATGACGCGGACGACCTCGCGGGGGACGATGCCCTTGATCTTGCTCGGGTCGCCCATCTGCTCGCAGATCGCGACCTTGAAGCCGGCGCTGATGAGGCGGGCGATGTAGCTGTGGGCAGCGTGGTGCGGCACGCCGGCCATGGGGACCTCGTCGGCAGCTCCCTTATTTCGGCTCGTGAGGGTGAGCTCCAGTTCCCGCGCGGCGACGACGGCGTCGTCGTAGAACATCTCGTAGAAGTCGCCCATCCGGAAGAAGAGGATGGCATCCGGGTAGGCCTGTTTAGCGGCGTGGAACTGCCGCATGACGGGCGTGAGCTTGTCAGTGTCTTGGGTCTTCGCGCCCGGCATCTCCGCGATCCTGTCAGAAGAAGGAGCGCGACACCCCGACCGAGCCGAGGTCGATGAAAACCAGGCCTTGCGCCGAGCCGTCCGCGATGGCGAGCTCGCCCGTGGGAGCCAGCTCGAGAGACTGGGGCTGGATATAGCTCGTGGCCGCCGCGAGGTTGATCAGGAGAGGAGAGAACCCGTCCTTGTGCCGGAAGGTGAAGGCCATCTTCCGTTCCGACGGCGCCGTTCCTCGCCACACCACGAACTGCATCGCCGGGTTGCGGAACACGCCGGGCCCGTCGAGCTCCGGGATCGGCTCTCCCCGCTCGCGCTCGAGAGCCCTTCCGTTGAGTAGCGCCCGGTTAGGATCGCAAGAATCGACACAGCGGCCGGTCGAACGATCTGGCACGACCCGGTGCAGGAACCCCGCCGAGGAACCCGTGACGACCCACTGATTGCGGGGGCGCACCGTGTACGTGACGAAGGCTGGGAAGCAGCAGCGGACGAAGTCGTAGACACCATCCACCACGAGCGTTCCCTGGTAGGCCTCCACGATGGGCAGGTCGCGGGTCGACTTGGGGTCGCGCACGACGCCGAACGTCTCACGGCACTGAAGCCAGGAGCATCGGCCCGACACGGAACCCCAGTACGGGTCTTCCTCGTTCAAGAAGTCTTCGGTGATCTGAAGGACGTCTTGGTGGTCCTGTGCCCAGGCGAGGGTTTGCGGATCGCTGATTCCCAGGGTGGATGCCACTGCCTTGGCGGCGTCGAGGTCGTGGACTCCTCGATCGCAGAAGAACGCGCTCCCGTCGTAGAAAGCGGTGCGGCCACGATCGTCGGAGACGGGGTCGAAGCGTCCGACATGCCCTTGGAATCCGGCGATGGTCCCTTCGAAGGCCACGGCCCAATCCTGCTCCGCGTGAACGCGGGGCTCCCGCAGGTCGACCACAACCATGTTCTTGTCCGCCGTGTTCGGGTCGGTCTGCAACGCCTCCACTTCACGTCCACCCACCATGAGCCGGGCTTCCGGTGCCACGGGAGCGAGAAGCTTCGGATGCCGAAGCCCGTCCGCCGTCTGATCCGTCGGCAAGATGCTCGTCTCCAGGGTCAGCACCGGGTAAGACTGCAGCCCAGGGACCAGGCCGCTCGCATCGTCCGACAAATGGACGAAGCGGCTGCTGCGCGCCTGATGGGGCTGCACCATGTTGCAGGACAACTCACCCGTCGCGCCCTGGTAGCTGGCAAGCTCCTCTCCGTCGCAAGCTCCGGACTCCTTCGGGCGTCGGCACGCAGCATCGAAGTCGTCCACGTCGATGACCATCACTTGGCCGTTGGTGAGCGCGAGCGTGGCGAAGACGCCTCGAAGGTTGTAGGGCGTCGCCCCCTCCGAGAAGTCCGACGACGTGCGGTATCGCGAGCCGGCGGATCCGTCGTTGGCAGGGTCACAGGAGATGCCCACGGCGGTCGCGCCGGAGCTGGGGTCCGTGGCGGGCTTGTCTCGCAGAACGAACTCGATGTCGCGCACAGGCACCGAGAACGCGAGCCGGTCGAGCGGCTGGAACGGGCTTCGCCACGCATACGGGCGAAGCAGAGGTGTTCGATCCGTCGACTGCAGGCTCACGTCGAAGACCATCACCGACCCGTCGAGCAAGTCCGTCGCGTACAGGAACTTCTTCCCCTCGGACGTGGTGGGGCTGACGGCGACCTTTCGGCTGACGACGACTCGTTCCGGCCTTGCAGCGGACATCGGCAGCAGGGGTGACACCTCCGTGAGGTTGCACGGGGAGGAGGCGTCAAGGACGTGAACGACGGGGGCTTCCTCGTCGGCGACATAGAGCTTGCCGGAGGAAGGGTCGAAGGCGAGGCCGGCAGGGCGTGGTGCGTAGTCGGACTTGGTGAGCACCTCGGGACGCTCGGTGAACTCGCACGCGCTGCCGTCGGCGCTCACGCCGGGCGTGAATCCACCTTCCGGGACGCGCTGTTGCGGCAGGGCCGGGGGTAGATCGACCTGCAAGGGGACCCACCGCTCGATCGGGCAAGCTTGGAAGCTGCCGGCCGGCTGGTCGATGAGCTGCTGGGCGTCCATGACGACCAGGGCTCCGAGGTCAGGAAGGGTGGCGACGAGCTTGAGGGTGCCCGAGACGCCACGCTCGAGGGACAGGTCGCCGTTCGGGCGCTCAGGCTGCTCGTACGGTTCGCCGTCGCACCTGGACGGGGACAAGAGTTCCGGGGTGGGCTGGGTGAGCACCACCATTTCGCCCGGGGCAGCGGGCAGAGCACATGCGGCGAAAGACGTGAGCCTCGGGTCGCGTCGAACGAGGGTGCGCGACGGCAGGATCCAAATGCCTTCGCGACCGGACTCCGCGGAACCGACGAAGGCGGCGGTCCCGCCTGGGGTCGCTGCGATGTCGACGGGGACGGCGCCCACGGGGATGAAGTTGAATCCGGGTTTCGACTTGTTGAGGTCGACGACTTCTTCCTCGGAGAGGTCGATGACGGCGACTTCGCCGCGGGTCGTCTGCGTGACGAAGGCATGGAGGGAGCCGGGGTCTTCGTTTTCGGCGCCGGTGTAGCGCCCACAGTGCTGCATGGGGCGGCCGGGGTTCTCCAGGTCACGCCAAGACATGCAAAGAAACGCGACGTCGCCGGACTGCTCGAGGGACCGCACGGCCACGGTGATGGGTTGCTCGGAGCAGGCGAACGCCAAGCATCCGAGAAGAGATCCAGCCAGTGCTCGTCGGCCGGGCGATTGCGATGGGAACATTCGCGCGGTCACTTCGACTCCCTCGGAGGTAGGGGCACGCCCAACGTGGCGATGATGCTCGGGTAGGTCAACGTGTGGCGCTGGTCGAGATCCACCACGCCGATGTACGAGTCCGTGAAGTGCGCCACGTACAGATAGGGCTCCTCAGGGTCGAGCACCATGGCGTGGGGACCTCGTCCGGTCCGGATCTGACCGTCGATTCGTTTGCCCTTCGGGTCGTAGATGAAGATGTAACGGGCGTCGAAGCACGAAACGAAGACGCGGGGTTCCCGTTCGCCTTCGGCGTTGACCACCGACCCGAACAGGACCCTGGACGCCCCATACGTCAGAGGAACCGTGTCGTAGATCGTGACGAGGTCGTCGCTGCCTGTGGGACTCACGTTGGATCGGGTCTCACCGACGAGCAGGGAGGGTGGGGCACGGTTGGCGACGTACACGTTGGCGGGCACACTCGCGCACGCCTGCAGGCAAGCCAGATCGTCCCTGCACTCGTCTTCGCAGGCGCGTCGAGCTGTGCCATCGATGGCGATGCCGCGTGAATCGTAGCCGCTCGCGTTGACGCGGATGGGAGCAACGCCAGCCCGGACGAGGAAGGGACGAGCCGGAGCCGCGGCCACGTCGTCGTAGTAGCGGATGAGGTCCACTTCGGGAGAAGCCCGGAACGTCGCGAGGAATCCTGGTTGGTAGTCGCTGCCGGACGCCGAGATGTAGCGAGGCACGGGAAGAGCGGCCACCCCGACCCCGCCGGAAGGGAAACCGCTGGAGAAAAACTGCAGCGCCGGCAGGCCGTCCCAGGGGTTGGTGATGAGGCTTACAGAGCCCGTGGTCTGATGCGTGACCACGATGGCATCTCCCGCTTCCGACGCAGCGATGCCGTAGGGCTCCGGAGGCAGGACCACCTTGCGCTGGTTCGTGTCTGGGTTCTCTCCCGCGCGATGCCGCTGGTCGCACCGATCCCCGCCACAGGACAGTCCTCGCGCGAAGGGTGGCTCCAGATCGGTGTCGTCTTCCACGTCGATCCACGTGATCGAGGGGTCACCGCGAACGGGGAGGAAGAGTCGCGTCCCGGGCGCGCCCGGGCGCTTCACCGCAATGAGATCGGTGGCGAAGGCACCGATCCGAACCGACGCCTCCACCATGGTCCCTTGGCCGTCGGGAGGTTTGCGCAGAGAAATCGGTGAGCAGGGCCCGGGATACAGAAGCTTGGTGTTGTTCTGTGCAAGGGGACCGCACGGATAGGCCGGGTCGTCCGGGTTCCAAGCGGGTGGGATGTTGCTCCGGATCCGGTCCAGGTCCAGCGCGATGACCGTACCGCTGTTGTACTGCAGGTCGAAGTCCGAGTTCGCAACGTAGAGCGTGTGTCCGCCTGGCGAAACGGCGAGCCCGACCGGAAAGTACATGGCGTCGAGCTCAGGAGAAGGCCCTTCGCCAGGAGAGACGCACGAAGGCGACGTCGCGACAGCGAGGGCGAGCAGTGGAGGTAAGAGTCGACGCCGAACCATTGCGCGGCACCCTAGTGAGAGGGGGGAGCGCTGTCCAGACGGCATTTTTCGGGGCCCGGCCAAAGGTCCACGCCCGAGACGCGGGGGGCGAAGGTCTCGCCGAGTCCGATTCCGAATGATGCTGGGATTGACGCCGGTAGGGTCCCCGGGCCATCTTCGCAGGGTGCCGGTCCTGCCCTATCGCGTCGAGCCCAGCGTCCTGTCGAGCGAGCCATGGCTTCCATTCGGTCACGGCCGCTCTGGGAAGCGGGGCCCGGGACAGGGCTTCCCAGCCATCGTTCAGCCGAGGTCGATGATCAACACACCGCGATCGCGCTCGTCTTCCTCGTCGGCTTCCGCATCATCGGACCGGCTCGGGGGCGGACTGGAAGGAACCTCGAGCGTAGGCTGGTGCTCTCCGCGTCGCTGGTTGTCCTGCTCGCGCCTTCGGATCTGGTCGATGATGAACGGTGGCAGCACGGCAGTGTCTCCGGCCCACTCCTGCGGTTCGCAAGCCGTTATTCGATTTCACTGGACACTCTAGCAACCGCCAAACCACGGTCAAGCTCAGTGCCAACCTTCTCCAATCGACATTCGGGTCAGGCGTCGCCACCGCGACGGGGGGGCGCCGCCGGGGCCTTGGGAGGGGTGCTTTGTGCGCTATTCGTGACGTCTTCCGCATGGGCGTTGCCGTACGGATTCGAGGAAGACTCCTGGGAAGGTTGCACGGCCTTCTTGGAGACGCTGCGGGAGGTTGCCGGGCGAGACCAGGTCGTGCCGACGACGGAGTTGCGATGGAGCGAGCTTCGTCCCGAGGACGCGCTGGTGGTGATCTATCCGCTCAGAACGCTCAACCCTGACGAGCTATCCGCGTTCCTTCGGTCGGGAGGGCGCGTGGCGCTGCTCGACGACTTCGGTGCTTCCGACGCCAACCTCGAGCGTTTTCATATCGAGCGAATCCCGGCCCCTACGCGTCCGGCGCGCACGTTGCGCAACAATCCAGCGCTTGCCCTCGCCGAGCCTGTCTCAGACATGGCAGCGGGCAAGACCGTCGGGGTCCACCCCGCCGTGGCCGCGGTCAATGTCGTGGTCACCAACCATCCGTCTGCCCTGACCCACCCGAATCTCACACCCGCGCTGCGTATTGCAGCCATTGACGAGCCCGACGGCATCGTGGCGGTGGCGGGGCAGGTCGGGCGAGGGCGTCTGTTCGTGGTGAGCGACGGCTCGGTGGTTATCAACCAGATGATGCGGTACCCGGGCAATCGTGCCTTTGCGCAGGGGTTGGGACGCTACCTTGTGGCGGACGATACATGGGGCGAAAGGAAGGGCAAGGTCTACGTCCTCGCGCGAAACTTCGAGGAATCCGGGGCCTTCGGCAACCGATCGACGATCGCCAAGTCACTGGGCGCGACCGTGCGGGATCTGCGGCGATGGCTCTCTGAAACCCGGGATGCCGGGTTGCCATCGACCCTGGCGTTCGTGCTGGGGGCGATCGCGAGCTTGGCGTCCCTGCTCTGGGTGGGGACGATGGCTGCGCGCGTCTACCAGCGTCGTGCGCCTCGGTTTGCCCGGGCGCTTCCGCTCGTGGCGCAGGGGGGCGTGGCGGGTCGCGCGGCCGTTTTGGCGGCCCCCACCACGCACAAGGCGCTCGCGCTGCTCGAGCTCAAGAGTGCGCTGGAGGAGTCCGTGGCCGCTCGCTTCGACTTGCGGCTTCCCCTGTCGGCGCCGGACCTGCTCGATGCCATCGGGCAGGAGGGGGTGCTGGACCCGCCCGAGATGCGCAAGCTCAAGCAGTTGCTGTTCAAGATGAGCATGGTGGAGACGAGCGTTGCAGCCGGGCGCCCCATGCGGGTACGAGAGCAGGACGTGCAGATCGCTGCCCTGCACGTCGACCACGTCCTGGCATGCATCGACCAGAAAGGCCGGAACCGCTGACATGACTGCACCACCCGACAGCCGCACGGCGGGCATGAACGAGATCGCTGCGGCCAAGGAACGCCTCGAAGACATGCGCCGCGAGGTCATGCGTGTGTACATCGGGTCGTCGCGCGTGGCCGACCTGCTGCTCACGGCGCTGCTCGCGAGGGGACATGTCTTGCTCGAAGGCGTGCCCGGCATTGCCAAGACCACCCTCGCCAAAGCGTTCTCCGCAGCCCTCGGCTGCTCCATGCGACGAATCCAGTTCACACCGGACCTGCTGCCCGCCGACATCACGGGCACCTACGTCCTGTCCCCGCGCGAGGGCACCTTCTCGCTGCGACCCGGTCCCGTGTTCGCCAATGTCGTGCTCGCGGACGAGATCAACCGCGCTCCCGCGAAGACCCAGTCCGCGCTTCTGGAGGCCATGCAGGAGCAACAGGTCACGATCGAAGGCGACCGTTTCGAGCTGCCCAAGCCGTTCCTCGTCGTCGCTACCCAGAACCCCATCGACCTCGAAGGCACGTACCCCTTGCCCGAGGCGCAGATCGACCGCTTCTTGATCCGCGTGGCCGTCGGCTACCCGACCCACAAGGACGAGGTCGCCATGCTTCGCGCCCACAACGTCACTGCCCCTCAGGCATCGGCCGTGCTCTCGTCGGATGACGTGCAGGCGCTCCAGAGCATTGCTGCCCGCGTTCATGTCGAAGACGACCTTTTCGAGTATGCCGTGAGCCTGACGGGCTTCACGCGCGCACACCCCCGGCTCGCCCTCGGAGCCTCCCCTCGCGCCTCCCTCGGCCTGCTCCAGGCCGCCAAGGGGGCCGCCGTGATCGACGGTCGCAACTACGTCACTCCCGATGACATCCGCGCTCTTGCTGGCCCCGTGCTGGCGCACCGGTTCATCCTGGTGCCCGAGGTAGAAGGGGACGAAAAGGTTCGTGACCACGTCGTGGAAGAAGCGTTGTCGAAGGTGAGCTACCGACGCGCCGTCCGAGCCGTGTGAGGCATCGTGCAGGTCTATCCCACGCGACCCGCTTTGCACCTCGCTTTCGCAGGCGGGCTCGTCTTGGTCGTGGGCATCGTCGCACAGCAAGCTGCCATCCTCGCATGGGGGGGGGCTGTCCTCGTCGCCGTCGTTCTCGCGCGCGCGGCCGCCCTCGCCAGCGTGTCCCGGATCCGCGGCGCCGGTTTCGAAATGCTCTGGACCGGAGACCGTCGCGTCGTGACCGTCCCCCGAGGCAGCGAAGTCGAGCTGGACGCAGAGGTTCGCAATCGGGACAGCCGAGCTGCCCGGTACGTCCACCTGCGCCCCGTGGCGTCCAGTCATCTCAACGTGACCATCGAGCCGGCCTTTGGCGAGGTCCCCGCTGGCGGTCGGCTGCTCGTGTCCGTGCGCGTCCACGCTCCACGGGTCGGTCGCCATGCCGTGCACGGCCTCTCCCTCGAGGTTCAAGGCGCTCCAGGGCTCTTCGAAGTCCCTCTGACCTTCGCAAACCCTTATGGCATCGAAGTCCTCCCTCGTCCCTTCGCTCCCATGCTGCTGTCCGCGCGCGGCGGGAGAAGCCGAAGGGAAGCGGAGATCGGTCGCCCCGGTCCCATGCCGGGGGATGGCATCGACTTGCGTGAACTGCGTGATCTCCATCCAGGCGATTCCTTCAAGCGCATCGCCTGGCGTGCTTCCGCACGGCGCGGCAAGCTCATCGTTCGTGACTTCGAGCACGACGAGCGGGACGTCGTGTGGATCGTCGTCGACGCGTCAGTCGAGCTGTGGGCAGGGACGATCGGCTCTGCGCCGTTGGACTTCGGGATCGACGAGGTCGCCGCCGTGGCGCGACGGCATCTGGCGCGAGGTGACAGTGTCGGCTTGGCCGTCCTCGGTGGCCGTCTGCGTGGTCTGCTCGAGCCCGACCGTGGCGCGCGCCATGCTCACCACATCGGTCTCGCTCTCGTGCTGTCCACGGCGGCCTACGATGCGGATCGCAGCGAGCTCGAGGAGCGGGACGTCGCGATTCGGGTGCTCGAGCACCTTCGTCCCTTGGATGGCCGCGTCGGCCGGATGGGGAAGATGGACCTGGACCGCTTGGCGTTCCGCGCAGAAGCGGCGATACCACGCGCCCCCTTCCACGCGGCCACACCCGACGCCCCGTCGCCGCGAGAGCGTGCCCTGCGCAAGTACCTTGCCGCTTTCGGCATCGAGAGCCCACCCAGGAGTGACCCGGAACGGGCTCGCACCGAGGAGGCAATGGTCCGGTTCCTCGACCGCCTGGCCGGGCGCAAGCCAAGACCCAGCCTCGTTCATGTCTGGGCCCCGCCACCCGATCACGCCAAGCCCGAGCTCGTCCAAGCGCTCGCCAGGTTGCGACGCATCGGCGCCCTCGTCCGATGGACGGCTCCCAGGCCCGAGCTGTCCATCGACCTCGAGGGCAGCGTTGTGGCCCGTGTGGTCTCCGATGCGGTGGTCCTTCGTTCCCGGATGGCGCGCGAGCGGGGCGAACGCGTGCTGACGCGCATGGGAGTTCGTGTGCAGCGCGTTCGCCGTTGGGGCGTACCGAAGACCCACGTGATGGAATCAGCGGCGTCCAGGATGTCCATGCCCGCGCCGCCGCCTGCCTGGGTCCCCGACGCCAAAGACGAGGAGCCGTGATGGGCAAGGATAGCGGGGGGGACGACGCAGGGCAGCGAGGCAGGCATCTGTTCCGGGACAAGGGACTGCGCGCGAAGCGGTCTTTTGGGCAATGCTTTCTCGCTGATCCGAACATCGCGAGGCGCATCGCCCGCGAGTGCGTTCCGGAGCCGGGGGGAACTGCCTTGGAAATCGGGGCCGGCACAGGGGCTCTCACCTTGCCTCTGCTCGACCGCGGCGCTCGGGTTGTCGCCATCGAGCGCGATCGCGAGATCGTACCCATCCTCGAGGAAGCGCTGCATGAGGCGATCACCTCGGGTCGCCTGACCGTTCACGAGCTCGACGCGGCCTCGTGCGACTGGTTGGGGTTGCTGTCCGGCATGCCGCGTCCTCACGCCGTGGTCGGCAATGTTCCCTACCAGATCACCGGTCGCCTGCTCGAACGAGCCACGGAGATTGCGGCTGAGGTGCAGCGAGTGGTGTTCATGATTCAGAAGGAGGTGGCCGATCGGATCGAGGCGCCTTGTGGTTCGCGCGACTACGGCGCTCTCACCGTGTTCGTGAGACGCTCCTTCCACGTGGTGCGGCGAATCTCCGTGCCTCCGACCTGCTTTCGGCCACAGCCCTCCGTGCACTCCGCCGTCCTGGTGCTCGAGCCCAACCCGTCCGCCCCAGGACCCGTGGACGACGTCCTTCGCGCCCTGGTTCTCACCTCGTTTTCGCGTCGGCGAAAGACGCTTCGCAACGCTTGGAGGGGAGCCATGGGGCTCGACGACGCCCAGTGGGAGCTCGCTGCGCGGGACGCGGGCATCCGCCTCGAAGCGCGCGCAGAGACGCTTTCGCCGGAGGACTTCGAACGTGTTGCTGCGTGGGTGCGGGCGGTCGGGTGAAGTGACCCAGGTGGGTTATTGAGCAGGCGGGGTCGCGGGCTTCTCTGCCGGCCTGCCCCCTGGGGCCATACGCTCCGGCATGCCGCCACGCGGCATCGGGAGGTTCGGGCGCGGGCGGATCAAGTTGGGCATGCGCCGCACGTGCAGGGGCACCTCGAGCTTGGGCTCGAGCGGGTCATTGCTCACCACTTCGAGCTTCCCGTTGAGGCTGGCTTCGGGCTTGTCCTTGGCAGCAGGCTTTTCCTTGCCGTCGTCCGTGGCCTTGAGCGTGACCCGGATCTCGAACCCAGGGCCCGTCTCGGGCTTCGTCAGCTTTGCCTCGTAGGGGCCCTCCAGCACGCGCACGGCGGTGACCTTCAAGTCATCCCGCTTGCTCGTCACGTTGAGTACGCGCTCCTTGCCCTGAGGTGACTGCGTGTCGAAGTACAGCGCCCGAGGGCGGAGCTGGAGGTTGCCCACCACCGTCGTGTCAAATCGCACGGTGAGCTCCGGCATCGACTCCACGCCCGTCTTGATCGAGACCGTTCCATTACCCCGGCCGACCTTCGTTCCCTTCAGCGTGAAGCGAAGTCCGACCTTGGTCTCGTCGCCTTCCTTCTTCTCCGCGAGCTCGACCTTCGCTCCCGTCTCGCCCGTGACTTCGCCGAGCACGAGCTTCGCGTCCTTCGCGAGCTTGCCCGTGAGCCAGGCCTCCACGGTCTGCTCTTCGTTGTGGCCCACGCTCAGACGCACGATCGAAGGCTGGAACGCCAGAAGCTGCTCGATCATCGCTTTGATCTCGAGCTTCGCGTTGGGCGTGTTCTTGTCGTTGCTCTGGATGGTAATCGTCTTGCTGTTCGGCCCCATCCGGCCACGCGTGTTGAAGGATACGTCGAGCTCCGTTGTCTTGCCCGGCGCGACCTCCTTTTCCTTGGTCACGGCCGCCGTGCAGCCGCACGACGAGCGAACGCGATCGATGACCAACGGGGCGGTGCCCGTGTTTTTGATGACGAACGTGTGCTTGACCGTCTCTCCTTCGGTCACGGTCCCGAAGTCGTGGACCGGATCGACCAGCTCGATGCGAGGGCTATCGCCGCTCACGGCGGCGCTGCTCGCACCTTCCGGCGCCGACTCCTTCTTCTTCTGGGCGCAGCCTCCCAGCGATAGGACGAGGACCGTGGTCCCCAGGACCAAACCTGCTTTGCGAATCCAATTAAGTCTGTTCATGGCAACGCCGGCATTCTGATCTTCGGCGACGCCACTTGCAAGGGGGATGTCGGGGGGGGTGAGACCCTCAGCTGGCGGGGGTGTTATCCAGGATTCGGACGAGCTCGATGTCGAACGTCACGTCCAGGCCAGCCAGCGGATGGTTGCCATCGACAACGATTTCGCTGTCCGTCACCTCCGTCACTTGCACCCGAAGCGTGGCTCCCTCGCTGTTCTGCATCGTCAGAACCTCCCCCACCCTAGGGTGGGCGTCTGGCGGGATCTCGTTGGCATCCAGCCGCAGGATCAGATCCCTCCGACGCATGCCGAACGCCTCCTTGGCTCGGAGCAGCGTGGACTTGGTCTCGCCTGTTTTCATCCCCACGATCGCTCTCTCGAGGCCGGGAGGGACGGACCCGTTTCCAAGCTGCAACTCCACGGCTCCTGTCTTGGAAGAAGACTCGACGACCCGGCCGTCGAGCATCCGTCCGGTGTAGTGAACGAGCACCTTGTCGCGGTGATTGGCGGAATTCATCGGAGGCCTTTCGGTTCCTTCTGCGTTGACCGAAGCTTTGGGCCAAACTCAGGGGAGTCAAGGGGGGCGCGCCGCCTAGCGCGTTCACCCAGGTCTCGCCCTTCTCGCAGGACGAAGGTCTTTCGTCCCCCAATCAAGCGCTGTTCGAAGAACGTGCTTGGGTTTGGGGCTATCGAGCCGAGCAAGGCGTTTTGGGGTGAGCCGCCGCCGTGAGCGCGGCGAGGAGGCTTTGCGAAAGCCTAGAAAAACCTGGACCCGGAGCAGCGCGGGGCGCTTGATTTGGGTCTACCGCGCAGGCTGCTTTCCCCGCGCCCGCATGCGAACACGTGAGGCATGCACGGCGTCCCTGCGCCCTGTGTAGCCCGCATACGCGTCCCACCGCTGTGCCAACTCCGGAAGAACCGTCGCGCCCATCTGGAACAGGTGCGCCATGTGATGTCCCCGCGTATTGCCCCGATACCCTCGGATTCGGAAGCTGCCCACCCGACGGTCTGAGAAGGGATCCAGCTTCTGGACGTCGTCTTTGGCCACCGCGCCGCGCATCGACACGAGCTTGAGGTAGGCCGGGACGGAAAGCGCCGAATCCTCGACCTCTCCGCGCAACTTCGCCACCGAGAGCAGGTGCTCCGCCGTCGCACGGGTGCCTGCGTACCCCGGCGGATCGATCTCCGAGTACGTCACGGTGAACAGCAACTCCCCGGAAGCTGCCGCGTCCGCCGCTTCCTCGAACGAAGCCAAGCGTCGCTCCACGAGCGCTCCCGGGCGTCCATCCTCATACCCCGTGTGAATCCCGTCCAGCACAAGGATCGCGTCGAGCGGATCCGCCCCCTGCCGCTGCTGCAAGATCGTCGAGATGGCGCCATATCCCGCGCTCCACGCGGACAGGGCCACGCGTCGAAGGCGCGCGTTGTCCAAGCCTCGACGACGGACGGCCGACTGGATCAGTGCAAGAAGCTCCTCGTACGTCCCGGGGGTGGCGTAGGCATCCTGGTACGGGCCCGAACCCACCCCGAGATTCACCACGGCCACCGCAGCGTTGAGCTTCGAGGCCACCGCACTCTCCACGATCACCTTCACATTGCCGTGAAAGTGAAGCAGCAGATCGTACGACCCATCACTCGAGCCGAACGACTCCGGCGTGTACAGCACGCCGCCTGGGATCGAGGCATACCCATCGTGCGAGAGGTTTGCATCGGCGCGGCGCTGCCGGGCCAGGGAGCTGAGGTCCATCTTCTGGACCCGTGCCAGGGACGACGTGTCGACCTTCGGCATGTCGCTGACCCAACTTCGCAGCGCCATCGCGGTCTGGCGTTGGGGTGTCTTTGCCCATGTCACGCCGAGGGCGACCACGAACCCCACGACAACGGCGGCCCAGATCGCGAGCACGCTCCGGCTGCGGTGAGACGCGGACGACGGGGCGAGGGGCGAGTCTTCTTGAGAAACGGCAACGGGCGGCGGGGTCACGCTGTACGACTCGTCCCAGTCGAAGGACTCGTCCGCGTCGTCCGCTACGCAAAGGGGTACCCGTGACGGTCCGGTCTTCACGTTGCGGGGAAGCTGCTTCATGGGAGCAGCCATTCAGCATTTGGCTGCTCTTGGCCAAGTTCCCGCTCCCGGGCACGTCCGTCAGGGAGTGGCCGGCAGGGCGGGCCACACTGCCTTTACGCCCCCCGTCGATCACGCTACGGCCCCCGTCATGAGGCGCATCGTGTCGAGGATCGTGAGCCCCCTGCTCGTGCTTGGCGTTCTTGTCGTCAGTTGCGGTGGCTCCAAGAAGGGACCGGAGGCCCCCGAGGGGTTCAAGGTCTGTACGTACTGCTGCACGACCGCGAACATCACCTGCAGCTGCGATGTCATCGAGGCGGTGGAGTGTCCCGCCCCGGACCAGACCGGGAGCCTTTCCGCCTGCGCGGAGTGCCGCAGCTGCACCAAACGGTTGGGCCCCGAGGACAGCTGTCAGGTCGACTGAAGTCAGCGCTTCTTCGGTACCCACGCCCAGATCATCTCGCACTCGATCGGCTCTTGCCCGGAATCGTCCGTGGCACGCACGCTCACGAGCACTTCCCCCTTCTCTTCGCGCCGGATTTCGTCGATCTGCGGCTCCGTCAGCCATGCCTCGACGCGCAACCCTCCTTGCAGGCGGCGCCGGAACGCCACCTTGAGGCTCTTCATCAGAGGCAGGCGGTCGTCCGGAACGTTCATCCCCACGACGAAACCGGTCGCGGTCTCCGCGGCCAGGGTCATGGCCGCCGCGTGAATGCCCTTGATGTGGTTGCGGACCGACGGGTGGTTCGGGACCGACACCACCACGCGCCGAGGGGTCATTTCCTCGATGCGCACGTGGGAGGTTCCGACGAACGGCACCATGCGGCCCATGAACAGGGACATGGCGCGGACGCGCAGGGGCGTAGGGAGTTTGTCGAAGATGCTCAGGGTGCGGGCAAGCCGGTTCTTGGCCATGCGTCTCTCCTTGCGGTGACCGCCGAGCATGCTGGAGGGGGAACCGTCTCGCAAGCGGTACGTCCTTCCTCCTCGCCATCGCACCATCCGTGCTCTAGGTTCTTCCCATGAAGCCTCGAACCGTCGCGGCCCTCGCGGGCGCCGGGCTCGCGCTGCTCATTGTCGCTCTGGTCGCCTGGGACATCCTCGTCATCACTGACCAGGAGCGTATCGAGGCGTTCGCCGACACGGTGACGTCCGAGGTCAACGCCGAGAACATCGAGTTGGCCCTTGCCTACGTGGACCCTTCCGTTCAGCCCGTCCTCATCGAGGTCCGGCACCAGTCTCTTCGCTACGACAAGGAGAGCCCTGAGGAGTTTGCCGCCATGGCCCACGGCCGCTTGCGGCCCTATCATGGCACCAAGCAGCATGTGATGCGCAAGAGCGTCGAGGTGGAAGAGACCCGCGCCACGGTCGCGACAGAGACGTTTTCCCGACGCGGTAGGATTTCGGTCGACTGGGAGCTGAAGAAGCGGGGCGACGACTGGCTCGTCAGCCGGATGGCGATTCGGTAGCTTCAGGGCTGGGGAGGGAAGGTCTTGGTCGCATCCTCCGCCGCAAGGGCCTCTTCCGTGGCGGGCTCCGGACGCACCGCCTGACGCTCCCAGGTCCACCGGTCCAGCGCCTCTTCGCTTGGCGTGAGAAGCCCCATGCCCGAAGCCACCAGCACGAACACCGTGGCCGTCAAGGCGACGAACCAGCTAGGGAAGAGCCCTCCCATCGCCAGCCTGCCGTAGAACTCCCCCAGCGTCGACGGGCTGCTGGGGTGAATGAAGACCTTGGTGAGCCAGACTGCCGTGATGAAGTACATGAGCAGCAAGTAGTTGCGACGCAATCGCAGACGCGTGGCCATCACCCACGTCATGGTGAAGTGGGGGCGCCGAAGGTCGAACGCGAGCTGCCTCCTCCACGCCGGCTCCGCAAGCCGCACCGACGGCCAGAGCATGTTGGCGTAGTAGTTGTGATCGAACAGGGCGAGGCGCCACTTGCTGTGATGCAATCGCTGGTAGCGACGCGCCTCGATCACCAAGCAGATCGACACGATCGCCAGCCCGAGGAGCATCACGTAGTGGGGAACGGTCGTCGAACCCAGCACGAACGTCGACATGCCGAACGTCAGGATGATCGCCCAGTTGCTCGTCGTGTCGAGCCGCTGTCGCCACACCGTCATGCGGCTCATTTCCGCACGGTACAGATGCGCCATCGCCGTGTGGAACACGGGGTCTTCCTTGTGGCAGTCCGATGGCACAAGCGGATTCTCTTCGAACGTTTGCATGGGATTCGCCGCCTGCTCTAGCCCGAACCCACCGAAACGCAAGCCGCAACCATCACGGCCCCACCACCACGAGGGTGCCCCGGTCCCCGCGCGCCGGACCGATCCCCTGCCATCCCTCCGGCAACTTGGGGTCCGTGAAACCGAAAAGGTACTCCGCGTCATGGGGCGACAGGTTCGGACACCCGGCGCTCGTCGGGACGCCAAAACGCTCGTGCCAGTACGCACCATGCAGCGCATAGGGCTGCTCGAAGTACTGCACGGACATCACGTTGCTGATCCAGAACGTCGTGGGCGCCCCAGGATCCGGTGAGAACGTCGCATACCGCTCCTTCCAGTTCACGTGAAACCCCCCCACGGGCGTCGTGTAGTTGCGTACATCGCCCTTGCCGCGGTGGATCCCGCCTCGCCCCGACGCATGCAGCGTCGCGTACACCGGGCGCAACCCCTCGTAGGCCACCAGCGTCTGCTCCAGCGCGGACACGTAGATCCATCGGCCGCTGGCCGTGACCCCGTCCGGCATCTTCTCCGCCAGCTTCACTTCGCACACGTGGTCCGCGCGCACCCAGCCCGGATCGTCGCGAAGCTGACGGTACTCATGCCCGCCCGAGCGCTCCGTTCGACCGCTCAAACGCACCAGCGTTCGCGCGGGCAAGCTCTCTCCCCCGGCCACCATCCGTCCGTCACGCGGCTCGTGGAGAGCCCGCCTCCCTCCGCAGGTCCACCCGAACCGCGGCAGTAGGCTCCCCTCCACAGCCACACCTCGGAACGTCGTGCTTCTGTACGGGAGCACCCGATCTGCGGGCACCGCCGACAGGTCGTCCGCGAGCAGGTAACGACGTCCCTCGTGTTCGAACGCCTTCGTGAAGGCGAGCATGGACCCATGAGGGAGCGCCCTGCGCACGAACCCGTGCGTGGCGTTCGGACTTGCTCTGCCATCGCGAAGGAACTCAGGGACAGACTCCAGGTTCCACGTCGGGTTCGGGTCGACGAGGTCTTCGAACGCGCTTGCCCAGTCCCCGAGCTTGCGTGGTGAGGGGTAGCGCATCATCACGACCTGATGCGTGCGCTCATCCGGGAGCTTGTTGTACATGGGAGCGCCGAGACTCAGCCCATACCGAAACGGGAACGCGCCGCCCGTGGGCTGTGCGTGGTCGCGCAAGGCGGTCACGACGGGGTGTGATTCGTCGAGGGTAACCTGGTAGTTGCCGCACACGAATCCCCGCGGTTCGACGGCGTAGAACCCTCGCGGACAACCCTCGGCGGGGGGCCGCGGCTCGGGTTCACGCAGCGCGACGGCCATGCCTACGCCTACGTAGCCGAGCTTCCGAGTCGCGCGATGGGGTTGATCGTAGATCCAGGCGACGCGTTCCACGGCGAAGAGTCGTGGGGCGCGGGGGGCCGAGTCGGGGACGACGGTGTCGGTCGGGGACGAGGAGGGCGGGGCAGGGGTCGGGGCAGGGGTCGGGGCGGATGGCGCAGACGGCCTTGTAATCACGTCCTTTTGGGGGGGCAGGGCGGGAGCGGTTGGGGGGGCCCCGCAGCCAGCGACGACTGCGGGAAGAATTTTCGATAACCACCGTACGAAAACGCGTGCCATGGACGCCTTGATGGTCCATGACGGAGAACCAAAGGGCCAAAGGTTTGGCAACGGCGCAGCCGGGTCCGAGAGTTTCCCGCGGTAGTTGAAGGTTCGGGTCGAGCCGACAGTGTTTGCTCAACGACTTTCCCTGCCGCGGCCGGCATTTCGGATGTAGGTATCCAAAAGGAAGGACATGACGTATGCTTTCCCACATGCTTCCAGACAACACCCGCAGCACATGGATCAAGTACCTTTCCACCGGAATCCTCTTCGCTTCGGCTGGCCTTCTCGCGGCGTGCTCTTCGAGTGACGACGGCGGCGGCAGCGGCGGGCCAGAGGTCACGAACGAGGACGGCGAAGCGCCGCTGAGCGATCTGGACGATCTGCTCGAAGGGGCGCCGTCGAAGGCCGACTTGCCTGAAGAGGGCAAGTCGGACGCGGTTTACCCTGCGACGTTCTTCGACCTGGTCAAGCTGCAGTCCCCGGTCAAGAGCCAGGGAAGCCGTGGCGTATGCTCCATCTTCGCTTCCGCTGCGCACATGGAGCATCTGTACATCGCCGAGGGGACCATCAAGAACCCGGACTTCTCCGAGCAGTTCCTTCAGTGGGCGGTGAAGAACGAGGTGAAAGCCTTCCGCAATACGGAAGGCTCCAGCGCGTCCGAGAACCTCAAGGCGATCTATCAGTTTGGCATCGTCGAGGAGTCCGCGTGGCCTTACCAGACCACCAAGTGGAACAGCTCCAACGACGCCGAGTGCAACGGCGGGGAGAGTCTACCGACCAAGTGCTACACCAACGGTGACCCGCCCGAGAGTGCGATGGGCTCGAAGCGCTGGCGGATCCCTTCGGGCCGCTGGATCAACTCCAACGAGCGCAGCATCAAGGCCCACATGTTCGGCAAGAAGCTGGGCGTCGAAGTGGGCGGCACCTTCTACTACCAGTCGTGGAACCATCGCACCTCCTCTCTGCCCACGAACAACGCCTACTGGCGCAAGGGCTACGTCACGTACCCCAACGACGTGGACAAGCAGAAGAGCCTCGAGAAGCGCGCCGGCCACGGGTTCCTCCTCGTCGGTTGGGACGACAACCTCGAGGTGCAGAAGCGTGACGGCGAAGGCAAGTTGATGACCGATGCCGAGGGCAAGCCCCTCATGGAGAAGGGCTTCTTCATCTTCAAGAACAGCTGGGGTCGCGGAAGCTTCGGTGTGGAAAACCCGCACGGCGATGGCTTCGGATACATCTCTTACAAGTACGTCGGCGAGTTGACCGCGTACGTGTCGGGCCTCCCCAAGGTCGAGCTTCCGAAGGAAGTCTGCAACGACGGTGAGGACAACGACATGGATGGGGACGCGGACTGCGACGACTCGGACTGCGCGCAGGACCCGTCCTGCGTGGGGTCGACGAAGGTGTACACGGGCACCGGCGGTGGCATTCCCGACAACAATCCGGCTGGCCTCTCGAGCTCGATCGTGGTTCCCGATGGCGGGACGATCAGCGCGCTGTCCGTTGCGGTCGACATCACGCACACCTACTCCGGCGACGTCACGGTCAAGCTCGTGCGCGAGGGTGGCGGGCAAGTCGTGCTGCAGGATCAGGACGGTGGCAGCGAGCACAACATCAAGAAGACGTATGCCGTGAGTGACTTCAACGGCCAGGACGCGGCCGGGACGTGGAAGCTCGTGGTCGTGGACAACGCCAAGCTCGACACCGGAACGCTCAACAGCTGGACCCTGTCCATCACGGACTGTGTCGGTGACGGCTGCGCTGCGGGCGCGAAGACCTATTCCAGCACCGAATCCAAGGCCATCGACGACGGCGGTGCCGCGGGCGTGTTCTCGAACATCGTCGTGGAGGACGAAGGCGCCATCACGGCCATGAAGGTCAACGTGGACATCACGCATCCCGAGCAGATGGATCTGGCTATCAAGCTTCAGCGCGTGGGTGCCCCTGGGGAGGCGATCTTGCAGGGGTCTGCGACGGCGGAAGGGGCTTTCGTGGCTCGTTCCTACAACGTGGCCGACTTCCTCGGGCAGGACGCGAAGGGCACGTGGCGTCTGACCGTGATCGACGAAGCCGCGGGCGATGCTGGCACCCTGAACGGCTGGAGCCTCGAGATCGCCCGCTGACGTCTCCGGGACTCCCGGACCCCTTCCCATCCCTCCTCCGCCAACCGTGATGGGGTACGCCTCGCGCACCCGAAACCCTCCTCCCCTTTGTCGTCCTTGACGGGGACGGGGGGAGGCATCAACGATGGCGCCCTCCGCGCGACCGGAGCGACGTCGTACCCACTGTCGAGGGAGCGTGATGCAACCAACGCTGGACTACGAAGGTGTCGGGCTCATCTCGGGGCTCGAGGTTCACCAGCAACTCCTGACGAAGGAGAAGCTCTTCTGCCGGTGTCCTGCCGGTTTGTACACGGTCGACCACGATGGCGAGGTGTTGCGCCACATGCGTCCCACCCTCAGCGAGCTGGGGGAGTACGACGGCACGGCGCTGATGGAGTTCAAGACGAAGAAGGAGATCGTCTACCTGCTGCACCGGTTGAACGTGTGTACGTACGAGATGGACGACACGCCTCCGTTCTTGGTCAACCAGCAGGCCATCGACACGGCGATCGAGCTGTGCCTGATGATGAACATGGACATCATCGACGAGGTGCACATTGCGCGAAAGCAGTACCTCGATGGCAGCATCCCGACGGGCTTTCAGCGCACGGCGATCATCGGCGTGAACGGGTCTCTGCCGTTCCGTGGGCGGAAGCTGACGGTGACGCACGTGTCGGTGGAGGAGGATTCGTGCCGGGAGGTTTCGGATCGCGGCCATCGCATCGTATTTCGAACGGATCGCCTCGGCATGCCGTTGACGGAGACGGTGACGGGGCCGGACCTGCGGACGCCCGAGGAGGTGCGCGACGCGATCCTGCTGTGTGGGTTGACCGCGCGTAGCACGGGGCATGTGCGTGTGGGCATTGGGGCGGCGCGGCAGGACGTGAACGTGAGCGTTCGGGGGGGGAACCGGGTGGAGATCAAAGGGGTGATGAAGGCCGCCTATGCGGTGAAGCTCGTGCACAACGAGGGAATCCGGCAGGTGGAGTTGCTGCGTTTGCGGGACGAGCTGCACGCTCGTGGCCTCAAGACGCCCGGCGACGTGAGGATCTGGGCGATGGACGTGACGGACATCTTCCAGGACGTTGGGTTGGAGTACACGAAGCGCGCCATTGGGCGGGGGCATAGCGTGTTTGCGGTGCGGGTGGACGGCGTGGGGGGATTGACGGAGCACCCGACCCAGCCGGACACGACGTTCCTGGACGAGCTATCGGGTCGGATCCGGGTGATCGCGTGTCTGGACGAGCCGCCCGTGGTGTTGTCGGGCAAGCGGATGCCGGAGTTCCCGCGGCTGCATCAGGTGCGTGAGCGCGTTCGGAAGCGCTTGCGGGTGGGGGAGAAGGACGACTTCTACATCGTGTGGGGTTCCGAGCAGGATTGCCGCACCGCGGCCGAGGAGATCCGGCTGCGCTGGGGAGATGCGACCGAAGGGGTCCCCAAGGAGACGCGTCAGTCGCTCGCTGGCGGGCACACAACCTTCGAGCGAATCCTCCCGGGGGCGGACCGCATGTATCCCGATACGGATTCTCCGCCCACCCGCGTCGCCACCGACCGGGTCGAGGCGTTGCGCAAGTCTCTCCCGGCTCCCCCCTGGGAACGGGAGCTCCGCTACCGCCAGTGGGGCGTCCCGACCGAAACCACCCACTACCTCATCCGTCGCGGAGGCGCTGCGATCGTGGACGAGGTCGTGCGTGTCACCGGGGTCGACGGTCGCACCGCCGCCGTCGAGATCGGTCAGCGCGCCAAGGCGTTGCATCGTGCCGGCGTGCCCACGGACCGTCTCGGCGCCGAGCAATGGGTGGACATCTTCCAGATGTACGTCGACGGACAGATCCCGCGCGAAGGGATCCGGCTGGTCGCGCAGGTGCTAGCCCGGGCTCCTGGGTTGGATGCGAAGCGAGCGCGCGTGGCCGCGGGCATCGAGATGCAGCCGATGGCCGTGTGGCAGGACGCGCTCGGTGCGGTGAACCTCTCGGACTACCGCCCCGGCAAGCAGGACGCGCGTGACAAGCAGATGCGATTCCTGATCGGAAAGGCCGTCCGGATGCTGCA
The DNA here is from genome assembly GCA_964488865.1 of uncultured Polyangiaceae bacterium. GTDB lineage: Bacteria > Myxococcota_A > Polyangia > Polyangiales > Polyangiaceae > MWCO01. The sequence goes on along the minus strand of CAZAWR010000007.1, from coordinate 38,907 downwards.
AGGCAAGGCGCCCGCCCGGGCCGTCGTGGAGTTCCTGTCGCGTCAGCTCGAGGAGGTGAGCGCATGAAGGCCCCCACGGATCGCGGCGACGTCTACCAGGGGTATCGGGGCGAGGCTCGTGCGGCCCTGGAGACCTTCGGGATCGGTGTGTGGAGCGAGGTCGAGATCGAGAACGACCAGGGATCGGTCTTCACGGGGGTGATCCTTCCGCGCAGCGAGACCTGCGACGACCTGCACATCGTGATCAAGATGTTTACGGGTTACAACGTGGGGATCGCGGCCAGTCGGATCAAGCGCGCGAGAGAGCTTGGCTACAAGAAGGCCGTCTACAAGATCCCCGAGAAGGCCTTTCCCTTCGACCCTGCCAAGAAGAACGTCACCTTGCTCGGTACGGGCGGCACCATTGCCAGCCGGCTCGACTATCGGACAGGTGCCGTGATCCCCGCCTTCACGCCCGGGGAGCTGTACGGTGCCGTGCCCGAGCTCGCGGACATCGCCAACCTGACCACCAACAAGCTGTTCGGCGTCTTCTCCGAGAACATGGGACCCGCGCAGTACAAGGTTCTTGCCCAGGCCATCGGCGACGAGATCGAGAAAGGCGTCGACGGGATCGTCATCGGTCACGGCACCGACACCATGCACCACACCGGCGCCATCCTGAGCTTCATGGTGCAGAACTCGCCCGTGCCCATCGTCCTCGTCGGAAGCCAGCGAAGCTCCGACAGGCCCTCCAGCGATGCAGCCCTCAACCTCATGAACGCCGTGCGCACGGCAGCCGACTGCGACATCGCAGAGGTGATGCTCTGCATGTTCGGCCCCACGTCGGATCGTTACGACCTGCTGCATCGAGGCACCCGCTGCCGCAAGATGCACTCGAGCTACCGGAGCACGTTCCGATCCATCGGCGCCACCCCCCTCGCCATGGTTCACCTCGAGGCCAATGAGCGCGGCGAGCACTTCAATTACCTCAACAACGACTTCCTCCGTCGCGACAAACGACGCAAGCCGATCATCACCCCCGCTTTCGAGGAGAAGGTCACCATCCAGTACTACTACCCCAACTTCCAGCCCGACATCATCGACGGACTGGCGGAGATGGGGTACCGCGGGCTGGTGATCGCGGGCACGGGGCTAGGGCACGTCAACAAGCCGCTGTACCCCGCCCTGGCTCGCGCCGTGAAGCGGGGCATGACCGTCGTGATGACCGTGCAGACCCTTTGGGGTTACGCTCAGATGTACGTGTACGACACGGGCCGGGACCTGCTCGACCTCGGCGTCATCCCCATGGACAACATGCTCCCCGAGACCGCCTACATGAAGCTCGCTTGGGTCCTCGGGCAAACGGATGACCCCGCCTTAATTCGAAAGATGCTGCTGCATCCGATCAACCACGAAATCACGAGCCGCGAGCCCCACAACGGCTACCTCATCCTCCAGGGCGGCTTGCCCGAAGTCGAGGAGTTCATCAACCGTCACTGGAAGTGAGCGGCAGCGTCGTGCACAGCGCTCCCGCACGTTGACAGGCCCCCTGGTTTGCTGCTGTGCTCTGCCCTTCGACCTGGGGTCGAACCACCAAGGAGACTGCGACGATGATGATGAAGCAAGGGGCCATCAAGATCATCCTGCTGACGTTCGTGACGTGCGGCATCTATGGCATCTACTGGCTGTACAAGATCGGCGAAGAGTTGCGCGAGCGCGGCGCGGACATCCCCGGCTTCTGGCAGGCGTTCGTGCCGATCCTCGGCCTGCTCTGGCTCTACAAGTGGGCGCAGGGGATCGAGCAGGTTTCCGGCGGAAAGACCAGTGCCATCACTCTGCTCATCGTCTACCTGTTCTTCTTCCCCGCTGCCGTCTTCATGGTTCAGGGCGCCTTGCAGGACGTCAACTGACCGTCCCACTCCGGTGTGTGCGACATGGAACACATGGGCGTACCAAACCGGGCTGCCGTCATCGCTAATCGCTTGCATAAGCACCCCCTGAGGCGGTTGGATTCACCATCAGCCTCAGGAGTACGTCCATGAACGCCCACCGTCTCTCGCTTCACCCTTCGCTTTGTCTTGCGCCGTTCGCGCTTGTCGCGCTCGTTGCGGCGGCCGCTTGCGGGGACGGGTCGGAAGACGACGCGCCTGGAGGCAGCGTTGCGACGGGTGGCTCGGCAGGCGACGGCGGCGCAGCGCAAGGTGGCACCGGCGGTACCGGCGGCACCGGCGGTTCGAGCGGGCAGGCTGGTTCGGGGGGGGCTGACGTGCCCGATGCCGCGGACGGCGGTGAAACAGGAGGGTTCAGTGGCTCGGGAGGGTTCATCCCCGACGGAGGCCCTGGCGACTCCGGGATCGATGTCGTCATCGACGCGCCCATCGACGTGGAGCCGTCGCCGGACTGCGACCGAGCCGATGCACTCGAGGTCGATCTGGCGGCGGTATCGAGCGATGAGGAGAAGGTTTCGATCCTGGAAGACTACCTCGTGGCCATCGAGAACTCCGACGGCTTCCCGGTGCGCTGCGCGCCCTACGCGACGTTCTTCTTCCGGTTGCCGGACGGGTGGGGACACCCGCACGTTGCGGGGGACTTCAACGGTTGGGACGCGACCGCTGCGCCCATGACGCTCGTGGCGGAGGACCTCTACCAGGTCACGTTGCAGGTCGACACGGGCCCGCATCGCTACCTCTACAAGTTCACGGACGGCGTCCACTGGTCTGCGGACCCCATGGCGCGCCGCTTCGGGTTCGACGCCTACGGGGAGTATTCCCTGGTGCAAGGCGGCAACCTGCAGGGCCATCTGGAGCGACATCTCGGCGTCGCGGGAAATGGTCTGTCTTCACGTCCCCTCACCGTTTATCTGCCCCCGGGATACGAGGCTTCGAGCCAGACCTACCCCGTCCTGTACGCTCATGACGGCCAGAATCTCTTCGATCCGCAGGCCATGTGGGGGGGGTGGCACCTGGACGAGGCCGTCGAGACGCTCCTGGAGGCGAACGAGATCCAGCCTCCGATCGTCGTGGGGATTCACAACACGACGGCTCGCTTTGACGAGTACACGCATGTCGAGGACGTGGTGTCGGGGCAGACGGTGGGCGGTTCCGGGGAGGCGTACTTCGGGCTCGTGACCACCCGGATCATGCCGCTCATTGCGACGCATTACCGTGTCAAGGCAGGTCCGGAGAACACGTGGACCATGGGCTCCTCCCTCGGTGGGTTGATATCCCTGTACTTCACGCTGAAGCACCCGGACGTATTCGGCAGGGGTGCGGGAATGTCATCGACGTTGGGCTGGGGGAGCATCGGCGCCGACAATCCCACGCTGATCGAGATGTTGCCGTCGTTCGGCCATCCGGATGTCGTGCTGTATCTCGACTCGGGTGGGACGAATGGGGGTGGTTGCGTGGACAGCGACGGGGACGGGATTCTGGACGACAACGACGCCGCTGGGGACAACTACTGCGAGACGGTGCAGATGCGGGATGCGTTGGTGGCCGATGGCTACGTGTTCAACACGGATCTGTTCCACTGGCATGAGATCGGCGCCGAGCACAACGAAGCGGCTTGGCGGGCCCGGGTGGCTCTTCCCTTGCGCGTGCTTGCGGCCCCCTGAGGTCAGGGGCAGGTGACGTCGGTTCTGCGGCGGAAGTCCTCGAACGGGTATCGCAGGTTCTTTCCCTCGCGCGACTCGAGCACGATGATCGACGAGCCGAGTTTGTCCGGGGAGCCGTTGGGCATGTGGGCTTGCGAGATCGTGGCCACGCGGCCGTCGGGTGTGCGGGCCTTGATGTCCAGGCGCGCGCCGCCGTAGTCGGCGCCGGCCCAGGTAGATGCGGTCGCATCGATCTCGTAGGTCCCGGACATGGCCGAAGACGGGTCTCTGATGCAGAGCGTGCCCGTGACCGGCAAGGGCTTGCGGTCTTGCGGCACGGCTGCCTTCACCGTGAACGAGACGTCGAGATCCACCGAGGCGCCGTCGTCCGACTTCAAGGCTGCGGAAGGTCCGAAGCCGGCGTTGGCCCACGTTCCGCTCACGTCGTGGTAGGGCCTGGCTTTGCCGCACGTGCCCCCCAAACTCAGGGCGGCGAAGATCGCGACGAGGTAGCCCGCCGCACGTCGCTGTTCGTCCATGGTCTAGATTGTGGCACCGACACGGGGTGCAGGGAATGCCCGTCAGAGAGCAAGAGCGGAGGCTATCGTGCGGTAGTGAATGTCGTCGCTGGGCAGCGCTCCGAAGTCCGTGGGGGGCGCCTGCCACAAGGTTGGCGCGTTCGACGGCATCACGGTTTCGAAGTCGTCCTCCGGCAGGGTGCTGCTCCACGACGGTTCCCAGCAGGCCTGGAGCACGTCGGGGTTGGACGGCGGGGGAGGCAGCAGGGTGAGCCGTCGAGCCGGGGTGCTTTGCGGCAGATCGCGGGGCATGGGAACCGGGTCGCACGAGCCCATGGGCTTGGCCAAGTTTTCGCCTGACCGTCCCGGTCCGATTGGGAGTTGTACTTTTGCTGGAACTTGTCTCTTTCGAGCCCTATGCTCCGAGCCGTTCACGGAGTCACGGTTGTGACCATCAGCGGGAGGAGCCTGGGGCATGCTTGGCAGTCGTCGATACGCTCTGCTCTTGGGAGCAACGTTTGCTGTCGCGGGGTGCGATCCCAACGTCGGAAGGGATGAGCCGGTCGAGGCCACGCGTCCGATCTTCGACCCTATCGCGGGGCAGATTCCCTTGCCCAACGACGCGCTGATCGATCCCACCACGGGGTTGTTGAGCGTGCCGGTGGACGATGCGGTGGACTCGGACCTGACCAAGCACGTCAAGGGCAACCTGAGCCGGATCAACGGGTGGATTCCCGGGTCGATGATCACGATCCCGTTCGACGGGGAGCTCGATCCTGCAACCCTCACGGGGGATGCGGTGCGCCTGTACGACGTGACCGGGGCGAGCCAATCTCCGCCGACGTTCGTGCGTGTGGACCCTGCGAGCTACTTCGTGGCGTTCAACGTGGGCTGGGCGCCGGCGACGCAGTCTCCGTACACGTTGTACGTTCGCATGAAGCCCAAGCCGTTGATGCCGCCCGACTACGAGATGGGGCACCGCTACATGGTCGTGGTGACGAGCGACGTGAAGGACACGAGTGGCCGTCCGGTGGTGGGGACGGTGGCCATGGAGCTTTTGAAGTCGCGGACGCCGCTGGTCAACGAGTTTGGCCGGTCGATGACGATTCTTCCGGACGCGGACGCAGCAGCGCTGGAGATGCTTCGGCAGGCCAACGCGCCTGCGCTTGCCGCGCTGGAAGCGGAGGTGGATCGGGATAGCGTGGTGGCTCACGCGGGGTTCACGATCCAGTCCAACCCGATGCCTGGGTTCAACCCCATGCTGATCGGCCAGGAGCTTCCCAAGCCCATCGGGGAACCGAGCGCTGCGAACAGCAAGTTTGGCAAGCCGTGGGTTTGCTTCCACCACCCCATCGACCCGCAGACGGTGGCTGGCAATGTGAAGCTGTTCAAGCGCGGAGCGGGTCTGACGGAGGTTGCTGCCAGCGTATCCGTCGGCAATGTCGTGAACCCGGATGATGCGACGAAGGTGCTTTGCGAGCAGGCTGTGGTCCTCGATGCCGGCACCCTGGAGGCGTCGACGACCTACCAGGTGGTGCTGACGGACGGGATCAAGGGGCTGGACGGGGTGCCCTCGAGGCAATCCAGCCTCTTCTCGCTGATGGCTTCTCCAACCCCGCTGTTCGATGCGAGCACGACCCCTCCGACCCTGAACTCGCCGTTCATCGACTCGACGTTTGACGCGTTGTTGACGACGGGCAAGGACCCGGCGACGGCGACGCAGGAGGAATGGGACAACGCGTATGCCACGCTGGTGGGGGATCTGGCGCTCGGAACCGTGGAGAAGTGGCGGGCGGACTATCAGCCGTTCCTAAGCGATGCGGCGGCTGCGGTTGGGGTCGAGCGAGCGTCGATCACGGTGACCTGGGTTTTCACGACGGCGGCTCCCTGAGGGCAGCGGGATAGAGGATGACGATGACCCGACGAACGATTGCACTCGTTGGATTGGTGGGCGCGCTTCTGGTCCCTGGGACCGCTTCGGCGAACGGGTTCTTCCTGTGGGAGGTGAGCCCGCGGTCGGTGGCGCAGGGCGGCGCGGCGGTGGCCGAGGGCGCGGAGCCCGCGACGCTGCTGTACAACAGCGCGGGCATGGCACGCCTCGACGGGCTCCAGTTGCAGGCCAACCTGTACACGTACATCGCGAGCAACTCGTGGGAGGACCCCAACACGGGCGAGAAGGCGGACGCGGACCTGGGCGTCTTTCCCATCCCGTCGATGTTCGCAACCTACAAGCCCATCGATTGGCTCGCGCTTGGCGTGGGCGCCTACTCCACGTTCGGGCTCTCCCTCGGCTGGCCTGATCGATGGAAGGGAGCCTACATCACACAGAAGTCTTCGCTGCGCTCCTACTCCGTGCAGCCCGCACTCGCCCTCGGTCCCTTCGAGGGGGTGTCCGTCGGTGCCGGGCTCACCATCACCCGTGGCTCTGTGAAGCTCGAGCGCGGCTTGCTGCTCGGCAATGACTACGGCACGTCCACCATCGGAGGCGTCGACACCGGCTACGCCCCCAACTTCTCCCTCTTCTACGAAGCCACGGACTGGCTACGCGTCGGCGGCCAGTATCGCCACAAAACCGAGATGATCCTGGACCCGGGCAAGATCGACTTCGAGGTTCCTGCCGCGTACCAGCAGCAGCTCAAGGACCAGAACCTCAAGACGTCGATCACGTTGCCTGCCATGGCGCAACTCGGTGCGCGCGTCCTTCCCGCCAAGAACCTCGAGATCGAGTTCGATGCGTTCCTGATCATGTGGAACACCTATGACGAGCTGGCCTTCGAGTTCGAGGACCCCGCGATCAACCAGACGCAGAAGACGGACTGGCACGATGCGTGGGAATGGCGGATCGGCGGCCAGTACTCGATGGACAAGCTCGCGCTTCGGGCGGGGTTCATTTGGGATTCGACGCCCATCCCCGACGAGACGCTCGACCCGCTCCTTCCCGACAACCACCGTTTGATCCCCTCCGTGGGGGCAGGGTACGACTTCGGGGTGGTGCGCGCGGATGCGGCGTACCAATTCGTGTACTTGTTGCCACGCGAGGTCAACGAGCCGGAGAACAAGTTCCCCGCGAAGTATGGCGCCATCGTCCACACGATCTCGCTCGGTGCGACCGTGAAGCTCTGAGGTTCCGCTCCGTCGTGACCCACCCTCCGAGCGACGGATCCGTTCGATCGCCTTGACCCTCACCCCTCTCAGCCCAAGACACAGAAGCATGTCTGTCACGCCATCCACCATGCTCCCGTTGGGAACGCTGGCTCCCGGGTTCGCCCTCACGAACGCCATCGATGGCAAGACCGTGAGCCTAGACGACTTCCGCGGCAAGCGCGCTTTGCTCGTCATGTTCGTCTGCAATCACTGTCCCTTCGTGGTTCACGTTCGTGACGAGATCACGAAGCTCGCGAGCGACTACCTTCCCACGGAGGTGGGGATGGTGGCGGTCAACGCGAACAGCAGCAAGACGCACCCGCAGGACGGTCCCGAGGCGATGAAGCGACTCGGCCTGAAACTCGGGTGGGCGTTCCCTTTCCTGTTCGACGGGACGCAGGAGGTGGCGAAGGCCTATCGTGCCGCCTGCACGCCGGACTTCTACCTCTTCGACGCCTCGCTTCGCCTCGTCTACCGAGGCCAACTCGACGACGCGCGCCCGGGCAACGGCGTCCCCGTGACGGGCAAGCACCTGCGCGACGCGATTGATGCGGTGCTTGAAGGCCGCCCGGTGGGTGAGACCCAGAAGCCCAGTGTGGGCTGCAACATCAAGTGGAACGCTGGCAACGAGCCCGACTACTTCCGGTGATGCATGACGCGCGTCATGGCGCCGATGCGGCGACGGATGCATCTCAGGGGAAACGCAATCCAAAGGAGAACCTCATGTCGAACCAGTCCGCCGAGATCACCCCTTCTGTCGCCCACGGTCTGCTTTCTCTCATCGAGGTGGCACCAGGCGCTGTCGTGAGCCGTACGATCTCGAAGACCAAGGGCGGGACTTTGACGCTGTTCGCGTTCGATGTCGGCGAAGGGCTCAGCGAGCACGCGGCCCCCTTCGACGCGTTCGTGCAGGTTCTTGATGGGAAGCTGACGCTGAAGATCGGGGGGGAGCCGGTGGAGGCTTTGCCGGGGACCCTGGTGCGCATGCCCGCCAACATCCCGCACGCGCTGCACGCGGAGGCGCCCACCCGCATGATGCTTGTGATGCTGCGCGACCCGAGCTGATCGGGTCACCGGACCCCGAACCATCCCCCGGTGTCGCCACCGCCCCAGCAAGCGTCGCCGCACGCCGGAATGCTTGCCTTGCACAGTTCCCGCATGCCGGGTTGTGCGGAGATGTCCGCGCGGCCATAGCGGTCCGGAAGGCAGACCCTGCCGTCGTACCTGCCGGGCACGCGCACCTGCCCCATGACGTAGACGCCGCCTCCCACGGCGTACACACTGCCCTGCGAGCTGTGGCTGTAGCAGGCCACGTAGCACCCCGGCACGCCTCGGAAGTCGTTGACCGTGGTCAGCACGCGCTCCTGGAAGCCGGGTTGGGGGTGGTTGATCACGGCGGTGCCCCGCACGTACACGCGGAAGCTCTCGGGCAGCAGGCGCGCGTTCGCGTTTGGCGCCACGTAGGTCCAGCTCGTCGACCCGTCCGGCTCGCGAGGATCGACGATCATCGGCGGTTCGGTCGGCGCCACATCCCACCGCGGCTGCTCCACGGGGGCATCGACCATGACGAGCGGTTCGCGCGCGCTGTCCGGTGGAGCAGGCGGGGCCTCGGACGGCGAGGTGGCGGCCACGAGCCCCGGCGATTCCGAGGGTGGGGTGCTGCCACCGCAGCCCAGGAGCGTGAGACCAACCACGAAGACGGACTTTCGCATGGGGTTGCACCTTGGAGCGACGACCATGAGAGGTCAACGCGCCGAGCCGAGATTGCTTACGAGGTTTCAGCCAGAAGGCGGGTAGAATGCTCCCCAGATGCCCCCTGATCGCATCATCTTCCACGTGGACATGGACGCGTTCTACGCGGCCGTCGAGCAGCGGGATCACCCAGAGCTCAAGGGGAAGCCCGTGATCGTGGGGGGGCCCAACCGTCGCGGCGTGGTGTCGACGGCGAGCTATGAGGCCCGCGTGTTTGGCGTTCACAGTGCCATGCCCATGGCCGAGGCCACGCGGCGGTGTCCTGGTGCGGTCGTGATGCCGGTGCGGATGTCCCACTACGTGGCAGTCAGTCGGCAGCTCATGGAGGTGCTCGAGAGCTTCAGTCCGGTGGTCGAGCCCCTGAGTCTGGACGAGGCATTCCTCGACATGACGGGGACGGAGTCGCTGCACGGCGCTTCGACCGACGCTGCGCACCGGATCAAGCGACGCATTCTAGAGGCGACGGAGTTGACATGCTCTGTAGGGGTGGCGGACAACAAGTTCCTGGCCAAGCTCGCGAGCGACCTCGACAAGCCGGATGGTGTGACGGTGGTGCCGCGGGGAGGGGGCGCGGCATTCATTGCGCCGCTGACGATCCGTCGGCTGTGGGGGGTGGGTCCGCGAACGGCGGAGCAGCTGGAGAGGGTCGGGTGCAAGACGATCGGAGACGTGTCGCGTGTGCAGGGGCGATGGCTCGCGGCAGCGCTCGGGGCGTCGCACGCGGAGCACCTGCAGGCGCTCGCGCGAGGGGAGGATGACCGGCCGGTGGTGCCGGACCGGGAGGCGAAGTCGATCGGGTCGGAGGAGACGCTGGACCTGGACATCACCGGAGACCGCGCGGTCTCGGCGCTCGTTCGGCGGCATTGCGATCGCGTGGCGCACCGGCTGCGGGTCGCGGGGCTGACGGCCCTAGGGGTTCGCGTGAAGGTGCGCTACAGCCAAGGGTTTCGCCTTGTGACCCGGGAGGCTGCGCTGCCGGAGCCGTGCGACGACTCTCGCACACTGCGTCGTACTGCGTTGGATCTTCTGCGAAAGCTGGACCTGGGTGAGCCGATCCGGCTGGTGGGGGTCGCGGCGGCGCACCTCGACAGGGCGGGTGCTCCGCTGCAGGCGGACCTGTTCGCGCACAAGGAGGCAGAGAAGCACTCACGCCTGGAGCATACGCTGGACTCGATCAGGGACCGATTCGGCGACGTGATTCGCCGGGCGGAGGATTGATGGGGCCACTCTCTACTGGCACGTAAGGTCGTTTGGCACGCACATCTTGGGGATGACGGAGTTCTCGAGGCCGGGGATGGCGACGCAGCTGTACCGGTCGCCGCACCCGGTGTTGTCCGTGCACACGGCCCCGCATCCCTTCGTCCCGTTCGGGAAGCTCAGGCAGAAGTTGCCCCCGCCCTGGCAGTCCAAGTCCTGCTCGCACGGTGCGCAGAGGTCCTGTGGCTTCACCCACGGGCTCATCTTCGGGCTCGAGTCCACCCCGTGAATGCCATAGTGTGTGTGCGCGTTCTGGTCCTGCAGGTTCAGCCACGACAAGAGTGACAACCAGCTCACGGGCACGTGACGCTTCGTCTCCGTCTCGTTCATCAGCATACCGAACAGGAGGCTCGTCGTGCCAGGAAGCCCCATGTTCGTCCACATCGTGTTGACGGTCGTGACGACATCGAGGTTCGTATCGTTCTTGGCCGGGTTGGCGTAGGCGGCGTCGGCGTAGGTCGAATAGGTTTGGCAGCCGTACATGACGAGGATCTGGTAGCTCTCCGGCATGGACAGGGACTTCCACTCTCCGTCGTCGAGCTCGGTGCGGGGTTGGTAGTCGAGGACGTAGCCTGCGCCAGGGCCCGCATGTCCTGCGTACAGGACGAGCTCACGGGTCGCGAGGCTCTCCTTCATCGCGTCGACGAGCTTGCGCTCCTCGCCGCAGGGCACGATCTCGGGGTACACGACCTTGACCCGGACCTCGACGGGCATGCCGTGGAATTCGAAGGTCTTGGTGAATGGGGGGGAGTCGATCGTGAGGTCGAGGTAGGTCTGGGCCTCGTGGGCGAAGCCTTCGTTCTTGAGGATTTGGACCATCTGTTCCGCAGTCCAACGGTCGATGCGTCCGCCGAGCTTCTCTACGGTGCAGCCTTCTTCGGCGGGCTTGGAGCATGCGTCCTCGACGGGCTCGCAGCTGTTCTCGCACTCCACCTTCTTGCAGCTCTGCTCGCCGGTTGCCGGGTCCGGGCAGCAGATCTTGACCTGCTCCTTGTTGTAGTCGCCGCCCACGTGCAGCGCGACCTCGAACACACCGTCCGCGAACAGCTCGTGGTACCGGGGGTAGCCGTCGGTGGATGGGGTCTGGGCGACGGCGACCTGGATGGTCTCCGAGGCGGGTTCGCCGGAGTACTGTGTGACGGTGACCTCGAAGGTTTTGCTCTCGGCAAACATCTGGCTTGCGAGCTTGCTGGAGAGCAGGGCCTCAATGTCGAAGTCGAAGAGGTAGGCGCCTGTGTCGTCCTGGCGGATGGACGTGAGGTGCTTCATGGTGGAGCGGGTGGCGGCCGACACCTCTTGCTGGGTCTTCCAGTTGTCGAGGATGCGACGCTTGGTGGCGTCGTCCTCGTTGGCGATGGTCTCGGCGATCTCGGGGGGCAGCTCGCTGGGGATCTGCTGGTTCATCTCGCGCGCCTTGGCGGTGAGGTAGGAATGCACGGCGGAGGCGATCTTGGCGAGGCGTGCGTCGGCCTCTTTCTTGAGGGCGGCTTCGGCGTCCTCGGGGGTCATGGTGTCGAGGCCCGTGGGGGTAGCCATGTGGGCGATGCCGGTGAACTTGTACTCGGCGGCGGCGGTGTTGACGTAGCTGTCGGCCTTTCCCCCAGGGGCGGCGGGCAAGGGCGGGACCTTCTGGCCGTCGTTGCCGGAAGGGTTGCCCGAGGGGGCGTCGGACGTGGAGCAAGCAACCGCGAGGCAGGCGGCAAGCAAGGGGAGTAGTCGCGCGTTCATGGGGAACCTCGATGGAAAGATGCGGTGAGGGTACGACGGTGAGGGAGGAAGTCAAAGGGCAAAGGTCCATGCATTGAGTACGAATCCTTCTCACAGCGCCACGATCATGCCCACCCCCACGACCCCGCCCCCCGCCCCACAGCCCAATTCATGCTACCGTGGAAGGAACGATTCTTGCCCGCCTTCCCACGGTGATGCACATGAAGTGGAACCTCTCCTGGTTGGTCGTCGTCGCCCTCTGCGTCGGGGGCCTCGTCGGCGCCTGCTCCGGCGGTGACGGCGGCGGCAGCGCCTCCAACTCGAACCCTGGCAAAGACGGCGGCAACTCCGACGCCTCGGAGGACGCCACCCCATCGCCGGACGCCGCGGACGGGTCCGCCTTCGACGTGTCCTCGTCCGATGCGCACGACATGACCATCGACCCGGAGGACCCGGTGCTCACGGTGACCACCGGGCAGTCGATCCCCACGGTCACCTTCGAAGCGCGCGTCAACGGCAAGCCCGTCACGGCCCTGTGGCTCGTGGATCGTGGCGAGATCGGCCTCATCGACGTGCACACCGGGGACTTCACGCCTGGCGGCAGCGTGGCGGGCGTGGCGAAAGTGACAGCCACCGTGGGAACCGAGGAGGTCTCGACCACGGTGACCGTGAAGATGGTCGTCGAGCAGAACGGTGTGACCGGCGGCGGCGGGACCGGGAGCGGCGGTTGGGGCGGCGTGGGCGGCGAGGGCCCTGGCGTGCCTATCGACGCGGCCTTGCGTGGCATTCTCGAGGGCGCGTCGACCGCGGACCCGAGCCTTGCGTGGCTGTACCCGTACAACGGAACGGTTTGGCCTCTTGGCATATTGCCCCCCTTGCTGCAATGGACGCAGGGGGCTGCCCCGGCCGAAGCGGTGTACATCCACCTGACGAGCGAGCACTACGACTACAAGGGATTCTTCGGGCGGCCGCCCGCCTTGCCCGCGGGAGCGCCCCTCGTTCGCCATCCCATCCCCCAGGACGTCTGGAAGGCTGCCACGACCTCCAACGCGGGCGGAATCCTGACCGCCTCGATCGTCGTGGCCGCGGGCGGGGCCGCCTATGGTCCCATCTCTCAGACCTGGAAGCTCGCGACGGGCCCATTGAAGGGTACCGTCTACTACCAATCCTATGGCACGGCCCTGGCCAAGAACTACGGCGGGGGCATCGGTGGCGACGGGATGTTTGGGGGGGCCACCCTCGCCATTCGCGGCGACTCGGTGGAGCCCACCCTCGTGGCCGGGTCCAACGGGGGAGCGGCAGCGTGCCGCGTGTGTCACTCCGTGTCTGCCGACGGCAGCCGCATGATCGTGCAGCGTGGTGACGACTACCCTTCGAGCACGTCGTTTGCCCTGGCTTCCGGCTACGCCGAGACCGTGTACCCCGCTGCGGACCGGGACAAGTTCGGCTGGGTGGGATTGTCCCCCGATGGTGCCCTGGGGTTGGGCAACGCAGCCCCGCTGCATGCCGGAGCGCCAGCCAGCAGCCTGCTCTACGACATGAACACCGGGGCGGAGGTGCCCTCCACAGGGCTCGCCTCTTTCGTGACGAAGGCAGGATTCCCGGCCTTTGCGCCCGACGGCAACCGCGTCGCGTTCAGCTTGTACTCCGGTACCGGCGACGCCACGACCGGTGCCGGCGACGGCTCCCAGCTCGTGTCGATGGCGTTCGACCGGGCAAGCGCCACGTTCTCGGATCCAAGATTGCTGTTCAAGGCTGCCGCGGACAAGGCGCCGGGGTGGCCGTCGTTCCTGCCGACCAACGACGCCGTGGTGTTTTCGGTCCAGTCCCGGCTGAACACGGCCGGCGAGTTCATGATGACGCGTTACGGGGGAAGGGGAGAGTTGTGGTGGGCGGACCTCGCGACGGGCACCGCCTATCCGCTGCACAACGCGAATGGCATGGATGGGGGTGTGTCGTACTTGCCCACGGGGCCGAACAACCATCAGGATGACGCGTCTCTTCACTACGAGCCCACGGTCAACCCGGTGGTGTCCGGGGGGTATGCGTGGGTGGTGTTTACGAGCCGTCGGATGTACGGCAATGTTGCGACGATCGACCCGTGGGCGAGCGACCCGAGGGAGCACGACCTGGTGAGTCAGGTGACGCCGAAGAAGCTGTGGGTAGCGGCGATCGATCTGAACGCGGCGCCCGGAAGCGATCCGAGCCACCCGGCGTTCTACCTGCCTGCGCAGGAGTTGATGGCGGGCAATACGCGGGGCTTCTGGGTGGTGGACCCGTGCAAGGACGACGGGGCGTCTTGCGAGACGGGGGACGAGTGTTGCGGAGGGTTCTGCCAGATGGACGGCGACGCGGGCGGGCTCATCTGCATGAACCACACGAACGAGTGCTCGAACGAGTACGAGAAGTGCGAGCAGGACTCGGACTGCTGCGGCTTCCTGACGGGAACTGTCTGCATCAACGAGCGGTGCGCGAGCGTGGTCCCAAAGTGACCCTTTCTTATTCGTGCCCCGCGCCCACCTCTTCGGGAAACAGCTTTCCCGACGCGAGAAGCGCCGCGAGCAACCCATAGGCAAGCGCCCACTCCCACGCAAAACCGAAGCGCAGGTTCTGCACCGTATCGGCCATCGACCACCCGTAGCCGTGCATCAACCCCAGCAAGGACAACGCCGCCGCCCCCGCAGCCCACGCCGCCGCGCGCAGGAACCTCCGCTCGATCACCTCCACCGTCAGCGCGGCCCAGATCATCGACGTCAGCAGGAACCCTTGCTCGAGGGCGAACGCGCCGTGCACGAAGACGTCGCCCTGCTTGAACACCCCAACGAGGCTGTCGGTGAAGGGCCGTTCCGGGGTGCCCATCCCCCCGGCTCGCAACCCCGCCTTCAACATCAGCGCCCCCCACGCCGCGATCCCAGGGAGCAACCCGATCGCCACGGCGGGGGCGTGCTTCCGTGGCGTCGCCTGGAACGACTGCGCCACCATGATGATCCCGATCCACAGCACGATCGCCATCCCCGCTTCGATGGGTATCAGATACCCCATCAGCGCCGACGCCCCCGTCAGCCCCAGCAGCGTGAAGAACACCGCATTCAACACCGAGTACCCGATCCGCGCTCCCAGCGCCTTCCAGCCCGGATGACCGATGTAGATCGTCGTCGGGAACGGTGAGCCGAAGCAGGCGCCCACGATCGACCCGATGCCATTGACCACCAGCGAAGGCACCGTGGGATAGTCGTCCCCCGCTGCTGCCGCCGAGTCCAGGTTCTGCAGCGAGCCAATGAGGTTGAACAGCCCAATGGGCGCGATGACGGCCAGATACACGGCCAAGTGCCCCTCTGCCATCGCCGAGAACATGGGCAGAATCGTCGGGACCGGTGGATGAAAGCCGACCATGGCCACAGCGTCCGCGAACGCCTTTGCGTCCCAGTCGAGAAACGGAGTCGCCCAGGCCAGCCCCGTGCCCAGTACGAGCGCCACGGCTCCGCCCGGAACGCCTCCGGGAAAGCGCACTCGGCCGAAGTACGTCAGAATCACTGCGCCGAAGGGCAGGAACGCCACCAGGGGCGACGCAAACGTCCGGAACAAGAACCCCGCAGCGATGAACGTCACCGCGATGCCCGCCAGCGTCGACAGCATCGCCGCACGTGGTGTCCACTTTCGCAGCCACGCGACCAGCCAGGCGCCGCCCCCTTCGATGATCCCCGACCCGAGCGCCGCTACCACCCCCGCCCGCCACGCCGCCTCCGACGCCTCCGCCACCGATGCCCCTGCATTCGCCGCGCCGATCTTCACCGGCAGCATCACCAGGAACACGTAGGCGAAGAGCGATACCGTGTTGATGCCGTAGGGCAGCGCGCACACGTCCGACCGGCCCGTCCGGTCCGCGAGTCGCTTCGCCTGCCACGCGTAGAACAGGTTTCCCACGATGAGCGAGACCGCGATCCCCGGAAGCATCCGGCCGTACGTGATCTCCGGCGAGAAGCCCAGCACGTGCGTGCACAGCGCCAGGATCACCAGCACTTGGATCAGATTGTCCAGCGCCAGCCCGAAGAACCCGTCGATGTCCCCCCGCACGAACCAGCGAGCCGATGCGTGGCTCATCCCTTCCTCCCTTCGGCCAGCCGCACGGTGCGCCCGGTCGCGTCAGTCCAGTGTCGTCAGTGCAGTGTCGCGAGAGGCCCTTCGAACAGCTCCACCTTCTTGGTGGCGGGCATGCGACGAAGCGCCAGGACCTCGTGGGGCTCACAGGCTGCCGTGACCTCCGGCGACGACGTGGTGAGGATCCATTGCACACGGGGAAGCGCGCCCCGCAGGGCATGCACCAAGCCTCGCTGCACGGATGGCTCCTGGTGCAGCGCCACCTCGTCGATCAAGATCACGCCTTCGGTCATGCGGGGATCACGCCCAGGATAGGCAGCGAACAGAGCACGCACGGGCAATACCGCGAACGCCACCAGGTGCCGCACACTGGTCGGCAACCGATCGAACGGCACGATCTCTCCCTGCTCCGTGGCGAAGGTCGGCTCGAGCGTGTACGGGTCGACGCCGAGATACCGCATGGACACGAGCGCCAGCAAGCGGCGAAGCAGGTCGCGCATGGCCTCGTCCAGCACGGACAGGGACAGGGAGGGCCTGCCCGTGTCGGGCTCCGGCAGGCGGCTCACGAGTGCCGCGTAGGCAAGTCCGAGCTTCGTCTCACGCGAGATGTCCGCGTGGCTCGCGTCATCGAACGGCTGTGGCGCACGCACGTCGTAACGAAGCACCGTGCGCAATGGCGTTGTGATCGTCGTGGAGGTGCGGGAGAACCACCGCGTGGCCGGCAAGCTCGCCAGCATGAACCCGCCCTGCTCCACCGCGCGTCGATCGAACAGCGTCTGCTCCCGGCGTCGCAGCCGGTCCTCGTCCGTGTCGTCCATCGGCGCGTGAGGGGAGGCGACCCGCAAGGCATGAGGCCGATCGGGGTCGTCGTCACCCAAGTCCCATTCGGCGGATGCGTAGCCCGGAGCACCTGTGCCCGTGCGTGTCATCGCCGGCACCGCGTGCGCCGGCCGCGTGGACGCGATGGCCGTGAGCAGGGAGGTCTTTCCCACACCGCCACTGCCGAACACGACGGTCACACCGCGCGCTTGATCGTCCGGGCCGCGAAACGAAACGGTGACGTCGGCGAACGGGCCGAGAGCCACCATGTGGATTTGCAGAAGCTTCATCGGGGCAGTCGGACTGTAGCCGTTTTCGAATTCTTCCGCGAGAGCGGTCGAATCGGCGCCAAAAGCGGTTGCGGTCCCACGTTTGCGGCCCCAAGTCATGGCGAAGGCGCGACGACAATGGTAGGGATGCGCAGCCCTCTCGGCCATGACGAAGAAGCAACGGAGCCCCGTCGCATCATGATCAGCTACCCGCCTCCCCCGCGCGTGCGCGACGTCGACACGTTGCGCGAGATCGCGCGGCAGGTTCGCGTCTCGATCGTGCGGATGATCCACAAGGCACGGTCGGGTCACACGGGCAGCTCCCTGTCCTGCGCGGACATCCTTGCCTGCTTGTACTACGCGGAGATGCGACATTTCCCCATCCGGCCTGACTGGAGCGGGCGGGACCGGTTCGTGATGAGCAAGGGGCACGCGGCGCCTGCGCTCTACGCCGTGCTCCAGCATTGCGGCTACATCGCGCGCTCCGACCTCGACCGACTCCGCACCCTGTCGAGCATCCTGCAAGGACACCCGGACTCACGACGCTGCCCCGGGGTCGAAGCCTCCACCGGCTCCCTGGGCCAGGGCTTGTCGGTCGCCCACGGCATGGCCCTCGTGCTCCGCGCGTCGCCCGAACACCCGCGTGTGTACGCGCTGCTCGGCGACGGCGAGCTGCAGGAAGGGCAGATCTGGGAGGCCTCCATGAGTGCCGCCCACTACCGCTCCTCCAACCTGTGCGCCATCGTCGATGCCAACGGGCTGCAGATCGACGGGCGTGTCGAGCAGATCATGCGCGTCGACCCGATCGTCAAGAAGTTCGAGGCCTTCGGATGGCACACGCTCGAGATCGACGGGCACGACATCGCGGCAATCCTCGGTGCCCTCGACGAAGCGAGGTCGGTCACGGACAAGCCCACGGCGATTGTCGCGCGCACCACGAAAGGCAAGGGCGTGAGCCGGTTCGAGGACAAGGTGGAGTGGCACGGCAAGGCGCCGAACGACGACGACCTCGCGTTCGCGTTGCACGAACTGGGTGAGAGCCCTTCCAAGGAGGCGGCGTCATGAGCAGGTCGAGCGTCTCCCCGCGCATCCTCGCGACCCGGGAAGAGTACGGTCGCACGCTGGTGCGCCTGGGCGAGCGGAGTCGCGACATCGTGGTGCTGGACGCGGACCTTTCCGGATCCACGTGCACCCGCGCGTTCGCCAAGCGGTTTCCTGACCGGTTCTTCAACATGGGCATCAGCGAGCAGGACCTCATCGGGACTGCCGCGGGTATGGCCCTCGCCGGCAAGATCCCGTTCGTGAGCAGCTTCGCCATCTTCCTCACAGGCCGATGCTGGGAGCAAATCCGCCAGAGTGTGGCCCTGCCCGGCGTGAACGTGAACCTCGTCGGCACCCACGGCGGCATCACCGTGGGCAAGGACGGTGCGTCCCATCAGGCACTCGAGGACATCGCCGTGATGCGCGCCATCCCCTCCATGACCGTCATCGTCCCGGCGGACGCGGTGGAGACCCGCAAGGCGGTGGAAGCCGCTGCATGGTACGACGGCCCGGTGTACATCCGCCTGACGCGGGAGAAGCTGCCGGTCGTGTACCCGGACGAGAAGGCGTTTCGCATCGGAACCGGGTCGGTCGTTCACGAGGGAAATGACGTCACGCTGTTCGCTGTGGGCTTGATGCTTCACGTGGCGATCGAGGCGGCAGACCTGCTCGAGATGGAAGGCGTCTCGGCGCGCGTGGTGGACCTCGCCACGGTCAAGCCACTCGACGAGTACCTGGTGACGAAGTGCGCGAGAGAGACGGGGTGCGTGGTCACTGCAGAGGAGCACAGCACCATTGGTGGTCTCGGCGACGCCGTGGGGGAGGTGCTCTTGCGACGCCATCCCGTCCCGATGGAGCGCGTGGGGGTGCGGGACGCCTTCGGCCGCTCGGGCAATCCGCAAGACCTCCTGGAGTACTTCGGGCTGACGCCGCAGGCAGTGCTTGATGCTGCGAAGCGGGCGATCAAACGCAAGACGGGTGTCTGACTGGGACCTTCCCAGTACGAAAGGTGAGTCATGGTTCCCCTCAAGCTCTTCACCGGCAGCTCCAATCCCGAGCTCGCCCACAAGATCGCCGCGGAGCTCGAGATCAAGGTCGGTGATGCCGACGTGACGCGGTTCTCCGACGGGGAGGTCGACGTCAAGATCAACGAGAGTGTGCGCGCCTGTGACGTGTACCTGATCCAGTCCACCTCCTATCCGGCCAACGATCACCTCATGGAGCTGATGCTGATGGCCGACGTGTGCCGCAGAGCGTCTGCGGCGAAGGTGACCGCCGTCATTCCGTACTTCGGGTACGGAAGGCAGGACCGCCAGGTGCGCAAGCGCGTCCCCATCTCGGCCAAGGTCGTGGCGAACATGCTCACGGTGGGCGGGATCGATCGAATCATCACCGTGGACATCCACGCCGAGCAAATTCAAGGATTCTTCGACGTTCCGGTGGACGTGCTGCGTTCCGCCCGCCTCCTCGTCGAGAACGTCCACCAGCTCGGGCTTCCTGATCCCGTCGTCGTCGCCCCCGATGCCGGTGGCGTCGAGATGGCGAGCCGCTTCGCGATGGGCCTCGGCGGCACCATGGCCCTCATCGACCGTCGCCGCGACACCCCCGCCAAAGCCAAAGCCATGCGCCTCATCGGCAACGTGGAAGGCCGAGAGTGCGTCCTGGTCGACGACATGATCGACACGGGAACCACGCTCACGGAAGCCGCGGACATGCTCATCACGAGTGGCGCCAAGAGCGTCCGGGCCGTGGTGACGCACCCCGTGCTTTCCGGCACCGGTGTGGAGCGACTCAATCGCTCCAAGATCGATGAGCTGATCACCTCGGATACCATTCCTCTTCCCGTCGAGAAGCAGATCGAGAAGGTTACCGTGGTCTCGATGGCGTCGTTGCTCGCGAAGGCGATCCGTCACGTGCATTCGGGAAAATCCCTGTCGACCGTGGAGTAGCTATCCGCACAGCCTAGGGCCTCGTTTCACTCGAATCGACGGGTGTCTCGTGATCGTGCTCAGCGCAAGGCGCGATGCTCGTACTCGTACTCGATCCGGCCCACTTGTCCACAGCCGGGGAAGATCGAGCGAGTCCGGTTTCGAGCACGAGCACCGCTTCGCTGAGCACGACCCCCCCATTCAATTGGAACGCAGCACTAGGGCGTTCCGTCCCAGCCCGCGAGCCGGGCGAAGAGCCACCACGCCGCGCGCCCCTTGAGTACGCAGTTCAAATTCGCCTCTTGCGGGCTGTCCGAATGGGCGCAGCCTTGGCACCCGTCGTATCCGCTCACCCCCTCGCCCGTGGTCAGCTGCTCCAGCTCACTGCCGGTGTTCGCAGCACACCACTGCACGGCCCAGTTTCCGCCGTCGTAGTCGAGGTTGTCTTGCATGTTCTGGTCCCAGTAGTACGCGCCGTCGGGGTCGTGCGCCTCGATGTCCGCAAAGTCGAACAACCACCGATCATGCGCGGCGCAATGGGATCGGATCAACTCGTTGTTGTAGTGAATTCGGTCGGGCGTCATGTCCTCGCCCTGCCCCTCGGCGTGACCCGTCATGAACACAAAGGTCACGGACGGGTACTCGGCAACGAGCTTCTCCATGTTGTCGACGTAGCGCTGGGCGTCGTGCCCATTGATGCTGCACCAGGACCACATCACCACGTTGACGTGGCTGTTGGCCGCGTCGTTGAGCAGGTCCCGCGTGGCGATGACCCACGGGGTGTCCCCGTTGCCGTCCACGGTGTCGCCCTGGCTTAGATCATCGCAACCAGGAATACCGTTGTCGTCGAGATCGAGGGCATTGGGGTCTTCACCGGCGTCATCCCATGCGTAGGTGTTGCCGAAGGCAGGGAACCCCTGGAGCGCGGTCATGCCCGTGATCAACTGGCTGCCGTGCGACGTGTGCTGGTAAGCGATGTGCAGGTTGGCCTTGGCCGTGGCGATGGCGCTGTCGGGAATGAGATCGAGTCGCGTGTTCTCGTGGCTGACGACGTGACCGCTTGGGATCACGCCGCCGCAATAGCCGTTCTCGCACGTCTCGCTGCTGCCGCATTCGGTCCCGTCTGGCAGCGGTGAGTAGGTGTTCGCGTTCGCCGTCGGATCGCAGGCCATGCATGCGTTTGCGGGGTTCTGCGTTCCCTCTTGCACGCAGGCGTTCTGGATGACGCACCAACCGGCCTGGATGGTGTTCTCGCAGACATCGTCCACGCACGCGTCGTCGGTGCATGCGAGCTCATCGTCGCAGCCGTTCTCACAGGACACGGTTCCCCCCGTTCCTCCCGTGCTACCGCTCGATCCGCCGGTGGCCCCACCCGAACCGCCGGTGGCCCCACCCGAACCGCCCGTGCTCCCACCCGAACCGCCCGTGCTTCCCCCGGCTCCGCTCGCGCCGCCGGACGCTCCTGGGTTGTCGCCGCCATCGTCCGAGTCCCCGCAGCCCACAGCCAGCACCATCGTCGCGACCGCACCCAGTGTCCACCACCCACGCCGCGTGATCTTCATGTGAAGCCCCTTCCCGCATCGAGCGGTTCAAGGAAGTTTGCCGCAACCCAGACCGAACCGAAATCTAGCACAAAAGAGTCCTCGAGCGATGGGGACATCATCCTGCCGAGAGCAACGGTGGGGCTACCAGCAGGCGGGGCGCCCGCTCGTGGGGTCGGGATCCGGATGGGGCAACGTCTGCTTGAGGTATACGAAGTCCTCCTCGCAGAACACGGCGGGCCCGTACCCCAGCATCTCCGAGCGCTCGAGGAAAGGCCTGAACTGTCCACTGTCCATCAACCGGTTGTGGCCATCACCCAGGTTGTGGAACTCACTGCCGTAGGGATCGGCCAAGCCCAGCGAGTGGCCGACCTCGTGGGTCATCGTCGATCCGATCATGGACCCAAGGACCCACACTGCGCAGGCAATCTGCATCCCTCTGTCGGACTTGTCGACGGCCGGACACTCATCGCCGGAGGTGAGCTTGGGGATGCTGAGCTCCGACAGGTCCGAGGCCTCGACCGGACGTCCTCCAATGTCAGGACGGAAGGGATCGAAGATGGCGTCGAAGAAGGGGTTGGCGCCCTCGAGCTTCTTTGCCAGCTCTCCCGGGTGCTCGCTGAACCCGAAGAAGGACTCTACGAACACGCCGCCAAAGCCCGGATAGCCGTCCTCTTGGGTGGCGGCGTTGACGCCGCCGATCTTGTCGTAAAGGCGGATGTTGTCCACATCCTTGCCAGGGCTGTTGTCGTAGCCGAGCAAGCCATAGCCGTTGGGGTCCTGACCGCTGAGGTCGACCTGGGCGAACAAGGCGAAGTCGGTGGGTTTCTCAGCGCGGAACTCCATGTTGGTTCCCGCGTAGTCGCGGGCCGCTATCTCGAACACGCGCTCGCGAATCAGAGGGTCGACAGCGCGCAACCCGAAGTGCCGGAGGCTTCCCACATAGGAAGCCACGAAGTTCACCCACACTACCTGCTTGACCTGCTCGACACGGAAGCTGGTGGCGTGCGAGGCGCCGTCGACCGAGTCCTGCTGGTACTGAATGATGGGGCGGATGGTACCGCTGAATTCCCCTGAGGACTTCCGCAAGTCGAGGCTCGTTCCGAGCTCGTCTTCCTCGCTCAGGACATAGCGCACGAGATTGCCATTCACGAACTCGGGGACGAGGGTGACGTTGACAGGGATGCCCTCCGGCGCGCCGGACGGCGTGAAGCCGCCCGAAAGCGTGAGGGTGGTCACGGCGAGCCCCGGGTCAGACCCGCCGGGGGGAACTCCCACGAAGCCACCGCCCTCGACGTTGACGTACTGTCCGAGACTCGCGATCTTGGGGTTCAGACCAAAGATGGTGGTGCTCGTCATGTCGAGCTGGACGGGAAGCGAATCAGTCTCGAGTGTGGTGGAATCCGCGGCGAGCCCGTGCCGGTTGCGGATCAACACCGTGCCTTCGAAAGTCCCGGGGTGGATTCCCGCAATGCTGGGTGCGAAGGGGAACGCGACCTGGGTGCGGTCGTTGGCCTTCACGGGGAGCGCGGCAATCTGTGCAACCCCAACCGGCTCGCACGTACTCTGTCCCTCCCTCCGGAAACAGCCCTCGAGAACCGCCACCGTGTCGCCCTCCTCACCCCCGAGCAGGAAACCGTCCCCGCGGACCGCGATTCGATCGTTGACGAAGATCACCCCCTGCGCAATGTCATGAACCTCGGGCGCAGACGATGGGGCGATGTTCAGCCGGACCGGCAGGGAAGGCGAGACATGCGTCTTGCCGTCGTCCTGGTCCGTTGCCACCACGGCGGTTCCCTCGAAGACCCCTTCCGCGCTCTGCAGCCCGGACTCGAGTCCCCCGCGCCACGACGCTTCCAATTCCGTTTCGGACACGTAGGCCGCGGCGAGGGTGACCTCCGCCTGGGAGCCGTTGAAGCTACCGCGCAAGACCAGCCGTGACGGGCCTACGTTGGGCGGGACGTAGGACTTGCCCTGGATGACCACACGCGTACCCGGCAGCATCAACGGGGGCTGGACGGACTGGATCCCGAGGTCCTGGGGCTGGACGGGATTCGTGTTGCCGGTCGGATCCTTCCCCTCGGGATCGGAGGAGCATGCCGTGAACGCGACCAGGGCAACGAGCAGCAAGCGACGCATGAAACCTCCGCACCTCATAGCTTCGGGCAGTGAGCCTGTTCGAGACCGATGCAGATGTCGTACAGGTTCTCGGCGCCGTCGAACCCGCGCACCACGACGTAGTAGAGGGCGCCTTCCGTGATCTGCCAGGTCAGATTTTCGTTCGAGGTCCAGCTCTGCCCGTTCTCCTGATCGCACCCTGTGGACGTGGTCTCGTTGCAGGGCGTGAGGTTGGTCGTTCCCTTGTACAGGATGATGTCGAGATCTTCTTTCGAGCTGGCCTGATCGAAGGCGAGCGAGGCATAGAGCGTCTCGTTCGCGAACAGGTAGACGGCGTACCAATCCTCGTTCCACGAGCAGATGGCGTTGGTGTCGGACTTGAACGCGTCGGCCCCGATGTCCACGACACGCGCCTGGCCCGCGTTATCGTCAGGCTCGCTCTCGTCGTCGGAGCAAGTGGTGCACGCCCCAGAGGCGAAATCGTACATCAGCGCGTAGGTGTTCTGGTTGTTCTGCCAACTGTAGACGCGGACGTAGTACGTCCCGGCAGGCTGGCACGACTCGACGAACTCGAAGGATTCGAGACCCTCGGACTTACCAAGCACCGTGCCCGCGCCGTCGAGGATGGCGAGGTCGAGGTCGGAGGCGTCCCCGCCGTCGAGCATGACGGAGAGGGTTCCGGGCTGCGTGGTGTCGATCGGATACCAGTCTTCGTCCGCGCTGACCGAGCCGGGGCAACTGACGAGACCCGTGGTGTCCCCGGTCGAGAGCCCAACCTTCTCGGCCGCTTCCGCGATGGTGTCGTTGGGCTCCCAGGAATCGTCTTCGCACGTCCCCCCGCCGCCGCCCTCGCACGCTCCGGACTTCGGAATGCACTGGCGCGCGCTGACCCCGTCGACCGACGTCAGCGGAGCCGAACAAGAGTAATCTCCCGGACAGTCGCCGTCGCCCGTGCACGAGCGGAAGCAGTACGTCTTGCCCGCGGTCCCGAGGATCGCACACAGATCCCCCTCTGCCCCGCATTGCACGTCGGCCGTGCACGGCTTGCAGAGACCCAGGCCCCCCGAACCCCCCGGGTTCGTGACCCGGACGTGGTGGGTACCCGTTTCGGGACTCTGCGTGAGATGGTCGCAGTCGCCGTCCTTGTCGTCGTTGTCCTGCGCGACGATCACGTAGTACACATCGCCGACCGTGCCCTCCGGCTTCCCTGCCACCGGGTTCGGCACATCGGCAGCCCATTGGCCGTCCTTCATGTCGCCGTCCATGGCCATCATCGTGACCTGGGTCATCTGCGCCAGGTCGGGCGGGTCCGACGGCTGCTCGAACGAGTAGTAGACCAGCGGCTCGTACTTGATGCCCTGATCGTCGGTCACACGCGCGTCGATCGTGAGCCCGATCATGGAGCTGACACTTCCCTCGGGCGTGTGCGCCACGACGGGCGCGTCCCCAGGGCAATCCGCTTTCTGCGCCTTGCGAAGCACGACCAAGAAATTCTTTGTGGTGGGCTGGTTGTCGCCATCGTCGGCCATGAGCTTGAGCGCGTAGCGGTCGCCCTCGCTGATTTGCTCCTTCGAAGGACACCAGTTCCACACCCCGCTGAGGCCGTCACGCTGATCAAGCGTGGCGCCCGCGATGACCGGATCCTCCTGGCTGATGGACACGCCCGGGGAGTCCGAGTCCTCCACCAGTACATCCACGTCGATGCACTTCTTCTGCGTGAGGTCGAGGGTGGTTCCCGTGCCGAGGGGCTTGCGGAAAATCGGTGCGTTGCTCGACCCCGCCTGGATCGTCACCTCGATCGTGATGGTCTCCTTCGCCGTGTTCTTGCCGTCGGACACGGTGAAGTCGAAGGAGTGGACCCCCACGTCGGAGGCGATGGGCGTCCACCGGAAGACAGCCATGTTGCCAGCCTGACGCAGGTCGGCGCGAGTGCCGATGTCCGCGATGGTCGACTTGAACCCGAACTTGAGCGGGTCCCCATCCTTGTCCGTGGCGCTGACCTCTAGCGTGAACTCCTGGTCCACGAAGGCCGTCTTGTCACTCAGGGGCGAAATCTGGGGCGGGCTCCCCCCGTCGTCGTCCGAGCCACAGCCTCCCGCTGCCGATGCAAGGCAGAGGAGGGGAACAAGAAGAAGCTTGGCGAACCTGTGTCTGGCCATCGAAGTGCCTCGTGAAAAAGCGAGATGAAAAGGTCTACGGACGGATCTTACCGCCTGAACGAGCTTTCGTCATGCAATGCGATGCCGAAGTTGGGAGGAAGGGGGCGAGAGGGGGGACTCGACGAGGCCGAAGCCCGCGCCAAGCAGGCTCACGTTGACGGCGCGCCAACGGCCAATCTGGTGTCCAGGGGACCGGGAACCGGGAATTCTCAACGGAGGCGTTCTTCGGTTCCCTGCTGCCAGCTCCGCATTCACCAGCTTGGCTTCGGCTCTGTGTAATCCTGTCTAGTCCCAAATCAAGCACTGTTCGAAGAACGTGCTTGAGTTTGGGACTATCCGAGCCGAAGGCGAGGCGTTTTTGGGTGAACCGCGGTGAGCGCGGCGAGGGGGCTTAGCGAAAGCCCCCTTGGAAAAACCTAGACCCAAAGCAGCGCGGAGCGCTTGATTTGGGTCTAGTTGACCATGATGGTCATCGAATAGGCTGCGGCGGCCCCGCTGTACCCGTAGACGCGCACGATGTACGTCCCCGCACCCGTGGCGGAGACCTGCTCCTGGCCGCCCGTCCCCTCGCTCGTGCTCACGTTCTGCCCGTCGCGCGTCATCGCCATGTCGAGATCCCCCTGGGCAGAGTCGAACACGACCTTCGCGGAGAGGCTGCCGCCCGACGGCACCACGACCTTGTAGTAGTCGTCGTTGCCGCTGCAGATCGCCAGTCCCGGGTAGTTACCAGCCGTCAGGGTGTGGGCCTGGGCCTCCGAATCGTTCGGCTCGAAGCCGTCGTCCGTGCACGCGCCGTCACCGCCACCCCCGCCGCCTGCTCCCTGTTCGAGGCTACAGAAAGGCACCCACACGTGCTCCGCCTCCGTGTCCACCTGCACAGTCTCCTGCGGGCACGTCTCGTCCGCGGACCAGGGCTTCCACATGGCAGCCCGACCGGTCTGCTCCGCGTACTGCGCGAACACGTCGTAGCCGTTGTTCCACTTGAACACGACCGGCTCCACGCACTGCGTCGCCATCAGCGACTGGTTGTAGTCCATCGCGATCTGGTGCATCAGGTTCGTCGACGAGTTCCAGCAGCAAGTCTTGGACTTGTCGTACTGGAGTTCGGCCAAGACGTAGTCCTCGAGGATGCGGTACTCGGCATCGACCTGCGCCTTGCTCATGCTGAACTTCTCTTCCATCAGCGCGTAGAGCTTCGTGAAGGCTTCCTCACGACGGATGCGCGCGGAGCAGGACGCGGGGTAGTTGCGCAGGTGGTTGCGGTTGTCGTTGATCATCGCGATCAGGGCGTCGCGCAGAGCCGCGGGGTCCGTCTCGCCCAGAAGCGTCTCGAACTGGCCAGGGCGGCTCGCAATCGCCTGGGTGTTCGTGTCGGAGATCCACGAAGCCTCGTCCGACTTCATCCACGTGTTCGTCCAGTACCCGTTGATGTTCTTGACCACACGCCAGCGCTTGATGCCGCCGCCCAGCGACGCATACGAGTCCCCGTCGGAGTTCGTCCCCTCCCCACCACAGTAGTTGTTCGTGAAGTAGCTCTTCGAGGCGACCGCGGTCTCCCACTTGGGCTGGCGACGCGGCATGGACCCGGATACGAGGTTGGCCTCGAGCTTGCCGAGCTCCAGCGGAATCACTTCCTTGACGACGAGGGTGTGACCGATGCCTTTGCGCTGCCAGCGCTCGATCAGCACATCGCCGGGCTGGATGGACTCGGGCTTGAGGTTGTAGGTATTGCGCGTGCTCGCGAGGTGCATCGACCCGAAGTAGGACAAAGCCAGCAGCATGAAGTGGCCGACGCGCTTGTTGAGGAAGATCTCGTCGAAGTAGGCGCCCGCCTTGGCCCCGGGGAACAGGAAGTCCATCTCGTCCTGGCCGCCGTACAAGCCCTTGGAACGGAGCGAGGCGTCCGACGGCCAGGTGGTCTGGTACTGCGCCGCGGTCAGGCTCGAGTGATCCTTGTACGCCTGGGCGTAGTTCGGCGTGTTCTTGTACTTGCTCGTGGTGGTGCGCGCCCCGAAGTGGCCGAAGTAGATACGGTCGGACCCGTCGGTGGCGGTCAGGAAGAACGGCAACTCGTACCAGGCGGCGAAGGTGATCCGCAGGAACATTGCCAGCTCCGCGCATTCGAGCTTCGGCGCGGGCAGGCTCTTGCCCCAAGGCGTGGTCAGCGTGAAGGTCTCGAAGTACGAGGCGCTCGGGGTGCGCTCCATCGAATCGATCCACGCGGAGTACTTCTGATCCCAGCTCAAGCCGCTGTTCGCGGCCCAGGCGATACCCGCGGCGGGGTCCTTGTCCTCCCACGCCTTGCGCGCGGACCAGACCTGCGTGGCCGTGGTGTTGGTGTTCACCAACGGGCCCTGCACGTTCGCACTGTCTGCCTTGCCCAGGGGTGCGCCGTCCTCACCAAAGAGGCCTTCGATCCCGTAGTCCTCCCAATCGCTGTTTCCCGAACCCTCGTCCGTGCTGGAACAGGCTCCCACACCAGCTGCCACGGTGGCGGCAAGGAGGACGGTAGAGGCCAGGCGAACGGAACGGGTGAAGCAACTGAGTAGCCTGAAGTCGCGCATATTTAGATACCTCCCGAGCAACACGACATCCCAGCGCGGCAACCACGGGAAGTCAAGGCAAGATCGCACGGTCAGCGGACGATTCCTGTGCGGGTGGACGTGCCGGGCGTGGCGAAATGCCTGACTCGGACGCATCGCCCCTCTCATCGGATCCGTGAGCTGGATCCGTGAGCTGGATCCGTGAGCTGGATCCGTGAGCTGGATCCGTGAGCTTCGCCAGGCAGCCTGGTACACTGCCTCCTCGTATGCGCCCCTCACGCCCTGCACCATGGCCGCGCCCAGCGAGCGACCCGCCCGCGTCGGACCCGGCCGGTGCAGAAGAGGCGTTCATCCGCGCCGTGGCCGACGAACAACCCAAAGCTGTCGCTGAGCTGTTCGATCGGTACGTGGGGCTGGTGAGGCGGACGCTTGCCCGCACCCTGGGCAACGCGGTGGACCTGGACGACCTGGCCCAGGACACGTTCTTGACGATCATACGCAGGGTCGGAACGCTCAGGGACCCCTTGGCGCTTCGTTCCTTCGTGGTGAGCGTGGCCGTGCGCACCGCCCGCAACGAGCTTCGCAAGCGCGCTGTCCGACGCTTCGTGGGGCTGGAGGAGGCGGTCTCCGTGCCCATTGCGGGGCCGTTGGATGCTGCCCTGGTGGAGGGCGTACGCCACGTGTACGACGCGCTCGACCGGCTTGGGACCGAAGCGCGTCTTGCGTTCGTACTGCGTCACGTGGAGGGCTACGAGCTGTCGGAAACGGCGCACGCTTGCGGCTGTTCGCTCGCGACGATCAAGCGGCGGCTTTCGCGCGCGGAGTCGCGATTCGAGGCCATCGCCCAAGCGGACCCCACGTTGCGTGAACTGATTGACCTGGCGCGGAGGTCCGCATGACTCCTCCCTCGTCCCGTGTGGCCGGTGACCTCGTCCGACGTTGCGTCGATGCGCCCCTTCCCCCCGGGGCGCAGGCCAGAGCCCGACAGCGACTCGTGGATCGGCTCGGCGCGAGACCGGCGGTGTTTTCGCGGCCTCGCATGGCAGCGTTTGCCGTGGCGCTCCTGGTCCTGGCGGTATTCGGCTGGGTGGCGCTGCGCCCGGAGAGCCCTGCGACGCTTGCCTACACGGTCGTGGGTGAAGCGAGCGGAGATCCCGGGACGTACCTCGCACCCCTGGGAACGGAGCCCGTGGTCCTTCGGTTCGCCGAAGGCAGCCGGATCACGCTCGAACCGTCGTCGCGCGCCCGGATCGCCCAGACCACGCCCAAGGGGGCGACGCTGGTGCTCGAAGCAGGGACCGCGCACCTGGAGATCGAGCCTCACCCGGAGGCTTCGTGGCGGGTGGTCTCGGGGCCGTACTCGGTCACCGTTCGGGGTACGGCGTTCACGGTCGGATGGGATGCCGCGACGGGGACGTTCGAGGTCAAAATGCGTCGGGGTGCCGTCCTGGTGCAGGGACCGGGAATCGACCAAGGGGTGGAGCTGAGCGGTGAGCAGCACTTTCTCGTGCGGGACCCGCGGCACAAGGCGCCGCCAGCGCCCGAGGCGGTTCCTTCCGCTTCGACGGGCCCGTCTGACCAGGTTGCCCCCGAAGCTCTTCCTGGTTCGACCGTTTCCCTGGGCGAGCCACCGCCTTCCGCACCGAGCGCGGTGGCCGCTGCGACCGCGGTCAGGGAACCTGTGGGAGCGGTTGCGTCTTCCGAGCCGGTTGCGAAGGCTCCGGAGACGTGGTCTGCGCTGGCGGCGCGGGGTCAGTTCGCCAGGATCGTGCAGGAGGCTGACGCGCGGGGGGTCGATGCGGTGCTCCAGGGGGCGGACCTCGGAGATCTCTGGGCCTTTGCGGATGCGGCGCGGGTCACCGGCCGAGGGGCCGATGCACGACGCGCGCTGCTGGCCGTGCGGGGTCGTTTCGCGGGCTCGGCACGGGCTGCGTCGGCCGCGTTTCTTCTGGGAAGGATGAGCGATGACGGCGGGAGCCCGGCGTCCGCGATTCCCTGGTACGACCGGTACCTTTCGGAGGCCCCCGGCGGGTCGTTTGCCCCTGAGGCGCAAGGGCGACGCATGGTAGCGTGGAAGCGAAGCGGCAACCAGGAGGCGGCACGACGAGCAGCCGAAGCGTATCTGAAGCAGTTCCCGAGCGGCCCTTACGCGGCTGTGGCTCGCGACATGGTCGGGGATTGAGGCTGCTTGCGGTCGTCTTCGGCCTGGTCGGGCTGACGGCGGGGCAAGCTGCGGCGGACATGCGCGTCGCGCTCGTGGTGCCGGAGGATGCCACGGACGCGTCCTCTCGCGCCGAGGAACGCTTGCGGGTCGAGCTGGCCGGCGCGGGACACGAGGTCGTCACCGTGCCGGTGGAGGGGACGGCGGAGCGCGGGAGACTCCGAAGCATCGCGAAGCGGACGGGAGCCGTGGTGGTGGTTTCGGTGCATGTCGACGATGACGGCATCGACGGGACCGTGTGGGTGAAGGACGAGGCGACGGGGCGGGAGGTGGTGACGCCCATCCGCAAGGCGGCGGCGACCCCAGAGGGCGCGGCGGTCTTCGCCATCTGGGCCGCCGAGCAGGTGCGCGCTTCGGTGCTCGCCCTCGAGACGCCCGTTGCCGTGCCTCCCGCTCCTGTCGAGCCGGTGGGCGACGGGCCGAAGGCGGAACGGGCGGCAGCCACGTCCTCACCACGGGCGGCACCCAAGCCCGCGCCGTCCCCTCGCCCCGCGAGCGTCGAGCGACAAGCGTCGTGGACGATGCTCTCGGTCGGGCCCGTCCTCGTGGGGCACGGGAGCCTGCCCTGGGCCGTGGGGCCGAGCGTCACGCTGGTGAGGCGGGAGGACAATTGGCTCGGGGCGGTCCGGCTCTCCGGACCCGCGGTTTCCACCATCGAGGCCGAATCGGGCTCTGTGAATGTCGACCAGGAACAGCTGTCTCTTCGCGTGGGGTGGTCCCCGCTCTCCGGCGCCGAGACGTTCGCTCGGCCCTATCTTGCCGCCGGCCTCGGGGCGTACCGGCTCGGCGTGCGGGGAAACGCCAATGCGCCCTATCGCTCCGCGTCCAACCAGGCCTGGTCCGGGCTGCTCGAGGTCGCGGGCGGCGTGGAGGCCACCGTCTCCGACCCCTTCTTCGTTGCCGTCGAAGCGGGAACGTGGATCCTCGCGTCTCGCCCCGTCGTCAAGATGGCGGGTTCCGAGGACGGTTCGGCCGGCCGTGCTGGTTACTTCGGGCTGTCGGCGCTGGGGGTGTCATGGTGAAGCCTTCGCTTCCTGTCATCCCGTGGCTGCTCCTCTCGTGTTTGCCCCTGGCCTGCGGCGAGCAAACCGTGACGGCCATCGAAGCGCCAGCGGGGGCAGGCGACGCGGCGGCTTGCTCTTCGGAAAGCTACTGCGACGACTCCTGCGTTGACCTGACCCAAGACTCGCTGCACTGCGGTTCCTGCGGGAACGCGTGCGGACCAGGACAACTCTGCTGCGCCGGAACCTGCACGTCCGTCACGTCGAACGCAGCGCATTGTGGCGATTGCAGCGTCGCCTGCCCCGCGGGTGTTTCGTGCCTGCAGGGTGCTTGCCGCTGTCCAGGTGGCGAGACGTACTGCGACGGCGTGTGCGTGGACCTCGCATCGGACCCGGTCCACTGTGGGGACTGCACGAGCGCTTGCGGGGGCACGGAGGTGTGCGACCAAGGTACATGCTCGTTCACGTGCTCGGGTGGTCTGGAGACTTGCTACGGCGCTTGCGTGGATCTGTCCGTCGATCCGAGCCACTGCGGTGGGTGCGGACACGCATGTCCGCTGAGTGAATCCTGTATCGAGGGGGGGTGCTCATGCTCTTCGGGGATGACGAGATGCGATGGGGTGTGCGTCGATGTCACGTCGGACCCGGATCACTGCGGGTTGTGCGGGAACCGGTGTCCTCACGCGCGGGTGTGCAGTGGGGGGGCTTGCGTGTTCGAGTGCGCGGTGGGGGAGGCCCGCTGCGGCGGGGCTTGCGTCAAGCTCGAGACGGACCCGAACAACTGCGGATCGTGCGGTCGCAACTGTCCGTGGGGGGCGTCGTGTCAAGGGGGCGAGTGTGTCTGCCCCTCGGGATTGACGGTCTGTGTGGATGCGTGCGTGGACGTCATGACCGACGAGAAGAACTGCGGTGGCTGTGAGCAGCCGTGTGCGCCCGGGCAGACGTGCGCGCTGGGCGGGTGTGGCTGAAGGTTAGGTGTCAGTTGACGACGGGGGGGCACCCGTGGACGACGGAGAAGCTATTGACGCGAGGCGTGAGCAGTCCGGTGGGGTCGGCGGTTGCCACGGAGAGCCAGACCTCGACTTCGAGGAACCGCTCGAGCGTCGCGCCTTGCATGGCGAACTTGGGACCGATGTTCGTGGGGGACAGGTCGGAGGGGATGGTGGCTAACGTGACCCACTTCGCGGAGGCGAGGTCGGCGACGGTTGCGGCGGAGCGGGCGCGGAACATCACGGAGGTGTCCTGGGGCGTTTCCGTGTCCCAACTCAAGGTCACCCACGTGGTGGGAGAGCCCTCCTCACAGCCTTCGAAGACTTCGCGATAGTACCCTGGGTCGTTCTTGGCGAGGGTGGCCTGGAGCCCGGTCATGTCCGAGTAGGTATAGGGTTGCACGAGTCCGGTCACGGCATCCGGGATGACGTTGGCTTCGAGCAGGGTCGGTCCGGGCTCGATGACGTGTGCGGATTGCTGGCGAGAGATCACCCAGATCTTCCCGTCGCGGTCGACCGCCATGCCCTTGGCATGGGGCACGGCGAAGGGCTGGTGTTCCATGGTGTCGCCGTCCATGCGCATGACGGAGTCTCCCACCGCACCCCAGATGAACCCCTTGGCGTCGGCCGTGACCCCGTGGGTGAACCCGTGGCTAGTCCCCGCAAGGCGCGAGGCCTCGGGAGCCGCCGGGTCGTAGCGCTTCATTCCCGTCCCGCCGCCGAGCCACACCCGCTGCGCGAAGTCCACCGTGATGCCATAGGTGCCGTCGCTCATGTCGATGCGCTGCTTGACGGCCGTGTCGCAGGCCGCGGTGCAGGATGCGGCGTACATGCCGTTCTGCACGGGGCCGTTCTGGCATTGATCCGTGCAGGTTTGCACATTGCAGCTGGCGTCGTCGACGCACACGGTCGTGTCGATGCGGCCGAGGTTCCCGCCCCCGCCCCCGCCCGTCATCCACAGTTGCCCATGGCCGTCGAGTGCCAACCCGTAGATCGGCGTGGGGGAGTCGGTCGTGAGCAGGATCGCGCCCGTGTCGCCATCGAGCTTGTAGACCTTGCCGTGCAACCCCCCGGCCCACACGTAGCGCTTCACCTCGATCTGGGCGGGCAGGTCCGGGTCCACGATCACCTCTCGCATGATGTCCTGCGCCGCGACGCCGCGGATGTCTTCGCCCAGCGGCGTCTGCCAGAGCATGCAGTCGTCCTGCCCGAAGGGCAGCACGTCACCAGGACCCGTCGACGTCGTGATCACCCCATCGCCGTTGGTGTCGGGGCACTTGTCCGCCCCGGCCGAGATCTTCGTGAGGCTCTTTCCCCCACGGTTGCCCACGTACACATCGCCCACGGCGTCGACGGACGTGCGGGAGGGGTCGCCTGCTCCCGACTTGTATCGGCCTAGCTCCTCGAACGTGGTGGTGTCGACCTTGGAGACCGAGTTGTCCGGGCTGTTGGCGATCCAGATGAGGCTGGGGCTTCGCGACCCGGAGCGGTCGAGGACCAGCGCGCCATCGTCGTCCGTGACCACGTTGGAACTCTCGTTCTGCTCGGGCGTGAACGGGTCCGTCGTCCCCGCGCCGGTCTGCTCCTCGTCGCATTCTCCCGGGCACGTGCTGCCGCCGCTGCCTCCGTCCGGCAGGCTGGGCCCCCCTGTTCCTCCATCGTACTGCGTGGACGCTTCCTTCGACGTTCCGGCGTCCGAGGAGCCGCCGCCGGCGCTGTTGCCAACGCTGGAGCTGTCGTCGCCGGTACTGCCGCAAGCTACGGCCGCAAGGGATGCGATCCCGAGACCCAACACCCATCCGTTCGCGCGCTTCATGGCAGTCCTCCCGTCAAGTGGACCCCTCGAAGCCTGCAAGTTGGTGGCCACCCAGCAACGCAGGAAAATCCGCGAAATACCATCCTTGTGCCGCCCGAAGGTGTGCACAGATCGTGCGCAGGAAGGATCGAATCGTTCCGTGTGGTTGCTTTCGTCACACGGTGCCGCTCCCTCGAACCACAGAGGTCACAGAAGCCAGAGAAGGAGACGGGGAGTTCTGCCTCTGCGCTCCCTGCGCCCTCTGTGGCTTGTCCCGCTGTGCTTTCTCGACCTACTTGATCAACGTGCCGCACACGCCTGCGGCCGTGTTGCAGTACCCACCGCAGCAGTCGTCGTTGCTCGTGCATTTGCCGCCGATGGGAACGCAGTCCGCGTAGTTCGGCTCGCATGAGCCCTGGACGCAGATGCCGTCGCAGCAGTCACCGTCCGCTTGGCAGGCGCCGTCCAGGGGGACGCATTCGGACCCACAGTGAAGCTCGCCATCCGCGTCCGGCAGGCAGAGCCCGTTGCAGCACTCGTCCCCGAACGAGCAGGCGCTCCCGTCGGGCAGGCACTCGTCGAGCGTGCCCTCTCCGAAACAGCGGGTGATGCCGAGCACCGTCTCGTCGCAAAGCTCGGTCCCGCCCCCCGGGCCCGACGGGCAGCAGTTCGTCGCCTGACCCATTCCGCACACCTCGCCGGCAGCCATGCAGCCGCCGGGCTTGGTGCAGCGTTTCACGCCTGTCGTGCCGACCTCGAGGCAGCTGGCGGAGCAGCAATCGTCGTTCTCCAAGCAGATCTCGCCAATGGGACGGCACCCGCTGACGAACTGGCAGATGGGAACTGATGTGCCAGGGTCCGCACAGACCCCCGAGCAGCACTCGTGGTAGCCCGTGCAGGGCTCCCCTGCGGTTTGACACTCCGTGAGCGTGGGGCACAGGCCGTCCGCGCCGCAGACGCCGCTGCAGCAGTCGCCGCCGGTCGAGCACAGCTCTCCACCCCCGCGGCATACGGACACGACCACGCAGCGCATGGCACCGTCGATGTCTTCGCACTTGCCGGAGCAGCAAGCCGCGTCGCCGCTGCAGGCCTCCCCCGCGGGCACGCAGGTTGACCCTGCCGAGGCACACTTCCCGCCTTCGCAGTCGTTGCTGCAGCAGTCCGTGTCTACGGAGCAATCCGCCCCGACGATCGCGCAGCTGGGGCCGTCGGTGCAGGCCCCCTCGACGCAAGACAGGCTGCAGCAGTCGGTGGCGAGGGTGCACGGGTCTCCGGTGCCTGTGCAGCCGCCTGTCACGCACACCATGCCGCTGGGCGTTTCCTCGCAGCGTCCCGAGCAGCACTCGGCTGACGCTTTGCATTCCAATCCGACCCCGTAGCAGAGCCCGGTGTCGCCCACGCAGATGCCGTCCTTGCAGTTGTTCGTGCAACAGTCTTCGGGGGCCTCGCAGACTTCACCTGTGGGCAGGCAGGACCCGCTGTCTGTGGTGCCGCCCGTTCCCCCGGTACCTCCGAGAGAGCTGTCCCCCGCTGCGCCATCCTCGGTGACGCCGCCATCGGATCCCCCGGTACCTCCCACATTGCCTCCCGGGTTGCTATCGACGTCGTCGTCGGACCCGCCGCATGCGGGAACGGCGAGCAAGGCGGCGAGGCATGTGGCTGCGAAGCAACGAAGACCGGCTGAAGGAATGCGCATCGAGACCTCCGTGAATGATTTGCGTCTCTCAAGTACGAGTCAGGAATTACCTTTACCCAGGGCTGTGTCGCGTGGGGCGGGGCGCGGCTCAAAAAAGGAACGGTCGACACGGGCGTTGGGGCAAGTGCCGAAGGAACCCAGCAACACCCATGGTACAGTCCGCCGTCCATGAGACGATCCCTCGTTGCCTCCTACCTGTGCGTTGTTCTGTCGTACGTGTTCGCCGGATGCGGCGCATCCGGTTCGACGCCGTCGACTCCGGCTGCGAGCGCGCCCGCGTCTGACGAGACGTCCTCGGGCAGAGCAAAGCCGGCCGCGGACCAGCCGTCGTTCGGCGCCGAGTACGGCGGCATGAACGAAGAGAAGGTCGCGAGAGTCTTCTCCTCCACCTACGACGCGCTGGGCACTTGTCTCGAGGAAGGCAGCCAGGGCATGCCCTACCTCGCGGGGGCCGTGTACTTCTATCTCGAGGTGGATGCCTCCGGGGCCGTGGTGCACGCCCACATGGAGAAGTCCGACCTTGGCGACCATGACATCTCTGTCTGCATGCTCGACGTTCTGCGCAAGAAGACCTGGCCGGCGCCCGTCGGGGGGAAGCTCGGGAAGATCCAGTCGAACATGACGTTTTCGCCCCAGGCCGGAGTGAACCAGCCCACGACGTGGGAGGCTCACCAGGTGGCTTCCGCGGTGGGCGAGCTCGCGGAACCGATCGAGCAGTGCAAGGCAGGGGTCACCGGGACGTTCACCGCAACCGCCTACGTCGGCACGCTGATGCGCCCCGCACCCGAGGGCAGCAAGGACGGTCCCACGGAGATCGGCAAGATGATGGCGGTCGACGTGACCCCACCGAGCAAGGAGGGCGCTGCGGCCATCGACTGCCTGATCAAGGTGCTTCGGTCAGGGACGTACCCGTCGCCGGGGCAGACGCCCGCGAAGGTTACTTTCCCGCTCTGACTCGGGCTTTGGACCGTTCGGTGCCCGCACGGCGATGCTTGCGCGGCGATGCTTGCGCGGCGATGCTTGCACGGCGACCCGCACGGCGACCCGCACGGCGATGCCCCGCACGGCGACCCCCGGTACGGCGACCCCCGGCACGGCGACCCCCGGCACGGCGTTGCCGTGTTCTACGCTCGACT
Source organism: uncultured Polyangiaceae bacterium (assembly GCA_964488865.1). GTDB lineage: Bacteria > Myxococcota_A > Polyangia > Polyangiales > Polyangiaceae > MWCO01. Next base: position 1,604 of record CAZAWR010000007.1, on the reverse strand, counting down.
CGACGTGTCGAGTTGTACCGGTGCGCTCGTCCACTCCGTTCGTGCTGTGCTCGTGCTGTGCTCGTGCTGTGCTCGTGCTGTGCTCGTGCTGTGCTCGTGCTGTGC
>CAZAWR010000007.1:0-1399 GCA_964488865.1 uncultured Polyangiaceae bacterium | reverse complement strand
TCGTGCTCCGTTCGCGAACGGAACCCCGCGTTCGAATTCACCCTTCTTTGTGCGTTTCGCTTTTCGGTGCGCCGATGCTCATCAGCAGATTGAGGGCCAGAGCGAGCACGGTGCCGAGGGCGATGCCTGCCAGGTTCAGGGAGCCCACGGTGAGGCCTTTCACGCCCAGGCCGGTGGCGACGACGAGGGAGACGCCGGCGACGATGAGGTTCCGCTGGCTCGAGAAGTCGACCTTGGCATCGAGCCAGATCTTCACGCCCATGAGGGTGATGAGGCCGTAGAGCACGAGGGAGACGCCGCCGAGGACGGGGGGCGGGATGGAGAGGATCGCGGCGCCAAACCTCGGGCAGATACCGAGCAACAAGGCCACGAAAGCGGCCACGACGAACACCGACACGCTGTAGACGCGTGTGATGGCCATGACGCCCATGTTCTCCGCGTAGGTGGTCTGGGGGGTGCCGCCGCCGAGGGCCGAGACGAAGGTGGCGATGGCGTCGCCGAGGTAGGCGCGGCCGAGCATGGGGTTGAGGTCGCGGTTCATGTAGCCGGAGATGGCGGCGATGTGTCCTTTGTTTTCGGCCACCAGGACGACGAACACGGGGCTGATGACGAGCAATGCGCCGAGGTTCGGATGTGGTGTTTGCAGGGGAGGGAGGCCCACCCATGCGGCCTGGCCGAGGCGGGTCATTGCCTCCGGGTCGAGCTGTCCGAGCGCTGCCGACAGGGCGTAGCCCACGAGGACGCCGATGAGGATCGGCAGCAAGCGGAGGATGCCCCGCAGGTACACGGCGACGATGCTCGAGGTGAGGAAGGTCACGGTGGCGACGAGCAGGTGGATGCGGTCCGCCGGGGTCGCGATGGTGAATGTGGCGTTGATGGCGTTGGAGACCGCTGACGATGCGAGGTTGAGCCCGATGAGGGCCACGACCGTTCCGGTGACGACCGGGGGCATGAGCTTGTCGATCCAGGCCGGTCCCCAGCGGAGCGTGATTACGGCGGCGACCCCGTAGAGAACCGCAGCGCCTGCGATGCCGAAGAGCGCGTCCGGAATGCGGGTAGCGTCTCCCGCGGTCACCGCGAGCACGGGGCCGATGAAGGCGAAGCTCGACCCGAGGTAGCTCGGGACCTTGAACCGCGTGATGGTCAGAAAGATGAGCGTGCCGATGCCCGAGAAGAAGAGGGCCACCTGCGGGTCGAACCCCATCAGGATGGGGGCGAGCACGGTCGCGCCGAACATGGCCACCACGTGCTGGATTCCCATCGGAATCAGCCGTGTGATCGGCAGACGGTCTTCTGGAAAGTACACGCGAGCTTGCTCGGACGCGAACCCACCTCCTGACGGGCGTTCCTAGTCCCTAATCAAGCGAAGGCCGAGCGCGAAGCGCAAGGCGGATTGGGG